>JAAVHB010000137.1 GCA_014799955.1 Butyrivibrio sp. | reverse complement strand
AAGCTGCTCATGTGCATTGCTCCGATTCCAGTGTTGTGATGAATGTGGGAAACCTGTGTCCGTTTCGCCACTATTCTCACAGTTACCGTAAGTCTGGGGGAATGATTATTTTTATTCCACTGCGTAATACCTTTTATTACACCGAAAATTATTATACCAAACGCAAGAATAAATATCAGAAAAACTATTATTCCAAATCCATTAAAAAAAAGAAAGGGTTTTACCATCTTGACCTCCACCGGCAATTTAAAGAATCTCTTAAAAATTTCATAACCAACCTAACTCAAAAGTGTTATTTTGTTTCTGTCTTTAAATGCAAATCCATCATAAGCCTCTTTTATCTGCACTGAATTAATATATTTCACATCATTTTCATATATTTTTTTGACACGTATCAGCAATTTGTTTTCTCGATTAACTTTAGGCTTTTTCAAAACTTCATCGCTAAAAACAGCAACACTTTTGGGGCATGCGTCGATTCCGTTTGATGCAATTAAAATGACTCTATCCGGTGAAATTGGGTATATAGAATATAGGTGATTTTCAAACCCGTAGTCTGTTACACCCGTAATAACAGTCGGGTAAACATCACTTATAATAAACTCAAAAGGACCTCTTCTCTCTGCAACAATAAAATAAAGACCAAAAAATCCAAAAGTATCACGCCTAAAGAAAATCTTTATTGGCATATCTATCTCCTTATGGTTTAATACTTCCCTCAAAGACCTGCAATTGGCTAAATATCCTAAGTTTCTTTTCCAAAAGTCAGACAAATTTCCGTCTGTTTGGTACATGGAATAAAATCTTTTAGATTCATCAGAAGCTTCTATTCCAAACTTATTGCTTGTAATTTTTGACCTGAATGCCATAATCGCAAAGAAAAGTTTTAATTTATCATCTTCTTCATAAGTTATTGATATTTCATCCTCTTTAAGAAATCTGTCTGTTATAATTTTAGAAACCTCACTTTCGAAGCGCGCCAAATCTTTCTCAATTTTTGTCGGTTCATCAGGATTATTTATATTGTCACGGTATAAATTTCTGACCATAAAAGTTTCTTCTATTTTTCTTTTGTATAATTGAGAAGTTTTTTTGTCAAAATAGTGCAAATATTTTTTATTTTCATCAAAACAAAAATTTCTTAAAATAAACTGCGGAATATAATGATGTCTTATCGGTTCTTTGTGCATCATAGCTAATTTCTGCCCTCTTGTATCAAAATGATTAAACTCCGTTACATTTACAGCATTATATTTTTCTATAAAAAATCGAAGTCACGCATTCTATACTTCCCGTCCACGGAAACATATCCACAGGTCTGCACTTATCCGTTTTATATCCCATTTTTGTCAGATACTTTAAATCGGCGGCAAGCGTTTCGGGATTGCAGGATATGTAAATCACGCATTTGGGCGCGAGTCTGACAAGCGCCTCCAGAAACTCCTTGCTGCTTCCGCTTCGGGGCGGGTCCATAAACACCACATCACAGCTTCGTCCCGCGGCAGCTTCACGCAGCATGAATTCTCCTGCGTCCCCCTGAATATATTTTGCATTTTTGCAATTATTAAGTCGTAAATTAATTTGAGCATCTTTTACTGCGTCGGCATTCAGTTCTATTCCCGTGACGCTTCCCGCGCTTTTGGACGCAATGATTCCGATAGTCCCGATTCCGCTGTAGGCGTCAATTACGGCTTCGCTGCCCGCCAATCCGGCATACTCAATCGCAAGGCTGTAAAGCCGCTCCGTCTGTACAGGATTTATCTGATAAAAGGATTTGGGCGATAGCTTGAAGCGGCAGCCGCAAAGCTCGTCCTCAATATAGCCTTTTCCGTAAAGTACCTGCTCATGCTCTCCGAGAACCATGCTAGTTCTGCGGTTGTTGAAATTAGCCACAACGGTGGTAACTGACGGATGCGCTTTAATAAGCGCCTTTACGAAATTATTTTTGGAAGGAAAAGCCTTGTCCGCCACAACCAGAACCACCATTATCTGTCCGGTCGCACGTGCGGTGCGCACCAGAACATGGCGCAGAAAGCCCCGTCCCGTATCCTCGTTATACGGCTGATATTTAAAGGATTTCATAAGTCCGGCAACCGTACGTATGATGGAATCCGCTTCTTCGCCGTCAATCAGGCAGCTTTCCACGTCCACGACATTATGAGTCCCTGCCTCGTAGGTTCCTGCGTATATATCGCCCTTTCTGTTCCCGCTTATAACCGCGTGTACCTTATTGCGGTAATGATAGGGATTGTCCATGCCTACAATCGGCAGAACCTTTCCGAACGGCTTCATAAGCTTTTCAACCGTTTCCTGCTTTATCGCAAGCTGTTCGGCGTATTCCCTGTCCATATAAACACAGCCCCCGCATCGGGCGGAATATTTACATTTGCTCTTTGCCTCCGGCTTCTTTGGGGCGGAGGAGTTTTTTATATTATTCAAAATCAGATTCCTCTCATATCAAAATCGGGAATAAAGCTTTCAAGCGCCGTTTCCCCCTCCTGAATAAAGCCGTTTTCAATTCCGAGCGAAACGGCGTAATCCACAAGCTCGTCATACTCCTCATCCGTCACCTTACGCGCAAGCTCGGGATATTTATCCCCGATTCCGGGCATCGGCGTATACTGATTCATGATGCTTATATAAACGCCGTCCCCATAAGTTTCATAAAGATAGCGCACAACCGCCTTTGAATCCTCAAGTCCGTCCGGCAAAAGAAGGTGCCTTACGATAACCCCGCGCAGCATGATTCCCTCCTCGGCAATTCCGTTTCCGTCGGCAAAACAGGCAGTCCCCGTCTGACGAACCATTTCCGCAATCGCCGCCTTGGCTGTTTCGGGATAATCGGGAGCGTTTGAATATTTTGCGGCAAGAACCGGACTGAAATATTTCATGTCGGGAAGATATACATCCACAAGTCCGTCAAGAATTTTAAGGGTTTCGGGAGTTTCGTAGGCGGATGTATTGTACACAATCGGAAGCGCAAGCCCGTTTGCGCGCGCAGCGGAAATTGCTTTTGCAATCTGCGGCACAAAATGCGTCGGCGTGACCAGATTGATATTGTTGGCTCCCCGTTCCTGCTGTTCAAGCATAATTTCGGCAAGGCGATTGGTACTTATTTCTTTCCCGACCTCACCGTCTGCTATGCTTCGGTTCTGACAGTAGACACAGCGAAGCGTACAGCCGCAGAAAAATACCGTTCCCGAGCCCCGCGTTCCCGATATGCAGGGCTCCTCCCACATATGCAGAGCAGCACGCGCCGCCCTTATAACGCCGCTCTCACCGCAAAATCCCCGCTGTCCCTCTTCGCGGCTTACGCCGCACGACCTCGGGCACAGATTACAGGCTTTCATTTTCCCTTACCGCCCTTATGTCCTCCATTATTTCGCGCTGCCTGTCTCCCGTAAGAAATCTCGACGCGTAATAGGTATAGGTGTCGCACCCCTCGTCGTTTATAAAGCTCACGGCATAGTAATTTATCGAAAGCTCGGTAATGAACATTATAAGTTCCTGCTCCTCGCCGAAGGTTTTCAGTATGAAATCAAATGAATTTGAAAGATATTCCGAGGCGTTTTTAAGAACCTCCTCACGTTCATTCTTAACACGTTCAAAATCTTTTTTAATGCCCGCGAACGCTTCCTCCGTCACGGGGTTATGCTCGGAGCCCGCTCCGAACCTGAGCGCAACATCGTCCACATAGCGTATCGCTCCCTGCATAGCAGTCAATGCGTTGCCCGATATGGCGTTTGCGGCAATTTTACGGCGGAGCCTCTCTCTCGCGTCGTCCGTCACCTTGTTCGCGTCCGTACGGATATTCTCACAGCTTTTTTCGTAGATTTCCATTGTTTCTTTAAGCATGTCAAAAATATTGCTTACATATCTTGTCTGCAAATCCGCCTCGGCAAAAACCGCGGTCAGACCGCTCATCAGATGCGCTATAATGCTGTAGCGTTCGTCAAACGGAGCCGCCTTAATCCTGTCGCAAACGTCGTAGGACAGCCTGCCCTTAAGAATATCGTCTATCCTGTAATCCGCTCTGTATTTATTGTAAAGGTCGTAATAATTGGCAAAATCCATAGCAATCGACGGATGCTGTATATACTCAAGAATAAGCTCATAGTCAACCTTGATTCCAAGCTTTTCATAGGCGGTTATAATTACCGACAAATCCTCCCAGCCCCTCGCCGTGACAAAAATTTTGCCGTCCATGGTCGTCCTCACATCGTAGAAGCGGTCTTTTTTCAGCTCAAGATATGACATGATTGAGCCGTGTATTTTGCTCTTATACGCGTATTCCTTCCAGACCTCATAATCCGGCTCCACGTCGATGCGTTTCACGCGGTCAAGAGTTACAATATCGAATTCGCGTACTGATTTGTTGTATTCGGGAGGATTTCCCGCCGCCACGATTATCCAGCCCTCGGGCACCCTGTGATTGCCGAAGGTTTTGCACTGAAGAAACTGAAGCATCGTCGGCGCAAGCGTTTCGGAAACGCAGTTAATCTCGTCGATAAAAAGAATTCCCTCGGACAGATTACTTTTTGATATTTTGTCATAAACCGAGGCTATTATTTCACTCAGGGTATACTGAGTTACGGAATAGCTTTCCTTATTGTAATACATCTTTTCGATATAAGGCAGTCCGACCGCGCTCTGTCTTGTGTGGTGAGTTATTGTATATGATACCAGAGCTATATTGCACTCCTCCGCCACCTGCTCCATAATCGCGGTCTTTCCGATTCCGGGAGGTCCCATAAGCAGTATCGGGCGCTGGCGAACCACCGGAATCGCGTATTCTCCCTGAGGATTTTTGGTAAGATATGCCTTTATGCTGTTGCGTATTTCGTCCTTCGCTTTCCTGATATTCATTTATTTAATCCTCCTGCAAAAATCATATTTCCAGCTTAATCGCCCACGTCGGCACTCCCGCGTCGGTATAATCCTCCTTCAGAAACACAAACGCCGTTTCATACGGTGGCATCTTCTGCGGATATTCTCCTCTTCCGTCCGTAAAATAAATCAGTCCCTTGAGATTTGAGAACTCCCCGTTCTCAAGCAGTCCGCCCACATACTCGAACACCGGTCTGAAATCCGTCCCGCCCCTGCCCTTTATGGCAAGATGATTGATGTAATCCTCCATTTGCGCGGCGTTCTCAAGCCTGTCGTCCTTCTGCACCCTGTTGTCGCATTGCAGCACCCGTATGTTTACCTTCTGAAAAAAGCTTTCCGATGTAAAAAGTATACGGCAGGTTTCCTCTAAGAAGCTCTTTACCTGCTCCTCCGAGCAGGAAAACGAGGTGTCGATTGCGATTACAAAATCCTGTATTTTTTTGATTTCCCTCTGCTCCATAGGCTCAATCAGAGGCATATTTCCGTAGTGCGACAACCCGTAGGTGTATATATTATAATCAAAATCATCGGGGTCAAGCTGAATTTCCTCGCGGTACACCGCAAATCTGCGCAGAAATTCACGGTAATCGTAGCGTTCACGGTTTTCCACCTCGACGCTCTGATACAGGCTTTGATTCTCATTGCCCGCCCCCTTCTCAACGGTCTCCATGGAGGTCTGCATCTTTCGGCTTATGTTTTCCCATTTCTGCTCGTTCTGGGAACGGCTCTTTTTATTGTTGTCGCTGTGATACCAGTATTCATGGTCGTCAACAAGAAATTCACGTTCAAGCTCCGCCAATTCCTGCTCCTCAATGGTGCCTTTATCTAGATAATCATAAATTAAATCGCAAGTTAATATCTTGCAAGCATCCTTAACGCGGCGGTAAAAGACATCCCTGAGCGCCGGAAGACGCATTTTCAAGCAGGAATAGTCCAATCCGTCAATCACGGACTCCACCGCGATGTCACACGCCAGATTCCAAAGCCTTTTATTTCTTTTGCCAATCCTGAAAAGATGCCTGTATATGCAGTGAAGCGTCATATGAAGGTACAGCCTGTTGACCAGCCTTACCTCCTGCTCATATATATCCATTAAATAATCCGGCGCATAATAAATTATGTTCCCGTCGGTGCCCGCATAGTGATTGCCCTCATTTGCCCTGTACTCAAAGGCGCAAAGCGCCGTGTCCATGAAGCGCATCGCAAAATACAGGCTGCTTCGCCCCGCCGTAAGAATTTTGACGCCGATATCCGATTTTTTCGCATAATTATCAATGCTCATAAATCAAAGCTCTTTCTCTCTGTTTTAAAATTGCGGCTCTTATAATCAAGCAGAATTCCGATAATCTGCGGATTGCCCGCATCTGACGCAGCCGCCAGCGCCTCCCGCACCGCCGTTTCGTCAAGCGCTCCGAGTCCGCATAAAAATTCAAGCATCTCCGTATCCTTAAGTCCGATAAAGCACGCAGCCGCCCTGCCTCCGTTTTCCTTTAAAAAATTCATATAAGCTTCTTTTGCTTCAGAAGAAAGCCTGTACGGGTAGCGCAGACGTCCGACGCAGTTAAAGAGCGCCGCCTCAAATCTGTCCTCCCTGACCGACCTCGCAAAAAGCCCGTCAAAGGCGCGGTAATCCATGCTGCCCGCCTGCATACACTGTCTGTACGCCCCGCCGCTGCCGTAGCTCACCGCCTGAAAAATCCGCGCCGGAGTATTTTCAACATAATCGTCCTCAAACACGGGAAAAAGCAGACGCGCCCGACCTCCGTCATCATACTCTATATCAAGCGTAAGTTCCTGAATGTTCTCGTCAAGAAGATTCCGTATACAGCCCTCGCGCGTACTGTGGCTGTGCATTCTTATCTCGGAAAGACTGTGGCAGTTCTTGAACGCGCCGTCCTCAAGCTCCCTTATCCCGTCGTGCAGTTCAACAAGTCCAAGCTTTTTGCAGTTGTAAAAAGCATGCGCGCCTATCCGCCTTACCGTGGCAGGCAGAATTATTTCCGTCAGCTCGAGCCTGTGCGCAAAGGCATAGGCATCTATCTCCGTAACCTCGCACCCTTCAATTCTATCCGGTATCTCTATTATACCGCGGTTCTCAAAGCCGCCCTTTATTATGATTTGTCCGTCCGATTTGATGTAATCCATATTTTGATTATATCATTAACCGCCCTTCCTGTCATTCGGGAATTTCCGATTCTGACGGTTCGGCAGGAGTATCTGCCCAACTTTCCCCCGTCTCATAATCAATAACAATCCCCTGCTGTACGTTAAAAACATAAACGCAGAAGCAAATGCCCTCCCCGCCGTCTTCCACGGAATACGCCTTCATCAGTACGCCGTCGGCAAGCAGGTTGCCGCCCGAAAAAACAGGCGTTACCCTGTAAAGCACATGATTTCCCGTGCTTCTCACATAGGAAGCCACCTTGTTCTCAAACGGCAGCATTCCCTCCACGTTCATATATCTGGTGCCTGTAATCAGATTTTGCTCATTGGCGTTCTCCCCCGCCAGCTCAAACGCAATCAGATGACATCTGTTGTACAGATAATTTCCGTCGATAAGCTCGCTGTATTTTACGGTATGCCAGCCCGACGGCTTCACCGAGCCGATTGGCTCGCGCGCGCCTGTCGGCATTATATCCGTTCCTATGCAGGCGTAAGCAGTGCCGCACCGCCCGAGACTGTCCAACGGCGAATACCGCTCAAATGAATATGAAACATATTCCTCTTTTTCAAAAAAAGGAATATTCCCGTTCACCTCCTCATACGGAAAACCGGAATATTCGCGTTTCTGACCGAGCGCGTCAGGGTATGAAGCGTCAAATACGGCTGTACCGGAAACACTTTCCTCCGCGCCCTGTTTAAAGGCCTGTAATAAATCGCTGTCTTTGAGGCTGGCACCGATTGCGGCAAGCGCCGCCGATATGAAAACGGCAAGCAATGTTATTCTGTTCTTTTTCGTGACACTCGCCTCCTTAACATTCCCGCGATACTTTCCTTATCGAATTTAAATTGCTCCGTCCGCAATTATACGCTATAATCAGGTTATATTTTTATTTTATACAAAAAGGGAGCCGCCGTAATATGATTCAGTACAGAGATTTACAAGGGCAGGAAATAAACCGGGAATTATTCCGAAACTTCATTCGCCGCCAGGTTGTCGTAAAATGCCTGCGCAGAGACGGCGCGGACTGGAGCGTAAAGGACGACCCATTTGTTGACGACTGGACGGAAGAGGATTATCAAACCTTGGTTTCATGCCTTAAAAACACCGTGAAAACCGGAGGCTTCGTACATGCCGCCTTCTGCGACGGAAAGCTAAAGGGCTTTGTATCCGTGGAGTCCGGGTTTTTCGGAGGCGAAAACAAGTATCTCGACCTTTCAAGCCTTCACGTATCCAAGGACAAAAGAAGAACGGGAATCGGGCGCGCTCTTTTTCTCACCGCCAAATCATGGGCTGCAAATAAAGGAGCCCGCAAGCTCTATATATCCGCTCATTCGGCAATAGAAAGCCAGGCGTTCTATAAGTCCATGGGCTGCGTCGAGGCAAAGCTTTACAACGAAAAGCACGTTGAAGCGGAGCCGTACGACTGCCAGCTTGAATGTCAGCTGGAGCTGCCTCGCCCTGACGGAGCGGCGGCTTCCGACTCCGTTTCCCAACAATAGGAAGCACGCTTGTGAACTTTCTATTAGCATAAATAATGCGGCTGCCCATAACGGCAGCCGCTCAAGCATTATCCGGTTTTAATCCAAAAACTCAACTTCGCCGCTGCCGATACGGTAGAAAGCTCCGCATACCTTAAGTCCGTTCTCATCATTTTCCTTAACGTCAAGACTGTCCTTAATCACCGAAACCGCTCTCCTGACATTCAGGCAGCAGGCACGGTCCTCGTCCTTTTCCTCTCCGATTGCCATGCGGATTTCATCGGTTATCGATTTCACAAAGCCGTCGGCGCCGCCCTGCAATGCCGCGCCTACCGCGCCGCAATGCTCGTGTCCGAGCACAACCACCAATTTACAGCCAAGATGCCCTGCCGCATACTCAACGCTGCCAATCTGATGTTTATCCATAACGTTTCCTGCCACGCGGATTACAAATAACTCGCCGATACCTGCCGAGAAAATGCTCTCCGGGATTACTCTCGAATCCGAGCAGGTCACAACAATCGCATACGGGCTCTGTCCCTCGTCACAGGTTTTCTGCCTTATGGCAGGCGAAATATCTCCGGGATTTGACGCAGCGGTCAGATAACGGCTGTTTCCCTCCTTTAATTTCTGCAAAGCCTCCGATGCGGATAAATTTTCCTTATGCATATTTTCCTCCGTTTCTGCTTATGTAGCAAAGCTTTTTTCTATTATAAATATAACTTATATGCCGACAATCCGCAAGGGAAAATCTCACATTTGACGGATGATAAAATCTTTTGCCGCAAAAATAAAGTGTCTGCCGGGACACCCCCAGACAGACACTTTATTATAAATTTTGATTACACTTTAGAAATCGGGAGTTAAACCGAGTGCATCAACAAGCTCGTTGTACGCCTTGTCAATCGCTTCATAAACGTCATCTTCCATGGTATATTCATACGAAATCGCTATGTGACCAATCATATGGCTGGCGGGCGACAGAAAAATATCATCCGTTACATACTCATGGTTCTTATCCTCACGGATTGTATTCATAACGTTTTCCACATCCTCGGGTGTCGTATCAGGGCTGTCAGGGTTAAAGGAGGTAGCTTCAAGATCAATCGTACCTTCATCATTCCACACGCCCGAGCACTCATAAATCGGAAGGTCGTACCAATATGTTGCGTGGTCCTGATGCCATACCTCACAGCCGGAAGGGAAATCAACCGCCTCGGCGAAATACTCGATAACATCTTTAGCAGTCCATTCGCTGAAATCAGCAGGATATTTGCTCAAATCAAGAGAGGAATCTCCCTGAGCTGCGGTAGTTGCTTCCTCATTGTCTCCGGCAGGTGTACTCTGCTCTCCGGTGGTTGCTTCTTCATTGTCTCCGGCGGGTGTTTTCTGTTCTCCGGAGGTTGCTTCCGCCTTGTTATCGGTAGAAGACTTCTTCTCGCCGCAAGCTGTCATGCTCAGAACCACAGCAAGCGCAAGCAGCACTGCAAATAATTTTTTCATAATTTTTCTCCTTTTAAAAATTTTTAATATAATATCTTGGCAAGAGTGTCAAGAACCATATCCTTGCTTCCAAACCCGGTTTCATGGGTAACAACCTGCCCGTCCTTGTAATAATAAAGGTCGGGAATTCCGTTTATTTTGAACTGCTCCGACGTTTTGGGACACTCCTCAACATCAACCTTAACGATGTTTATAAACGGAAATTCATCGTCAAGCTCCTCAAGAACAACCGCAAGCAATTTGCAGG
The DNA here is from genome assembly GCA_014799955.1 of Butyrivibrio sp. Classification (GTDB taxonomy): domain Bacteria; phylum Bacillota; class Clostridia; order Lachnospirales; family Lachnospiraceae; genus Eshraghiella. The sequence continues at coordinate 19,446 of JAAVHB010000137.1, read as the reverse complement.
GTCCGCATGTTTTTCCGAAAAAGTCTACTAAAACGACTCCTTCTTTGACCAGTTCCGCATAAGTTTCATCAGTTGCATATTTGATTGCCATACTATCTCTCCTCCGTGATATTTAAGTTTTCAGTTACAAATTCCTGCATGAAAGCCCATGGATAACCTTCGATTTCTTCGTAGGAGTTCTTTCCGTGAACCGCAAAAACCCAAAGGTCGGAAGCAATGCCGCACTCGGTACTGTCTCTGAGCATTTTATTAAATTCTTCCATAGTGCTCACTCCGAAATTCATGTTCAGCTCTTCCTCGGTAAGCGATTCAAGCTCCTTTCCCTCATCCTTCAGCTGTTCACGCATCTCATTTAAGGATTCCTCCATGCGCTCATTGACCTCATCCTCGTCAAAATTCCAGTCGCTGTGAGTAAGGACATAATCCAGAACTTCATCCATTCCCTTAAAAATCGCATCCTGCTTTTGCTCGGCAAGATATTTATCTATCACGCGGCTGCGGTATTCTTCCACTGTGGAAACACCCGCAAAATCCTCATGCTCAGCCGCATATGCCGCCGCCATCTCATCGGTCGGTTCGGGGAATGTCGTTCTGCTTGCCTTCTTTACCGTAACGGTAACGGTTTTGCCCTGTACCGTGGCGGTAAAGGTTTCGCCTACGGTATGACCCAACAGCTGCTTCTCAAGCTCCGCGTCAAACAGATTTCCTTCAACGGTAACAGGTACCATAGGACGGTTGAATTTCGGAAGGTCACTTTCAAGTGAAAGTATGACAACGTCACCCTTTTCCACCGTTTGAACCTCTTCCGTCTTTTTATAACCTCTTGTCAGATGCTTCATCTGAGTCTGAATATGCTCCTCGGGACACCTCACCGTTATATTTTTTTCAAGCGGTGTTTCACGGTAGTCAACAAGGGAATTAATGCTTGATTTCATATATTACTCCTTTCATGTGTTGTTTTTCAAAACATAATTATATACCCCACAGAGTGTTTCAGGCGTTTGCCTCAATAAGCTTTTTCAAAGTTTCGCTGTTTTGCTCCGCCTCTGCTCTTGTACCCTCAGCCTCGACGACACCGTTATTCAAAACAATGATATGGTCCGCGTTTTCAAGCGTTTTCATGTCGTGCGAAATCATAACGGTTGTTCTGCCTTTCATAAGCTTAAACAGAGCTTCGGTCACTGCTTTTTCGGAATAAATATCCATATTGCAGGTCGCTTCATCCAAAAGCAGATACGACGGGTCAAGCATCACCGCGCGCGCAATGGCAATTCGCTGCCTCTGTCCCGCCGAAAGCCTGCTTCCGTTATCACCGATAACAAAATCATAGCCTCCGGGAAGCTCCTTTATAAATTCGTCGGCACAGGCAAGCCTTGCCGCGCTTTGGGTTTCTTCCTCCGAAACCTCACGGCTCATACCGTAATTGATGTTATCCCTTACCGTACCGTTGAAAAGCTGCGGCTCCTGCAGAACATAGGCAATGCTTTGACGCCACTCCTGCAAATTGATATCCTCGGTATCATAAGGACCGAAACAGATTTTTCCGCTGTCGGGAGTGTAAAACCTCTCAATAAGCTTGAAAAGCGTCGTTTTTCCGGAACCGTTGGGACCTACGATAACAGTGGTTTTTCCTTTCGGAATCGTGAATGTCGCGCCTTTGATGATTGGCTTCTCGCCGTAACTGAAGGTGACGTTTTTAAATTCCAGATCCCGGTCTTCCATGTCCATGCTGCGCTCTCTGACATAAACCTCTTCTTTTTCCGCCATAAGTCCGGCAATATAGAACAGACGTCCGTTATAATACATTAAACTTGTATAAAGACTCGGCAGAGAGCTGAGCGATTGATAAGCAAGCAGAATATAGCTCTGGAACGCCGCAAGCTCCGCCAGTTCAATACTTCCGTCATTGACCTTTGCAATTCCCAGTACAAATACCAGAATCGTTATCACATTCGTAAGCGAACCCGAAACCAGACCTCCTATCAGGGTAAGGCTCGACTGATAAATGTCCGCCAGATAATTTTTTTGTATGGCTTCCTTTCCGCGTCTGATTTCCTCGGCACCGGAATGAAGCTGCTTAATCTGCGTGAAAAAGCCCAGATGCTCTGACAGATAAGCCGTAAGCTCCGCGGAAGCGCGCCTGCCGCGTCTTTCTCTGAGAAACATTAATTTTCCGGACAGCCATGTGCTGAAAATAATGTACACCAGAATAACCGGTACAAGATACACCATTGTTTTATCGATAGCCGAAAGCTTGGAAACGCTCATAAACGTAGCGGCAATACCGGTAATAAAACCGACAATCGTTGTCAGAACACCGTCGGCATAGTCACAGTCCTGCGTAATCCACGAAACCATTTGCGAAGCGTTGCTCTCAAAAGCCTTCATCGGAAGATGCACCGAACGGTTAATCAGCTTGTTTTGAAGATTACGGCTTACAATAGCGGAGGCGTAAAACGAAGGAATCTGCTCAGCTATAGAGGCGACTACAGACAGCAAAAGCAGTCCCAGAAACGCCCAGAAAGCACCGAGATTCTCAACACCGCCGAGCTTTACATCCGTTTCGTAAGGAACATACAGCAGCGCTACCTTTGTGCTTACAATTCCCAAAATCACCTGTAAAATATAAAGAGGCCACGGAATTCTTATGTTTCGGTAAAGACCGAAGGTACGCCGGAACATCCCCTTTTGCGATTTATTATTCTTCATTGAGCAGCCTCCCTTCCCGCGAATTCACGAAGGAAGCCGCTTGTTTTTTCAACCTCGGAAGTATCTCCCTGAGCGGTAACAACTCCGTTTTCTATAATCACGGCGCGGTCGGCAAGCGAGAGCACCGACGCCGTATGCGCGATTATAATCATACACCTGTTTTTGGATACGTTCCTCAATACCTCCATAAGCTCTGCCGCCGCAATTGCGTCCATTGAAGCCGCAGGCTCATCCAGAATCAGATAATGTGCGTCGGATAAAAGCGCGCGCGCCACGGCAAGCCGCTGTCTTTGTCCGCCGGACAGATTATTTCCGTATTCCTCGAGCCGCGTATCCGCGCCGTCAGAAAAAGACATTACAAAATCATACGCGCCGGCTCTCTTTAGTGCCTCTACAAAAGCTTCTTCGGAAACATCTCCGTTTCCGTAGCAGACATTTTCCCTTATGCTTCCGGAAAACATCATACTGTTTTGCGATACCATCACAAACTGGCTGCGATAGTCATTTAGAGCAAAATTATGTACGGATTCGCCCGATACGGTAATGCTGCCCTCCTGCGGAATATAAAGTCTTGTCAGAAGATTTATCAGGGTTGTCTTTCCGCAGCCGCTCACTCCGAGCAGAGCGGTTACGGCATTATCCTTAAATTCACAGCTTACATCGGTCAGAACCGGCTTCTCCTCTTCATAACCGAAGCTGATATGCTCAAGCCTTATATCTCCCTTCAGAGCTTCGCAGGGCTCTCCCTTGAAGTTTTCTTCGGGCGCATCCATAATTTCCGCAACACGGTCGGCTCCGCCCTGAATACTTTTCAGATTGTTCCAATAAATCATAAAATTTGAAATGGCTCCGCTGAACAGTGATGAGAACATAAAGAACGATATCCACGCTCTTTTGGTAATTATTTCATTTCTCAAAAGCAAAATTCCGACGGCAACTATTACTATTGATTGCAAAAGATCTAAAGCCGTTTGGGAAAGGTCTTTAAATTGACTGAGCCAACTGGATTTGACGCTTACTTTATATAATCCGGAAACAATCTCCTCGCCTTTTTCCGTTTCCTTCTGTTCTTTGGCAAAGGCCTTGGCAAGCGGAATATTTGTAATCAGCTCGGAAAGCTTCTGCATCAACCCTGCGTTCAGAGATGAGCTTCGTTCGCCGATAGAACGGTTAAGACGTCCGAAAACAAACGCAACCAGTATTTGCAGCGGTATGAATGCCAAAAGGATTACCGAAAGCCGCCAGTCATGCTTGAATACCCGTCCGAAAATACTTACAGCCGTATAAGCCGCCGTAAAAAGCGGCAAAATAACAAACATTAAGGTTGAATCTATTACCATGGCATTCTGCACAATCCGATAGATTGCCTCACGCGGATTTTCATCCTTAAAAAAGCTCATGGGCAAACGCATAACCTTATTCAGAAGCACGCTTCTCATATTGCGGTTTATCCGGGCACTGGTTACTCCTCCGACAAACACCACCAGATTGCTGCTGAGTATGTTGATAATCAGAACGGCAATCAGCTTTGTAACAAGCGCCGCACTTGTATCTCCCGCGAAAAGCTGCGCCGTGTAGTCCGTCTCGCTGATACCGATATTTATTCCCACCACATCTATAACGATATAAACTATAACAAAAATCCATGGCAGGCGGCATTTGGGAAACAGCTTTATAAAACGTTTCCAGGTTCCTTTTTTCTGCTTTAAACTAATCCGGTCAGGATTTTTCCCTTCTTTTTTCATGAAAATCCCCCTTTAAGGAGTATAATAACAACATTTTATTTGTTTTTAATTATAAGAAAAAAAATTCGACGTTCAATAGGATTTGCCTATCTGGCGTCGAATCGTGTCTATTTGGCGTATTAAATTGTGTCTATACCAATCTCCCGCAGACACTTCTGCATTTTTTCATAGCGATGCCGCGATACCGGCACGGGCTTAGGACAGTCACGCAGCAGCACCTCATAAAGCTGCCGTCCGGCATCCCTGATGCGGATAACCCGGTAAACGGAAATCAGAAATGACTGATGGCAAAGGAAAAATCCGTGTTCCGTCAGCATATCCTCCAATTCGCGTATGGTATACCCCGCAATACACAGCACTTCGTCGGCTGTGTGGAGATAATTTTTCCGTTCCTTTCGTTCTATATAGCAAATATCGCGTACATCTATAATACGGTATCCCTGCTGCAACCGGAACATGAGCTTAGCGGAGCGCTGCCCGCGCTTCTGCTCCATGCGCTTTCTTATTTCCGTTACGGTTTTCTCAAGCTTGACAGGGTTTATCGGTTTTGTCAAAAAATCAACGGGGTGAAAATCATAACCATCAATAGCGTACGAGGAATGTCCTGTCAGAAAGACAATCATCAGGTCGGAATTTTTCTGCATCAGCCTGTGCGCAATTGAAAACCCCAGCTCTCCGTCCAGCTCAATATCCAAAAACAAAACATGCGCCGTTTGGCTTTGCAAAAAATCAACCAGCTCCTCACTGTGAGAAAAGCATCCGACAATCTCAATCTCCTCATAGTCCGCCAGCGCCGTGCATGCCGCCAGTCTGGAATTTTCATCATCATCCAAAATCAAAGTACGGATATTCATACTGTTCAGTCTCCTTCCGGCAAACGGACTTTATTCGGAATATTTACTACAAAACGGATTTTCTCCTCCTCAAACTCCGGGTATACCCGTCCCCCATATCGATTGGCAGTGCGAAGCACCATACTTAAACCTATACCTTCATGCCCTTTTTTCGTGGAATATCCCGGTTCAAACACACGGGCTATGGTATCCGGATCACCCGTAAACCGATTTTCGGTTATAATAACCGTATTCCCGCGGCGTTTGAATATTCTCAAACGGATACCGTATTCCATATCCTCCGGTGTCTGCAATGAATCTATCGCATTTTGCAGCAGATTTCCGATAATCTTGTTGCACTCGAATCCGTTGCAAAGAATATCTTCCATATCATAAGTAATGTGATAAATAATATCCGAACCGCGCAGACGTGCTTCTTCCCGCATATTATAGAGCATGGAGCCGACAACTGCGTCGCTGACCGGCATAATATCGTTGACGGCATTGGCGTCCGACACAAGCTTTTGAACGTATTCTCTGCATTTTTCATATTTTTGGCTGCCGACAAGTCCTGATATCGCATGGAGATGTAAATTGAAATCGTGTCGCTGAGAGCGGATGGTATTCATATAATCTCTCGATTCGCTCTGCCATCTGGTCATGGCGTCATTCAGATATTCCGCGTTCAGACGGTGCAGCACTTCCCGCTGAAAGCATACTGTAAGCGCAAAGAAAAGCAAAAACACGGCGCTCAGAACCATCGCGGAGTATACGCCCCGGTTTCCGACAACCGTCAGAATAAGAATATCGGGGATTAACACCGAACAAGGCATAAGGCTTATGAGCCAATAATATTTCGGGTTTTCGTGATATAAGTCGCCCAACCCGCGTTCCTGATTATGCCCGTTTCCTTTGCTAACCGGTGTCAGCGCGGCGCACAGCAGAAGCACGGACATATATGCCGCATATTCCCATATATTCTCTCCGCAAAGACACAGCGGCAGAAGCACCATGTCAATGCCAAGATAAACACATAACTTCGGCAGTAAAGTCTGACAGTCACGGCATATAAGGTTATATACCAGACAGGAAACCTGTCCCGCCGCCATAGCCGCAAAAAAAGCCCCCGCCTGCCAGAATGCCGATAATACACAATATACGCCCACACCCAACGCAGCGGAAATCCCCATACATATAACGCGCGGACGTTTATTACCGTGAAGCCAATACTCCGTAAACAGCACGGAAGCGGTCAAATCAATTGCCAAAGTTATCCCTCTAAACATACCTGTTCCTAAGCTTAAATTCTTCTCCTGTCTATCCCCGAGGTTCTGTAATATGCCGCCTTGTCCTCATACATAAGCGCCTCCGCCCTGGCAAGCACCTTGTCAAAGTTCTCGCAGGAATTGTTTTCCCATACCGCGCCGACCGCCATGGAAACGGAGTTCTGACGCATATTATCTCTGAGATTTGAAATTCTATGCTTAAGCTGTTCATTGTCTATACGCGGGCATAATGCCAGAAGCTCGTCGCCTCCGATACGGAACAGCCCGTAATCGCCAAATGCCGTTTTCAGGCATTCACAGGCGTTGATAATCAGCTTGTCGCCCTCTGCGTGCCCCTTTGTGTCGTTGACACGCTTCAGACCGGTAACATCGCAGTATACAACTCCGAAGGTTTCCCACTCAGGCATATCCTCGGTATACGCACTCATTGCGCGCCTGTTTCCAAGTCCCGTAAGCTGGTCACGGAAGCTCATATCCTTAAGTTCTCTTACAAGGCTGCACCTCTTGAGCGACGAAACAATAAAATGGCCCATAATCTGAAGCATATTTGACGCGTACTCAAGAGAGTCCACCGACGGATTGTCCACACCGTAAAAGCCTATGGCTTTCATGTCGTCATACAGAGGAACAACCACCAGAGAATGAATTGACTGGTTTTTTAATTTCTCATACTGCAGGGGATTCTCCTCGCGGATGTTTTCAATATCGTCAATCATAATTCTCTTATTTTCGGCAAAGCTCTGATACCAATCAGCGCATACCTCAGCCGGAACATCCTGTAAATTTTCCTTTTCCGGCGTTACGCCCTTCGCCACCCACTCGTATGTATTGTCATCCCTGCCTCTTTCGTTTTTTTGAAAGACATAAGCTCTCTCGCTGTTAAGCGCCTTTCCGAGATATTCCATCAGCACTTCGATGGACTGGTTCGGTGTCGGCGCCTGTAAAGCAATCCTTATGCCCTCGCTTACCAGCGCTTCAAGATTCTGATACCCGCGCACCATACTGCCCTGCGTCTCCTGGGCTGTTACGTCCACGGCTATCTCAACGCGGCATCTCCTGTCTCCGTCGTACACAAGTGTGTCCTTGACAAGAAAATGCCTGTTAAGAATGGGATTATAATTCTGATATTCCTTAAAATATCCCTGCTGCAGCTCGCTGCCGTTACAGATTGCACATGGTACCAGGCTGTTCTGAAGAAGCTCGTAGCATTTCTTCCCCGCAAGCTCCTCGTTGCTTTTCACGCCGTAGGTATCCCTCGCCCTTTTATTCATATAAATCAGCTCAAAGCTGTCAATATCACTGACAGATACACATTCGTTCATATTCTCAAAAAATTCCCAGACTTTATCCACCAATCAGACCTCCGTCTTTTCCGTATTAATTTATTTTAACATTTTATAATATAATTGGCTACTGTTTCTTGGATTTTACAAAAATAAAAACAAAATCAAGGCTATTGCATTATTACGCGCATTGCGTTAATATCTAGTTTATGAACAAAATTGCGGGAATGTTAGAGGAGAAATAAAATGCAGAACAAACAGGATAAAACAACGGCAATTTTCAGGGACGCGCCGGTTCCGAAAGCGGTGCTGACCAACGTGATACCTTCGATTGTCAGTATGATTATGGTTCTGGCTTACAATCTTGCCGACACGTTTTTTATCGGACAGACCAAAAACGCATATATGGTGGCGGCGATTTCAGTCAGCACACCCGTATTTCTGATATTCATGGCAATAGGAATGCTTTTCGGCATCGGCGGAACCTCGCTTATATCCCGTATGCTCGGCGCCGGCAACCGTGACAGGGCGCGCAACGCCTCCTCCTTCTGCTTCTGGACGGGACTTTCAATAGGAATCGTTTCAATGGTACTGATTCTGTTTCTTGCGGAGCCTATCTGCCGTATTGCCGGAGCAAGTGATGATACTATAGGCTACGCGAAGGAGTATCTTACGATTGTGGCAATCGGCATACCCTTCCTTATAGTAGGAAATTCCTTTTCCAATATAATACGCTCGGAGGGCAAGGCGCAAAAGGCAATGGCGGGAATGATAATCGGAAATATGATTAACATAGTACTTGACCCCGTTATGATTCTTGTGCTTGGCTGGAATGTAGCCGGAGCCGCAATAGCCACCGTGCTCGGAAATATTTTCGCCAGCGTGTTTTATGTAATCCACCTGCTTTCCCAAAAATCCATGCTTTCCATAAGCCCCAAGGATTATAAGGCAGGAAACCGCATAGCGGCAAACGTACTCGCCATAGGTATTCCCGCCTCCCTCAACAGTATGCTTATGAGCATATCAAATATCATAGTCAACAATAAAATGAAGCCCCACGGAGACATGGCGGTTGCCGGACTTGGCGTGGCAATGAAGGTAAATATGATTGCGGTCATGCTTTTAATCGGACTGGGAACCGGAATCCAGCCCCTTCTCGGCTACTGCTTCGGCGCCCGCAACCGAAAGCGTTATATCGCGGTGCTCAAATTTTCCGTTATACTGGCTATCTGCCTCAGCTTTGTCATGAGCGCGATATGCTATTTCGGAGCGGCGCCCCTCGTAACGGCGTTTCTTGACGATCCCGCCGCCTTTGACTTCGGCTTTATGTTTTCGAGGGTATATATCCTGTCCGGTCCCATTCTCGGACTTCTTTTCGTGTTTATAAACGCGATTCAGTCCACCGGAGCCGCAATCCCGTCGTTGATTCTGTCGGTCAGCAGACAGGGAATTTTGTTTATTCCCATTATTTTTACGATGGACAAGGTATTTCACACCGCCAGAACTCTCGCGCTCGCGCAGCCCATAACCGACTATCTTGCCACCACGCTTTCGATAATTCTTTTTATCATAACCTATAAAAAAGTAATAAAGGCGGCAGACATGCCCGCGCCGAAAGAAGAATAAACGGTTGAATATGCAACGGCTCTCAACCTGCAAAATATATAAACCTAGCTGCCTCGGGCAATGTTAATCGGCATTGCTTGAGGCAACGGTATTTTTGGGGCTATAATCAGGGCATCAAAGCGCAGGAGGTATTGATATGCTTTCGGAAAATATCAGAATATTAAGAAAAAACAAAGGTATGACGCAGGAAGAACTGGCAATTCGCTCGAATGTCGTACGGCAGACTGTATCAAAATGGGAAAAGGGCTTGTCGGTTCCCGACGCCGTCTTGCTGCAAAAGCTGGCTGAGGTTCTGGAAACCGATGTCAGCACGCTCCTGGGAGAAACGGTTGAACCGGAAACGGATTCAAACGGGATTGCAGAGCAGCTTTCCCGTATTAACGAACAGATAGCCGTTAAAAATAACCGCTCCCGAAAAGTCTGGATAATTGTCGGAATTATTGGGATAGTCGCGATTTCTATTATCTTATCCCTTTTGCTGTTAATCATAATAAGAATACCCTTATCTTACCTGTCAAAAAAGGATAACGGCACAGTCTCTTTGATTACAGACATTGACGGCGAATCTCCGTATATGCATTACAGGGATTTGGTTTTATCAGACAGTCATACCGGGTACGAAATACACACAAACGAGGCTGACGGATTTCGGTTCTATTTTGCGGAGAGCAAATATGATGCTTCGGACGAAGCGGCGTTTTACCCCAAATATATTTGTTATATCACATACGATAATGCCTTCCCCGAAGACACAGATATGACGATAAAATATGTTTACGACGGGAATAATAACTGGGAAAGCTCTGGTGAAGCCGAACACGAAATAATGCTTTTAAGCGATACCCTTACCAAACTGCCGTGCGAAATAAACATAACGGTCAGAGAACGAGGAGAAAAGACTGAACAGGGAGCCGTTATCGCGAATGCTTCTTTTAAAATTTACTCTGCCGATTAAAAACAGGGATTCGATTCTCTCCCCGGAATCCATACCGGGGCAAAAAATCGAATCCTCATAATTTTTAATCGCAGGACAAGCTCATACCGGATATCATAAAATCCTAGCAGGCGTTATCCTTTATAAACTTAATCAGCTCGTCAACCTGCGTAAACGCAAGTCCGACAACCGTGTCTGCCGCTCCGTAATAAATCGCGATTCTTCCGGTTGCGGCATCGCAGAGCGTAGCGCATGGGAAGGTTACGTTCGGCACGTCGCCCACGCACTCGTAAAGCTCGGTCGGATGGAATATATAAGGCTTGCAGCGGTACTTCACATTCCAAGGCTCGTCAAGGTCGAGAATCGCCGCGCCCATAGAATAAATCATGCCGTTGCAGGTAGTTCCGACTCCGTGGAAAATCAAAAGCCAGCCTTCGTCGGTCTTAATCGGTATGGGACCCGCGCCGATTTTGGTCCACGCCCAACCCTGAGCCTGCATTACAAAACGGTGATAGCCCCAATGCTCCATATCCGGACTCTGGCTTAAGTACATATCGCCGAAAGGCGTATGTCCGTTGTCGCTCGGTCTTGAAAACATAAGGAATTTGCCGCCGATTTTCTCGGGGAAAAGCACACCGTTTCTGTTGAAGGGCAAAAACGCGTTCTCAAGTCTGTAAAATTTCTTAAAATCATAGGAATAAGCCACTCCGATGGTCGCGCCGTGATACTGCGTGCACCATGTCACATAGTAGCGGTCCTCAATCCAGCAAACTCTGGGGTCGTAGCCGCAGGCAACTCCGCAGGGTTTATCGTCCTTGTCGTAAAGCGGAAGTGGATTTGGCTCAATGTCCCAGTTTATCGCATCGTCGCTCTTTCCGAGGAACAAATGCTGCTCCATTGCGGTGTCGTCGCTTCTGAAGATTCCCACGAAAGCGCCGTCCTTTGCCACTACCGCGCTGTTAAAAATACTGTTAGCTCCCGGAATCTGATTTCTCTTAATAATCGGATTGCCGCTGTAACGCCAGACAATGTCGCTGCACCCCTGCGGGCGATCCTCCCACGGGATATTAGGCAGATTTTCTCCAATAATCATTTCAGTTCTCCTTTAACATTCCCGCGAGCCACTGACATTCTCATTGCGGCGAACGGGACTTTCCTTAAGTTTATTACTGCTGTAGAATACCGGTAAGCTTATTATATTTGCTTGCGCCGTCATTTGCAACAGGATTATTTTTATTTGTCCAAAAAAACTGCGCCCGACGTTAAAACTCAACATCGTAAGCCTCTCCCTGCGAAAACAGTCTTCCCTTAGTCAGCTTTATGCAGAGAATAACGGTATTTTCATCGTCAAAATTATTATGTCCGTTGTCAATCCACTCTGAAAAAACATCCTTAAGCTTTTCCGCGATTCGGCTGTTTTCCGCTTTTCCGAAATAGCCCATATTTACGCCCTGTCCTCTCGCGGTAAACCATTCTCCCGATATTGCGACCTCGGGATTCTGGGCTATCTGCTTCATTTTATCCGAAAGCGCATAGGTTATCACATAGAACGCGCCGCTTTCGTAATAAGCGTCAACATTGCGGACATACGGAATATTCTCATTCGCCGTTGCCAGAGCGATTATCGAATCCTTTCCGAATCTTTCAGTCAGTATTTTTTCGATGTCATCGTTTAATTTCATGGTATTTCCTTCCGTTCACAGTTTGTACTGCATGAAATTACCGTTTTTTACAAAGCCGAAATCGTCATAAAGCTTCACGCCCATATCGGAGGCAGTAATCCATACCGCCCCGCAGCCGTATCGCCTTGCTTCCTCCACAACACGGGACAAAAGCTCCTTCGCGATTCCGCGCCTGCGGTAATCCCTGTTCGTAAACATACTTGAAAGCAGTCCCATTCTTCCGCTAGGGCATCCGAAATACGGCGGCTTTTCCACAAAAGACATACCGCTCGTCCCGATTATCTTTCCGTTCTCAACCGCGAGCCACGATACAAAGGTACCGTCAGCCATATGCCTACGGTAATAATCACGCAAAGCAGGAGCAAGGTCAATATCCTCCTTTGCTCCCTCCTCGCGAAGCTGCCCGATTCGTATTCGTATAAAGGTCTCCAGTTCGTTTTCCGTTAATCTTTGATACTCAACTGCCATGAATTTGCTCCTTTAAAAAAACCGCTCTATAAAATCCGTTTCAGGCACTCGATTATCCTGCTTATATCCTCAATCAGCCGATTGGAATTTTCCGAATACATATGAGAAAATAACGCATTCAGATTCTGCTCAAAATCCTCCGGCAAAACGGAGCAATTCCTTACGCACAATTCAATCAGACGTTTTTCTCCGGGATGGGTTTTCTCGTTAAGCGCAAAAAGCAAATCAAAATATGACGCCAGAAATTCCGTTACCCTGTGGTTAATGCTCACCAAATCTCTTCGCCTTACAGCTTTTTCGATTTGAATCCGGTATGCGGGCATCGCGGAATCAATAAGCCTCATCTGCCGCTCTATGACAGCCCGTTTCAGTTCCTGCGGATACGGTATGTTATATTTTTCCTTAGCCGCCTTAAGTCTGCCGTTCTTGTCATACAATATCCTGCAATTTAAAAGATTATGCCACATACAGGTTGTATAGGAATTTTGAGGGCGGCATCTGACCGCAACCTCCTCAATCCCCGTACAAAAGCGGTCCAAATCACGGTACAGAATATCTATATCGATTCCGCTGTTAAGAATACAGTTATCCTCGTACTCCCAAAAGCTGTTGCCAATCTCCGTATAGCGGCAATATTCAGACAATATTTTTCTGCGCAGCTCCTCGTCAACAGGCGAGGTAACATATACATAAACGTCATAGTCCGATTTTTCGTCAAAAACCTCTCCGGCTCTTGAGCCGCCCAGCGCAATAGCTTCAACGCAATCTATTTCCGCCATTCTTTTGAAAATCATCTCAGGCATAAATTTACCTCTTTGAATCGCGTATTATAAAAATCATTCTCGTTTCTCTTAATTTAAGTGCGCGACATTCCGTCCACGCTAAGGGTTACGCCCGTAATGTAGGACGCCATATCGGAAGCCAGAAATACGAACGCATTTGCTACGTCCTTCGGCGTACCGAGTCTTCTTAACGGTATACGCGCGATAAGCGGCTCGATAACTTCCTTCGGTACAGCCTGCATCATATCGGTATTTGTTATTCCGGGCGCAACGGCATTTACTCTTATTCCCTTAGGCCCAAGCTCCCTCGCAAGCGACAGGGTAAAGCCGTTTACGGCAAACTTTGAGGTCGGATAAGCAATTCCCGACGGCTGACCCGATATGCTGACCATAGAGCTGGTGTTGATAATTACGCCTCCGCCGTTTTTCTCCATGTCCTCCACAACGGCGCGCGAGCAGTTGAAAATAGCCTTGACATTAATATCCATCACCTTGTTAAACAACTCGTCCGTGTACTTGTCAAACGGAGTGCTTTCGGATACTCCGGCATTGTTTACAAGAATATCGATTTTTCCGTACTCAGCCGATATTTTGTCAAACTGTGCCTTCACGTCATTGTAGTCCGAAAGCGTCGGGGTAATCGCGCACACCGAGGCGTCGGGATATTTTTTCCTCAAAGACGCAAGCGCCTTATTCGCGGTTTCCTCCCTTGACGCGCACAGAGCCACCTTCGCGCCCTCCTTGATAAACTCCTCCGTAATGGCATAACCGATTCCTCTGCTGCCTCCCGTTACAATCGCAACCTTGTCTTTTAATAGCATAGGCATTCCTCCTTTTATAATAATATTTTTTATCTTTAGTTAAAAATATATTAACATAAAACCGTACAAAAGTCATTATTTTTCATAGTTTCCGTCCACACAAAAAACTCCCCGCCGCCTTTTAGAAGGCATTGAGAAGCTTTCATCGCGTGAGCCATTGGGGACTCGAACCCCAGACAACTTGATTAAAAGTCAAGTGCTCTACCACCTGAGCTAATGGCCCTTATTAAATTGCAGGCTGTCCTGTTCGCCCAAGCTGGGCTAGGTGGATTCGAACCACCGAATGCAGCAGTCAAAGTGCTGTGCCTTACCGCTTGGCGATAGCCCAAAGAAAAAAAGAGGGTGGATATAGGGATTTGAACCCTAGGCCTCCAGAGCCACAATCTGGCGCGCTAACCAACTGCGCTATACCCACCATAATGGTAAGTCCTCCGACTACGGCGGAGAAAATGTGCCCGAAGGGATTCGAACCCCCGACCCACGGCTTAGAAGGCCGTTGCTCTATCCAGCTGAGCTACGGACACATGCTGTTCCCCGAAACCGAATCACGGCAAACGCTCCAAGCGTGCCCTCTTTGGGAAACACAGAGCGGGTGATGGGAATCGAACCCACGTATCCAGCTTGGAAGGCTGGTGTTCTACCATTGAACTACACCCGCATATTATCATCGGGGTGACAGGATTTGAACCTGCGACCTCTTGATCCCAAATCAAGCGCCCTAGCCAAGCTGGGCCACACCCCGGCATCAATGAAATCTTGTCACCACAACGTCTTTTGCCAGACGCAAGTGTTATTATACGTCAGCGGAATACGAATGTCAACACTTTTTTCGGGGTTTTTGGTGGATTTTTGGATTTGGTGTTAGGTAAAATAGCGTATATCAAAGCTCACGTCCCCCGCTTCGTCTATTTCCGCAACAATATAGCTCGGACGGCGGTTCGGCTGACGCGGGTAGGTAAGGCTTCCCGGATTTATTGCCGCAACCGCTCCGTCAAGGTCAATCTCGGGGACGTGGGTATGCCCGTACATAACTATATCGCAGCCAAGCGCGCGGGCATAATGCTTAAGCTCTCTGGTGCTGTAGTATACTCCGTGATTGTGACCGTGGAGAATCAGCGTCTTGTGCTTTCCGAGCATAATAAGACTTTCCGCGGGAAGCAAAGAGGCGTAGTCATTGTTTCCGCGGACGGCGTAACAGGGAATTCCCGTCGTCTCCTCTATGTAATCCTCAAGCCCGCACAAATCGCCGAGATGCACCATAAAGCTTAAATCCTTTTCGTTTTGCACCGCCTTGTAAAGATTATCGTTTCTTCCGTGAGTGTCGCTTACAATCAGAACTCTCATTTGATTATTTTTCTGTCCTCAAGAATTTTTTTCATTGCGCAGAGCGCCTTTCCGCGGTGGCTTATCGCGTTTTTCGCCTCGGGTTCCATCTGTCCGGTGGTCATTTTATATTCTGGAACATACACAATCGGGTCGTAGCCGAAGCCGTTTTCTCCCGCGGGTTCCTTTGCTATAACGCCCTCTATCGTACCACGCGTCGTAACAATCTCTCCGTCCGGAAACGCCGCCGCAATCACACATACGAAGCGCGCGCTGCGCGCCTCTCCCTCAACTCCCTCAAGACGCTCTATGATATTCCTGTTCTTGATTTCATACGAGGTATCCTCGCCAAGGTATCTCGCCGAATATATTCCCGGCTCACCGCCCAGCGCGTCAACCTCCAGACCGGAATCGTCGGCAAGCACAAGCTGTCCCGTAAGCTTCATAACGGCTTTAGCCTTGATTATGGCGTTCTCCTCAAAGCTGCTGCCGTCCTCGACTATATCTATGTCGATTCCCGCTTCCTTCATGGATATGATTTCCTCCCCGATATCCCCGAGAATCGCCTTGATTTCTTTAATTTTACCCTGATTTCCCGTCGCAAAAATCATCTTTTCTCTCCTTTGGTATATTTAATTCTTTTCAACCGTGTCCGTGTACGCTTTGAGGCAGACATTGCATTTCTGCGTCTCCTCGACATGCTCCCATCGTCTTCCGCTCAGGCTTATATAGCCCTCCCCGTCACTGATGTCCACGGTAGAGGTCGCATCGTCCGCGGAATATTCGATAGCTATCGGGTGAACCGAATTGGGCGTGGTGATTTCCACCACTACGGCGTATTTACGACCCCCAAGCAAAAAGCGCTCGCCGTCAATATCAACCGTATAGTAACCGGCGTTTGCCACCTGACCGGACGCCACATGAACCATGTTTTCAAAGGACTCAGTATCCTCAAAATTATCGACAAAGTACACCTCGTACTCCGTATCGGGGCCTGTTGCGTAAAAACCCACCGCGCGGAGCATTTCGTTGTTTCTCGCCTCGTAAACATTGGCAAACATCGCGCTCTCCCTGCCGTATCCCATCTGCCCTACCCAGCCGCAGATATCGCTCTGATATATGTTGTCGTAATTATCGGTGGATTCCACACCCGTGTAAACCAGATTATGGACCCCGATATTACTGTCATAATACGATACATAAAAATATCCCTCGTCACCGAAATTGTCGCCCCAGCTGTTTATGCAGATGAAAGCCCCGTCCCCCTCCGGCGGCGTCGCAAATGACGAAGCGGGATACGAATCGTCCCAGCCGATAATCACTACGTCGTGGTTCGCTTTCTGAGTGCCTATATAGCAGTAGGAATAATTGTCGGCATTGTAAACGCCGGAGCTGTTTCCGCCCGCATCGTTTATGGACATATAAAGCGAGCTTTGTACGCCTCCGTACAGGAAGATTGCTTTTTTTATGCCGTCAAAATTCTTGCTCTCTATTATCTGCATTTCCTGAACATGCAGCAGGGGCTCAAGTCCGTCCGGAGAATAGCCGTCTCCGTAAGGGTCGTCCTCCTCAAGCACCGGTCCCCTCCATGACGCGAGGTAAGCCATCGACATATTGTACTCGCCGCCGTCCCTCTGCGTCAGATTATATCCGTTATGGAAGGTCATATGGTCCTCGGAAAAATCAAAGTCGTATTCCGGCAAAAGAGCGGATTCCAACGCGGTCAGCGAGGCGAACGCCCAGCATGTCCCCAAATCTCCCTGATTTTTAACAGTCGAAATCCTTCCGTCCTCTCTGTAGCTGTACATATACGGATAAACCTTTTCGTCGGGCTTGCGGTTAGTGAGAAAAGCCGTGTACATCCGCGGATTCCAGCTGTAATCGTAGGGAAGACAGCTTCCGATAAGCGACAGCGGGATATAGAGCTTATCGTCTATAAGCGCCGCGGGGGCATCAAGCTCATAATTCTCTCCGTTGCAGGTCACATTTACGGAGTCCGCATTTACGCACACCTTGGAGCTGCCCTTTTCAATAATAACGCTGTCCCTCTCGTATCTGTTCACGGCACAGGAAAGCAGCGGAGTAAGGGTTTCCACGTTTATCATCATATTGAGTTCGGAATCCATGAACAAATCATCGCTGTTCACGCTGACTTCGCTTCCGTCCACATTGAGAATTATACGGTTCCTGTTCACATTGGCGGCAAGAATTTCGTCCCATCCGGATGCGTAAGCCATTTCCTGCGCACCCTTCACAAGCTCCGCATAGCTTCTCGAATCAAGATACTTGTAGCCAAGAAACACCAATACCGCCGCAATTATTATAATGTATAATTTTTTTCTGTTCTTCAATTAATTATCCGCCTTCCAATCACGCTTCGGTGGTTTGGGTCCCATAAACTGATAAAAGAATGTCTTAATCATTCCGTTGTATATTTTGCGGTTTTTGTCCGCCTTTCTTCCTATGTATTTCTCCGCGTCCTCATAGGAGGTGATTATATATGCCGACCAGCTTTCCAGATTTTTGAATCGCTCGCCGAACTCGCCGTAGAGCTTCGGAAGGGCTTCTTTTTCCTCAAGCCGTTCGCCGTAGGGCGGATTCGTTATTATAAAGCCGTATTTGCCGCTGTGGGACAGCTCGCTCACGGGACGCTGCTGGAAATGCACAAGTTTTTCAACCTGCGCCCGCTTTGCGTTCTCCCTCGCCGTCCTGATTACAGAAGCATCTATATCGTAGCCCTGAATATCTGTTTCAACGTCCGGATTCATTTGCTCGCGCGCCTCGCTCACCGCATCGTACCAGAGCTTTTTGTCAATGAAATTCGTCCACTTTTCCGCCGTAAACGCGCGGTTCATGCCAGGCGCTATTCCCGCCGCAAGCATTGCCGCCTCTATCACGAATGTGCCGCTTCCGCAGAACGGATCAACCAGAATCCTGTCCTTTCTCCACGGCGTAAGCATGATTAAAGCCGCCGCCAGAGTTTCGGATATCGGAGCCCTTCCCGCCTGCGTCCTGTAACCCCTTTTATGCAGCGATTCCCCGGTGGTGTCCAGACATACGGTTACCTCATCCTTATTTATGAACACCCTGACCGGATAATCATTGCCGTCCTCCGAAAACCAGCTCACACTGTATCTCTGCTTCAGCCGCTCAACCATAGCCTTTTTGACTATGGACTGAATATCCGACGGGCTGAAGAGCTTACTGTTCACGGTATTAGCCTTTGTAACCCAGAATCTGCCGTTTTCGGGAATAAATTCCTCCCACGGACACGCCTTGACGTTCTCAAACAATTCATCGTATGTAAAAGCTTTAAATCTTCCGACGCATATAAGCACCCGCTCGGCGGTGCGCAAAAAAATATTGGCGCGGCACACCGCGTCCGCGTCGCCCGTAAAGGTTATCCGCCCGTCCTCAACTCTCTCAATATCGTATCCCAAATCGTATATTTCTCTTTTCAGGACCGCTTCCAGCCCGAAATGACATGGCAAAATAACAGGAAATGTATTCATAATAAGCTCCGCTTAAGGGTGTTTGCCCCTTACTTTTATTCTTCTATTATAATATAGTTCCTTTTCAACTGCCCTGTCAATCTTTTATTCGCGCGCCAAAGCATGCCGCGGTATCCTATTCCGATACGACATGCTCGCCCTTGTAGCCCGCCATACCGCCGATAAGCGCCTTTACCACATATCCGCGGTCAAAAAGCTCCTTCGCCGCCAGAAGGGACGTCCCGCCCCGCTCGCAATACAGGATGAGTATCAAATCCTTCGGCATTTTGCCGTAATCCTTCTCAAGCTTTTCAAACGGAATATTTATCGCGTTTTCGATATGAGCCTTACTGTATTCGTTTTCATTCCGCACATCAATGATAAGCGCTCTTTTATTGTATATATATCTGTCGATTTCCCTGGGCGAAATCGTTTCAAATCTCAGCATACGGCTTCCCCCTTT
>JAAVHB010000136.1 GCA_014799955.1 Butyrivibrio sp. | reverse complement strand
TCCAGCCTCGGTAAGCACAACTCCCGCCTCCCTGCACTTTTCGACTACCTCATTCGCACAGCCGGGCATTGTCTCAAACGATATGAAATATCCGCCCATGGGCTTAATCCAGCTTCCCGCGCCCGTTCCGCCAAGCTCTCTCTCGAGAATCTCAAGCACCGCGTCAAACTTCGGTCTTAAGAAGTCGGCGTGCTTTTTCATCTGCGCTTTGAGCCCTTCTCCGTCCTTGAAATAAAGCACATGGCGGAGCTGATTTATTTTGTCATAGCTTATCGTCTGCACGGTAAGCCTTTTCTTAATCCATTCAAGATTTGCAAGCGACGAGGCAAGAGCCGAAATTCCGCTTCCGGCATAGCTTATTTTCGAGGTGGAGCAGAATTCGTATACCATATCGGGATTGCCCGCCTTCTCGCACTCCGAAAGAATCTCCGGTATTTCGATGCTGTCGTCATATATATAATGTATAGCGTATGCGTTATCCCAGTAAATCCTGAAATCCTCAGCCGCGGGCTTAAGCGCGGCAAATCTCTTCACGGTCTCATCGGAATAAACATACCCCTGCGGATTCGAGTATTTGGGCACACACCAGATTCCCTTGACTGACGCATCCTCTGACACGAGCTTTTCGACCATATCCATATCCGGTCCGTCCTCGTTCATCGGGATGTTAATCATCTCGATTCCCAGACTCTCGGTAATCTTAAAATGCCTGTCGTAACCGGGAACCGGACAGAGAAATTTAACCTTGTCAAGCTTGCACCACGGCGTGCTTCCCATAACGCCGAAAAGCATCGAGCTTGCCACACAGTCATACATTACGTTAAGGCTGGCGTTTCCGCATACGAAAACGTTCTCGGCGGGAACATCCATAAGGTCGCCCATAAGCTTTCTAGCCTCGGGAATTCCCTCAAGGAAGCCGTAGTTACGGCAGTCTATACCAGATTCCGAAACCCAGTGCCCGTCGTTACCGATAGTCGCCAGAAGTCCGTTTGATACGTCCAGCTGCGCGGACGATGGCTTTCCCCTTGACATATCGAGCTTAAGCCCCTCGGCTTTCACGTCTTCGTATTCCTTGTTTAAAATTTCAAGCTGCTTTTTCAGCTCTTCCTTGCTCATTTCACTGTATTTCATCGTGCCTTCCTCCGCTGTTTTTTGTTTTTCATAATAGCATTATTTTTTCCCGTATGCAATAAAAAAATGCCAAAGCGCCTCTATGCCAGCGCAAAATAAACCAGAACTCCGACTCCGAGAATTATCCGGTATACGCCGAAGGGCCTGAAATCATGCTTTTTGATAAAGGACATAAGAAATTTTATCGCGATAAGCGAAACTATGTACGCTACGAGCATACCTATCAAAAGATAATAAATCTGATTGCTTGTAAAGCCCGTTCCATCGGTCATAAATTTTACGATTTTTACGAGGCTCGCCCCGAACATCACGGGAATCGCGAGGAAAAAAGTAAATTCCGCCGCCGAGGTCCTGTCTACGCCGATTAGCATAGCGCCGACAATAGTTGCTCCCGAGCGCGAAGTTCCGGGAATCAGCGCAAGCACCTGAAAGACACCTATTATGAGCGCCGTCCTGAAGGTAATCTGCGACAGCTCATTCACTTTAAATTCTCTTTTGCGGTTCCTGATTTCTATAAGTATGAAAGCCACGCCGTAAATTATCAGCGCGACGGAAACGACGTACGGATTATAGAAAAGGTCGTCGATTTTATCGTCAAAAAGAAAACCTATTATTCCAGCCGGAACACAGGCGACAAGTATTTTTGCCCAAAGAACAAGCTTATTCTTATCCCACGCGGGCTTATTCGTATCCTCGCGGCGCGTGACGGGCCACAGTCTTTTAAAATATAAAACTACAACGGCAAGAATCGCTCCAAGCTGAATGACAACGTCAAACATTTCAAGAAAGCTTTCGCTTTCGTTCAGCTTAAGGAACTCGTTTACAATAATAAGATGCCCTGTGCTGCTCACGGGAAGCCATTCGGTTATTCCCTCAACAATGCCCAGGACAACTATCTTAAGTATTTCTATTAACTGCAATTACGCGTCCGCTTCCGTATCCTCACCGTCTCCGGTGATTTTTACTTTGCTCTTGTAAAGCTCCTCGACAGCTATGGATAACGGCTTCTTGCCCTTGCCGTCAACATACGCCGTAGCTCCCCCTATTATCTGTCTTGCTCTTTTGGAAGTCGCGATAACGATTGAATACCTGCTCTGAACAGGGGGCTGCTCGCCCGGCTCAACATCGTTGTTAATCACGTTCATCAGCTCCGAATAAGATGGATGTATCATTTACTGTATCTCCTTTTGATAAATATATTACTGCTTTGATAAATCGGTTCTTATTTCCTTTATGAGAGAAATATGCTCACCTGCTTTATTATGCTCACTTTTTACGATTCTGTCAACTGTTTCTACACAATCCTGCAAATTATCGTTGACAACTATGTAGTCGTACGCTTCTACGCCTTCGGCCTCCTCCGTCGCCCTCTTAAGCCTCGCCTCGATGACATCCGCGCTTTCCGTTCCGCGCTTTGTGAGGCGCTCCCTGAGCACATCGGCGCTCGGCGGCGTGACAAACATCAGCACGGCGTCGGGATACTTCTGTTTTATTTTCATCGCGCCCTGAATCTCAATTTCGAGAAAAACATCCTTTCCCGCCTCAAGATTTTCCTCCACGAAGGTTTTCGGCGTTCCGTAATAATGACCGACATATCCCGCGTACTCAATCAGTTCATCCCGCTCAATCATCTGCCGGAATTCCTCGTCCGTCTTATAAAAATACGATACTCCCTCGACCTCTCCCGGTCTCGGCGCTCTCGTAGTCGCGGACACCGAAAGCGCGTAATTATCATACCGCTCCATAAGCGCGTTCATGAGCGTTCCCTTGCCCGCACCCGAAAATCCCGAAACAACTATCAATTTACCTTTTCCCATTCAATTCTCCTTTAACATTCCCGCGAGGCACCGAGTGCCGAACGGGACTTTCCTTTAACATTCTGCCGGATTAATCCTGCTTCCCGCTCTTGCCGCGATTGTTTCCGGCTGAAGCGCCGAAAGCACGACATTACCCGTATCCGTCACAATCAGCGCCCTCGTTCTGCGCCCCTGCGTCGCGTCAATAATCCTGCCGTCGTCCCTTGAGCTCTGCAAAAGCCTTTTGGACGGAGCCGAATCCGGCGAAACGATTGCGACAATCCTGACATCGTTGATTATGTTGCCAAACCCTATATTTATAAAGCTCATATGCTTACATCCTACTCTATATTCTGTATCTGTTCCCTGACCTTTTCAATCTCGGTTTTCAGGCTTATCGCCCAGTTTGTAACCTCCAGATCGTTTGCCTTTGACAAAATCGTATTTGCCTCCCTGTTCATCTCCTGCGCGATGAAATCAAGCTTGCGCCCTACGCAGCCGCCCTCGTTCAGCGTATCCCTTGTGCTTTCGATATGGCTTCTGAGCCTTACGGTTTCCTCGTCAACGCATATCTTGTCGGCAAAAATCGTCACCTCCGTGGCAATCCTGCCCTCGTCAATGCTCGCCTCCCCGAGAAGCTCATAAACCTTGTCCTCCAGCCTTTCTCTGTACTCCTGTATAATACGCGGACTACGCTCCTCAATGCAGTCAAGCAGCTCAAGCATATAGTCAAGCTTGCCGGTTAAGTCCGCCTTAAGCTTCTCACCCTCCGCCGCTCTCGTTTCAACAAACTGGGCGCAGGCATTTTCAACCGCACGCTCAAGCAGATGCCATACCTGCTCATCGTCGTCGGACTGCTCCTCCATCGTTATCACCTCCGGATAGCGTGAAAGCGCCGTCGCCTTGATGTCGTTGTCAATTCCGAACTGCTCGGATATATAGTTCAGAATGCTCATGTATTCCTCGGCAATTTCCGAATTGTACTTGAGGCAGAATTTATTTTCGGAGAAATCCTCGTATGTAATGAAAACATCGACCTTTCCCCTGTCAATATATTTCTTGAGAATCGTTCTTATACCGGCCTCATAAAAATTAAGCTTCTTAGGCATCTTAATTGCCGGCTCAAAATATCTGTGGTTGACGGATTTCATCTCCACGGTGATTTTTCTGTCGGTATCCGACGCCTCAAAACGTCCGAATCCGGTCATGCTCTTTATCATTTGGCTGCTCCTTCGGTAAAGACAAATTTTCCAGTATATTTTATCATTTACCGGCGCGGATTGCAATAGCTGCAGCACGCTTTGCAAAAAAACATGGCAGTGGCAATGCCCTGGGCTCACATCAATTTTGTTGCAATCCGGTCAGAATAACTGTTATAATTTAAAATATAATATCCATGCCGCAATCGGAATGAATTTTTAAATACACCCCGGAGGTAACGCCATGTTAAAACATTTTGTCATTTTCACTTTTGAAAAGGATTTTCTTAAGGATGAGCATGTAGAAGAATATACCCGCGCGTTTGAAATCATAAAGGAGGCATTTGACGGCGTTCTGGACGTTCACGTAAGGCGCAACTGCATAGAGCGCCCCGCAAATATGGATTTGATGGTTGAGATAGATTTGAGCGGAACGGATATTCTCACGCTGTACTTAAATCACCCGGAGCATGTCAGAATGGGGAACAAGTATAATCCCCATGTGACAGCCCGGGTGTCATTTGATTACGAATATTGAATTACACGACAGTTCCTCCATCCGGCACAAAAGTCAGACCGTAACATCGACGGCGGCGCCCGCGGTCATCGCGACTGCCTCGGACACAGTTCCGACAGGCATATCCGCTCCGCCCAGCTCAAGCGATACGCTTCCCTGTACGCTTACGGAAGAATGTGCGCTCTGGGAGCTTACCGAACTTCCCGAACTCCCTGAGCTTACGGCGCTCTGCTTTGCCCTCTGAAGCCTGTCAAACATTGATTTGAGATATTTCATATCCGCCTCGGTTATTTCCCGAAGCTCTTCCGACCTGTGTTTTTTCTTAACATAGTCCAGTTCCTCCGGCGACATATCTCCGGAATCCGCTATAAGCTCTTCAGAAAATTCCTCAATATCAACGGCTTCCTCAATATCGTCCATGGATTCGCGCATAAGCCTTTCCATCTCGCGGAGAAGCTTTTCAATCTCCTCCCGGCTCATCTCGGCCTCGGTATTTTCGTCGTCGGTAAATATTTCTTCGGGCTCGCCAATTTCTTTGTAATTTTCCTCGTCAGGCATAACGCCATCGCGCTTTGCCGCCTCCTCCTGACTGAAATGCTTCACGCGCTTTTTGGCGACGCGAACCATAGCCTCCGCGTGAAGAATAGCGCTCTCAAGCTCACCGCTGTCATACATTCCCGTTCCCATCTTGCCGCGAAGCTGCGCAACCCTGCCGCGCGCCAGAGTGACGGCGCGCCTTGCGCCTCCCGAGGTTTTGGAGCGCAGAATCACAGCCGACAGCTCCTTAAAATTATACCAAAGCTTTTTGAGCTTTTTATCCGATGATTTGTTACTGCTACTTTTGACACTGACCTTTGACGCCCCTGTTGATACCCTGCCCTTATTATCAAAAAGCGAGCTTAACATTGACGTGCTTTTTACGATTCCGCCGCCTGAAATTCCCATATTGCTAATCCTCCGTGATTACCTGTAAAAACAATCCGTGTTTCCGTAGGAAAATACTTTCCCGTTACATAAAATATCGGCATTTTGCTTAGAGGAATTAACTTTGCAAAAGGTCCGTTTACGACAAAAGGACGGCGTGAATCGTCACAAACGACTCCGCCGTCCCCGTCAGTATTACAATGAATTATTCCTGTTTCAAAATACATATGGACTTGGCGGGCATCGTTACGACACCGTCAGCCATGTCAATTGCCTCATTGTTGAGTGTCAGATAACCGCGAAGCGACATTCCTTCGAGCACGGTTCCCTTGA
>JAAVHB010000135.1 GCA_014799955.1 Butyrivibrio sp. | reverse complement strand
TATGAGAGCACGGCGTGCATTCAGCCTTATTTTCCGCAGGGTTCGTATTATATGGACTTGGCGGAGCAGTACAGGCTGGGCGATATGTGGATGTACAGCGCCCACAGCGCGCCCGAGTTTTTGAATGTGACGGTATCGGAATATGTGCGCTACAGTGACAGCTGCTTTTCTTGCAGAGTGGCGTTTGACAAATATATGGTTCTTACGCTTTCGGGAGACCCGAGGACGGAGCGCAACGACCAGGTTTATTATTATGTGAATATAGACGGAAAATGGCTGATTGCAGATATGAAATCAAAGGCATAAAGGATAGTGATTGAGGAGGAAACGCAATGGGGTACGACAAGGCGATAGCGGTTGTTAATGAAGTCCAGAAGGCGGTTAAAGGTAAGGACGAAATAATAAAGAAAGTGATAATGGCATTTCTGGCCGGCGGGCATGTGCTTATGGAGGATATTCCGGGAGTCGGAAAAACAACTATGGCACTGGCGTTTGCAAAAGCAATGGCGCTTAAGGAAAACAGAATGCAGTTCACTACCGACGTTCTGCCCTCGGACGTCGTCGGTTTTTCCATGTTTAACGCGAAAACTCAGGAGTTTGAGTTTAAGGAGGGCGCGGTTATGTGTAATCTTTTCCTTGCGGACGAGATTAACAGAACTTCCTCCAAGACCCAGTCGGCGCTTCTGGAATCCATGGAGGAGGGACAGGTTACCGTGGACGGCGTCACAAGACCGCTGCCGAAGCCCTTTCTTGTAATTGCGACGCAGAATCCGGCGGGTTCTGCGGGAACTCAGCTTCTTCCCGAGTCCCAGCTGGACAGGTTCATGATAAGGCTGACAATGGGATATCCGGATGTTGCCAGCGAGGTGGAAATCTTAAAGGAGCGGCAGGGCGAGAATCCGCTTAACAGGGTAAATGAGATAGTGTCTTCCGAGAGCATAATACAGATGCAGGAGGAGGTTGACAGAATCCATGTTGACAAGGCGATTTACGACTACATCGCAATGCTTTCGGCAATTACCAGAAAGCATCCTATGATTGAGCTTGGCATAAGCCCGAGGGGAACTCTGGCGCTTGCGTCCATGGCAAGGGCGCACGCGTATGTTTCGGGACGCGGCTATGTGACGCCCGGAGACGTTCAGAATGTTTTTCCGGACGTGGCGAGACACAGAATTATTTTAAGCCCGAAGGCGAGAGTTGCTTCGGCTGATGTCGAGAGCGTTATCAAGACGGTTTTTCAGACGGTACCGGTACCGCGCGCCGTCAGTTAAGGGGAATCAAAGAAGAATGGTGGCAATGCATTTTATTATTTATCTGCTTTGTGCCGTCGGTGTGTTCGTGCTGAATGTGTTCAGCGATGCGTATGTGCCCTATGTGGTTGACTGCGTTTTTATCGCTGTGTCCGCGCTGTCCCTTGCGGCTTCCGTAATACTCCGTAAAGGAGTGGAGTTTGATTTTGAAGAGGCACACATAATTGCGCAGCGCGGCGGAAAATGCACGGTGAAGATTGCGATTACCAATCGGACGGCGGTTCCGCTTACATACTGTGTGATAAAGCTGTATATAAAAACCTTGGGAAACAAAAGAAAAGAGCGGAAAAAGCCCGTAAAACGAAAGGTCAGAGCGATTTGCGCGCCGCGAGGCACTGAGTATTGCGAGTTTACAGTCAAATGTCCGCATTGCGAAAATATGCAGATTGTTATGCGCAAGGCGTACACCTTTGAGTTTCTGCGTATTTTCGGGTTCGGCAGAAAAATAGGCAAAACCTGCGATATAATTGTCGAACCGAAGCTTCCCGATGTCGGTGTAATAGACAGAATGTCGGCGGAAATAGGGGACGGAGAGAACGAAATATACTCTCCGGACAGACCGGGCGACGACCCGACCGAAATTTTCGCTATCCGCGAGTATGAGGGCGGCGACAAAATCCGCAATATACACTGGAAGCTTTCCTCCAAGACGGGAAAGCTTATGGTAAAGGACTACGGTCTTCCGTTAAGGGATAACGACACGGTTGTGATTGATATTTTTTCGGGAGGCATAAAGAAAAATAAATTCCGCGATATGCGGGACGGCGTTTTTGACCTTTTATACGGTCTTATAAACGCCTTGACAAAAAGGGGAGTCGGTTTCAATGTGTGCTATTACGGCGACTCTTACGTTATGTCGCGAATTGAAACCCAGAATGACATAAATAATCTTTTTGTTCAGCTGTACAGGATTAAGCCCTACGGGAACGATACATCCTGTGCGCAGCTTTTTTATGCTCAGAACAGGGATATAAGCAAAAGGCGTATTTATTATGTGACGCCGTTTTATGACGATAACGCGGTAGGCAACATGAATGTCCTCGGTGAAAAGGGAGCGGTATATTATCTAATTCCCGGGGAAATGAGGGACAGCAGAATGCCCGTGAGGTTCAACAGATAAAGGGGTGACAGAACAGAATGGAAAAGAACGTCCGCAGCAGGCTATATATGATTCTGACGGTATCGGTTCTGACGCTTTCGGGACTGCTGTCATTAATTATGTCATTTTACGGGGAATTTTACGGTAAATACGACTATTCCACGGGGGCAATGGTCTTTTTCGCAATTATATCGTCGGTAACATTTGCGGCTCTTTTTAATACTGTCAAAAGAAAATGGGCGGTCTGGGCAGGATTTGCCGTGCTTTTCGGAATATTTTTCCTTATAAACCGCGAGGCGCTTATCGGCGGCAGCGGAATCGCCATAAACGAGGTAATCAACGAAACCTCAGGCTATTTTGACTGCGAGCTGTATTATATTGACATTTCGCGGCTTTATCTGCGTATGGGAAACGAAGCGATGGCGCTCTATTGCTTTGTGTTTGTCATGGCGGCGCTTTATGCGTTCTGTGTCAGCACGCCCGGGCTTACTTTTATCCCGTGGACACTTTCACTGTTTGTTTTTGTGTATCCGCTTGTTCTCGAAAAATATCCCAGAGGCTTCTGGGTACTTTTCGGGATTGTTTATCTCATGGTTATGGCAGTTACGGCGATGTCCTGTACCCGCAAAAGAAGAAACGCCGCAAGCCTTCTGCCGATGCAGCTGTCGGCGCTTGCGCTGGGGGCGTTAATCTGTCTGGTCGGTACGTTTGCAATAAATATCAAGCCCGAAACCGGATTCCAGAGGTCGGAATATTTCGCGAATGTTTACGACAGGGGTAAGGAGCTTTATGACAGGTACCAGAACGGAGAGCTTGCAATTAATAAGCTTGAGGATTTTTTTATCGCTCTGAATCCTTTCCGAAAGGAAGAAGGTTCTCAGGGCGGGAACGGCGGAAACGGTACGTCCGATCCTATTCCCGGACCGTCCGGCACGGCGAGCAAAATAGGCGCCGGAGAGCTGGGGCAGGTGGACGAGCTTATTTTTTCGGGACAGGATGTGCTTGAGGTAACGGTGCCGGACGTTGAAAGCAAGATTTATCTGAAGGGATATGTAGGTGCACATTATGAAGGGAACAGGTGGATTGAGCCGGAAAACAGCGAACTGCTTGAGAATTGGGCAGAAAACGGACTGCATTCGCAGACGCTCACCTCGGACTGCCTGGTTATTTTATTTTCAAATATGCCGATTAACGCATACCGTACGACCATGTGGGTAAGGTCCGTTGCTCAGAATCATGACTACAAATTCATGCCGCTCTATCCGCTAAGCTATTCCGTGGATTCCCTTGACGCGTACATAGGGGACGCAGGATTTGCGGATTTCGATGAGAACACGGGCATAGCTTTTATAGATTTTAACCAGAATCAGCTTAAATATATAGATAACGCATATCTTACCGATTCGCAGCAGGAAAATATGGAGAGCTTTGTCGAGAGTGAAAGGCTTTACAGGGAATATGCGTATGAAACATATCTTGACGTTAATACTACGATGGCAGGACAGCTTTATGAAATGTGGGGAGGAAGCGACATTGAAAACGCATCCGACAGATACGAGCTTGCCTGCCGTATAAGGCAGTATCTTGCCGATAACTGCAGTTATACGACGAAGCCGGGCAGAGTGCCGGAGGGAAAGGATTTTGTAGAATACTTTTTAAATGAGACGCATCAGGGCTACTGTACATATTTTGCGACCTCCGCAGTTATGATGTTAAGAAGCGCCGGAGTTCCGGCAAGATATGTTGAGGGATATGCGTTCTGGGGCGGTTCTACGACTGCTGACGGCGAAACCCTGTATACAAAATATGACGCCGGAGGAATCGGACGCAGTGAAACAAAGACCTGCGTTGTGAAAAGAGTGCCCGACAGTGCCGCACACGCATGGATTGAGTATTATGTGGACGGAGTAGGCTGGGTTGATTTTGAGGTTACTCCGGGAAATTACTCACAGCAGCAGGAAAGACCTACTGTCCAGCAGCCGACTACGACTGCGGAGGCGACAAAACCCACATCGGAGAACACTACGACCGCTTCGTCCGATAAGCCGACGCAGACGGTCGGTCAGACGACAAAGAGTGACGGGAGTGAAGGCGGCTTCCGCTTCAGAATAAAGCTTTCCAAGACAGCGGAGCGCGTACTTATCTTTGCGGCGGTTTTCGCGGCAGCGGCATTTGCGTTTGTCCTTATTGTAAAAACAAGACACAGGAAAGCGGAAATACTTTACGTCAAAATCCGGGATATGGGAGAGGACGAGCCGTCCGGCTGGTGCATTGAGACAATGTACAATGATTATCTGAAAATGCTTAAGCATTTCGGATATGTCAGAAAGGAATACGAAACCGAAGCGGATTTTGCAAAGCGCGTGTCAGACGGCTGCTCGTTCGTGGCAAAGGCCGAGGCGGCGAGAATGGCGGAGCTTTTTGAAAAGGCAGTGTTTGGCGGCTCGGAGATAACGGGAGCCATGAGAACGGAGCATTGGAAAATCCATATGACCGTGAGAGAAAGAATGTACGGCGGCATCGGATTGATAAAACGTTTGATATTCAAGTATATATATAATTTTTAATAAGGGGAAGATTCAGGAGGAAAACAGATGAGAAAACTGAGAATGTTTATTATATTCATGGCAGCGCTGCTGCTTTGCTTTGGGGGAATGCCGGAAACGGCACGGGCGAAGGATGCGGACGGCGACGTGGTGATTGTCATAGACGCGGGACACGGGGGACATGACCCCGGTTCGGAGGCCGTAACCGGAGCCTATGAGAAGGACTGCAATCTTGAGATAGCTCTCGCGATGAAGGAGGAGCTTGGAAAATACAAGGGCGTTAAGGTGTATCTTACAAGGACGGACGACGAATGGCTTACAAATACCGGACGCGCCATGGTGGCTGCCGCCCTGAAAGCGGATTTTCTTATCAGTATTCACAATAACAGCGGCTCGGCAACAAATTCGGGCTGTATAGGATACAGGTCGCTCAACGGGTATTACAGCGAGGCGACAAACGAAATGTGCAGTCTGATTACCGACAATCTTGCAGCGTTAGGCCTTCATAACGGCGGAGTGCAGACAAGGGAGTCAACGCAGTACGCCGGAGAGGACTACTATACGCTTATAGGCGAGGGGGTAAGAGCGGGTATTCCGTCGGTTATAATAGAGCATTGCTTCTTAAGCAATCCCGAGGACGCGGCTCTGCTTACCAACTCGGATAAAACCGTAAATAAAGAAACGGCCAAAAAAATGGGAGTTGCCGACGCCAACGCGGTGGTGACATATTTCGGACTGAGCCGCAGGACCGCGGCAGCGGACAGCCAGTCAACCGTGACGCTTCAGCGCGGAAGCAGCGTGACGCTTTCTATACCGAATTACGCGGGAACGGACGCAACATGGTATTCCATAGACCAGAATACGGCGACTGTGGACGGAAACGGCGTTGCGACGGCAGTCGGAACAGGCACGACCAATATAGTCTATAAGCTCGGCGACGGAACTACGGGCTATTGTACCGTAAAGGTTGAACAGCCCGAGGCTGTTGCGCTCACGGGATGTATTGACCCTACGTTTTACGAAAGCATGACGGATTTTGGTGCGATAAATCTCGGAAGCGTATTCGGCTTTGTGTCGTACAGCGACGGCAGCGCGGCGAAGGTCACTCCCGAGGTTACGGGGACACTTGACAAGGCTAAGATAGGAATTCAGGATATAGAGATAAAGTACGGAGAGCTTACGGGATTTTTGAGAGTGTGCAACGCCTCATCTCCGTATGTTCCCGAGGTTACGCTTCCCGAACAGACCGAGGCTCCCGAGCCTACGGAATCAGTCTCCGAAGCGAATTCCGAGGCTTCAAGCGACAGACAGACGGACGAGGAGCAGACGGCTGCTCCGGTACAGCCGTCCGAAAATAAAGGAGATATATCGGGAAAGCTGATTAAGTATATAATTGTGCTTTTGGTGGTGCTTGTTTTGGGTATAATACTGTTTGTGCTTGAGAACGGCAGGCGAAGAAAGCGAAACAGCCGCCGCAGCCCGGGAAGGAGATACAGATGAAAACTGTGAATCGGATTTTGCTCGGAATAATCGTCGGAATATGTATTACCGCCGCATTTGCTTTTCAGATATACGGCAGGGACCAAAACGGCGATATAGTTATAATTGTTGATCCGGGGCACGGAGGAAACGACGGAGGTTCGGCTTCCTCGTACGACAAAGAATCCGACCTTAACTGGCGGATAGCGATGGCGCTCAAGGCGGAGCTTCAGACCTACGAGGGCGTGAGGGTGTATCTTACCAGAGGCTCGGCGGAATGGAATTCCAATACCGCGAGGGGAAGAATGGGAGCGGAGCTGGGAGCCGACCTTTTCGTGTCCGTACACAATAACAGCAGCGCAAGCGGCACGGCGAGCGGAGTAGAGGTGTACGGTACCGTAAACGCCGGATATAAAGATCAGATCAGGACACTCTGCGACATGGTTGCGAAAAGGGTAAGCGCACTCGGTCTTGCAAACGGAGGTTATCGCGCAAGACCTTCGACGGACGACCCTTCGGTGGATTTCTACACGATGCTTGACGAGGCGGTTAAGTGCAATATACCGGGACTTATCATCGAGCATTGCTATCTCAGCAACGCGAGTGACGCGGCGTTCATAAACAGCACCGAAAATCAGATAAAATGCGGAATTGCCGACGCTACGGCGATTGCGGAATATTACGGCTTAAGCAAAAGAGGCGTTGCCGCGGGAGGCGAGATAACATTAATCAGAACCTACAGCGCCTGCATGACGGGAGCATCGGGAACGTACTCATCTTCGGACGCATCTGTTGCGTATGTAAGCCCCGAGGGTGTGATAACGGCTGTCGGAGAGGGCAGCGCCGTTATTACCTGTACTGACGCAGACGGAGAAAAGAAAAGCGTAACCGTGAAGGTTCCCGCTGTCGCAATGACGGGCATTGCGGCGGGCATAAATCCAACTTTTTACAGCGACCCTTCTGCTGCGGCTGCTTACAATCAATCCACGGTTATGGTAAAAGCCATATATAACGACGGACATGTAGAGCAGCTTTCGGGCGGATTTGCGCTCGGCGCTTTTCCGTCGTCAGAGAACGGAATTTTTGACGTTCCCGTAAGCTATAACGGATTTAACTGCCCGCTCAGGATATACGGTATCGGAGGTTATCTCGGTAATTACAACGTGAATAATTACAAGGTAACCGGAACCAATGCGGACATTCTGCTGTTTCCTCCTGTATATAACGGAATAAATACGGGAATTAAAATAACCACGGGAGGAAGTATGCAGGCGTCAGCGCCTGTTGTAACTCCAACGGAGCCGCCCGCGCCTCCCGCAGAAACGCCCGCGCCTTCTGCAGAGCCGCCCGTGCAGCAGCCGGAAGAGACTGCGTCACAGATACCCGAACCTACGGAGGCTTTGACAGAAGCAGTTACGACATCAGCCGAAACCGCCGGAAATACTGAGGAAGCTGCGACGCCCTATGAGAGTGAGGCGCAGACGAAGGAAAACGAAACCGGCACAAAGGAGGAAATTTCCTCTGCCGCTTCGGATTCAACGGACGGAGAAAACCTGGCAGGTATCGGCGCGGTCAGCTCACCGAAGGAACACACGGTATGGTTTTATGTTATGATTGTCTGCGGTATAATTGCGGGAGCTGCGGCAATCGCATGTATTACGATGCTGCTTGCAGGACATTTCAGGAAAAGGAAATAATTACCGATGCCGAGGATACTGCTTGTTGAGGACGATAAAAACATAACGGACAATCTGACCGCGTTTCTTTGCAGAGAGGGAATGGAGGTGGACTGCGCCGACGGGCAGAAAAGCGCCTTTGCTAGGCTTGAGGAAAATATATACGATTTGGTGCTTCTGGATGTATCTTTAAAGGACGGAAACGGCTTTTCGATATGCAACAGGATTAAATCGGACGGCGATATTCCCGTTATTTTCCTTACGGCGTCGGGGGATGAATTCAGCGTGGTAGCGGGCTTTGACGCAGGTGCGGACGATTATATATCCAAGCCTTTCAGACCCAGGGAGCTTATTTCAAGAATGAAAAACGCCATGCGAAGACGCGCAAAGAGCGCGCCAATCGAATACAAGGGCGTGGCTGTGGATACCGATAAGGGCATAGCGACAAAGGGCGGCAGGGATTTATTCCTTTCGGCGCTTGAGTATAAGCTGCTGCTGATTTTTTTCAATAATATGGGAGCGGTGCTTTCAAGAACCAGACTTCTGGACGAAATATGGGACGTGTCGGGAGAATTTGTCAACGACAATACGCTGACCGTATATATAAAAAGGCTTCGCGACAAAATTGAGGACGACCCGCAGAATCCGCAGATAATCAAGACGGTGCGCGGGTTGGGATATAAGGCGGGGGACTAGACTGATATGGGCTTTTTTCGCAATCCCGAGATAAAGAAAACGGCGATAATATGGGGAATATTCAGCGCTGCGGCGGTTGCCGCCGCCTTTGGTGCGGGGCGTCGGTGCGGATTTACGGCACTGGCGCTTTGCCTTGCGTATTCCGCGGCTCATTTTGCGGTAACATATAAAAGGTATAAGCATATCGCAAAGCTTGGCGCCGAGGTTGACAAGGTGCTTCACGGGGACGTAAGGCTTGAGCTTTCGGAGTTTGACGAGGGGGAACTGAATATCCTGTCAAACGAGATACATAAGATGACGCTGCGTCTCGGCGAGCAGGCGGACAGGCTTGCCGCCGACAAGGAATATCTCGCCGACTCGATAGCGGATATTTCGCACCAGATAAGAACGCCGCTTACGTCGGTCAGCCTGCTCACGGAATTTTTGTCGGAGCCGGAGCTTGACAAGGAGCGGCGTATCAAATATGTCAAGGAGCTGTTTGAGCTTCTTGACCGTATTGACTGGCTTATCAATACTCTTCTAAAAATGTCCAAATTCGACGCGGGAACGGTGTATTTTGACAGGCGGGAGACGAATGTCCTTAAGCTTGTAAAGAGAGCCTATGAGCCTATCGCCATACCCATGGAGCTGCGGGGGCAGTGCTTTGAGGCGGATATTCCCGAGGATATGACGCTTGACTGCGACGCGCGATGGACCATGGAGGCAGTCGAAAATATACTGAAAAACTGCATGGAGCATACTCCGGAGGGCGGCTCGCTCACGGTAAAGGGCGAGGACAACGCGGTATATACGTCGATTACGATAAGCGATACGGGAAACGGAATCAGGCGTGAGGATTTGCCCAATATTTTCAAAAGATTTTACAAGGGAAAGGATTCCGCGTCGGGGAGCGTGGGAATCGGGCTTGCGCTGTCACGAATGATAATAAGCGGGCAGGGCGGTTCGATAAAGGCATATAACGGCAGGAACGGCGGAGCCGTTTTTGAGATAAAATTTTATAAATCAGTAGTTTGATGGCTGCACGGAAAGATGACGGAATTGTAATATTCAAGTCACTGTGCAGTCATTTTGATTTGTTAGGATATGTCATATGAAAAGCAAATTAAAGGAGAGTGAAAATATGGAGATACTGAGAGTGGAAAATTTATCCAAAACCTACGGTAAGGGCGACAATATCGTAAAGGCGCTGGACAATGTTTCGTTCAGTGTGCAAAAAGGGGAATTCGTGGCGGTCATAGGACCGTCGGGTTCAGGAAAATCAACGCTTCTGCATATTTTAGGCGGAGTGGATATACCGACAGGAGGAAAAGTTTATGTTGACGGGCAGGACGTATACGCGCAGAACGAAGAAAAGCTTGCTATATTCAGGCGCAGGCAGGTGGGTCTTATTTATCAGTTTTATAATCTTATTCCTGTATTGGACGTTAAGGAGAATATTACGCTTCCGGTACTCCTCGACGGAAGAAAAGTCAACAAAGAAAGGCTTGAGGAGCTGCTTGTTACCTTAAAGCTGAAGGGCAGGGAAAAACACCTTCCGAACCAGCTTTCGGGAGGACAGCAGCAGCGCGTGTCCATCGGCAGGGCGCTTATGAACGCGCCGGCGATTGTGCTTGCCGACGAGCCGACCGGAAACCTTGACTCCAAAAACAGTCAGGAGATAGTGGACCTTTTGAAAATGTCCAACCAGAAGTACAATCAGACGCTTATTGTTATTACGCATGACGAGGACATTGCGCTGCAGGCTGACAGGGTTATTGAGATTGAGGACGGTAAAATCACCAGAGACGAGGTGATTAAGGGATGAACGTATTAAATAAGGTTACGAGAAAAACACTGTCAAAAAATAAGGTCAGAACGGCGGTGACTATTGTCGGAATAATGCTGTCTGCCGCAATGTTTATGGCGGTTATGACCAGCGTAACAAGCGTGCAGGGCTACATGCTCGACGCGGTGAAGGCTGCGGACGGCTCGTTCTACGCCTGGACGGTAGTCGGTTCGGCTGCGGAGCGGGATTCGATTGTAAACGATTCCGAAATTAAGGACAGCGTTGTTTTGCAGTATCACGGATATGCGGATATCGGAAGCCAGAATGAATACAAGCCATATCTTTTTATAGGCGGAATTAAAGAAAATTACGCCGATATGGCGAGCGTCAATATACTTGAGGGACGAATGGCGGAAACCACTGAAGAAATCCTGCTTCCCAAGCACCTTCGTGATAACGGCGGCGTGAAGTATTCGATAGGGGATAAAATAACCCTTCAGGTCGGACGTCGTGTATGGGACGGTCAGACGCTCACTCAGGTGAACCAGTATTATGCCGAGGATGAGGATGCGGACGGTGAGATTTCTCCGGCGGAAACACTGACGGATTTGCAGGAGCGCACCTATACGGTTGTGGGTTTTTATTCCAGACCGGGCTGGGAGACGTACAGCGCACCGGGCTATACGGCGCTTACCGTGTATGATGCCGGGCTTGAGGACAGCTTTTATCAGGTGTTTTATCAGACAAAGAAAATGAGTGACGTTTCGGCATTTGTGAGCAAAGTTGACCCCGAATGGCAAAATTCTCAGCTTAACAAAGAATATCTGAGAGCCAACGGAGTGGGCTTCTCAGACGGAGTCAATTTGATGCTTTATTCGATGGCGGCAATTCTTTCCGTAATTATCATGTTCGGATCAATTTCACTGATTTATAACGCGTTCGCGATATCAGTCAGCGAGAGAACAAGGCAGTTCGGAATACTCAAATCAATCGGAGCCACGAAAAAGCAGATGAAGCGCAGCGTTATATATGAAAGTATGGTTCTGGCGTTAATCGGAATTCCTCTGGGTATTCTTGCGGGAATTCTCGGAATGTTTATAACCTTTA
>JAAVHB010000134.1 GCA_014799955.1 Butyrivibrio sp. | reverse complement strand
TAGCGATACAAATCGGCGATTTGTCGGGGAGTTAACTTAATATTTAATGGAGGTTATGAAATGGGAATGTGGGTTATTCTTATCGGTGGTAGTGATTTTACTATAGAGCAATTTCAAAATATGGATTTTGCAGGAAAAAAAGAAATAATAAAATCCGCACATCATATCGATATAATTTATGAAAATGGTTATGCACATTTCTATGATGACACAGATGGATTTATTATTGGAGATTATGAACAGTCGGAACTTGAAAGACTTCCGTTCAGAAAGTGTAGAATGATAATGTTAAAATATTCAAATATTCAGATTTTGAGGAACATACTGGGAGCTGATGATTTTCCCCAAAATATTATCATTGATTGCGATGGGGTAGATTTAGGGCTTGATGATATAATTGAGCAAGAACGCCTGCTATTGTAAATAAGGTTTTGAAAATGTAAGGTAGCATGTATGGTATGTATAAATGAACAATAAATTCCAGTTTCTCTAGACACCATTACCACAATCACAACAGAATAAGTAACACAGCGTCAGAGCGTATAGAAACCTGTCTATGCGTTCTTTTTTCATGTAAAGGAGTAGAAAATATGACAGAAACCAAAAACGAGCAATAGCCCCACAGTTTCAAACGGAAGTTAGGGAACACCACTTACACCGTCAAGGTACATTTCAGTAAAGACACTGATAAAACCTTTAAGGACAGAGTGCAAAAGCTGATTACCAATGAGTACCTTTAAAAAATTCAAAAATAATCCACACCACCACTTGACAAATCTTATCAGATGAAAAATGTTTTTGCGAAAAGGAATTACCCTCAACTTGTAAGAAAGATTAAATAAACGGACTTGTATTCTATTGGGGCGGAAGATGAAATTAAAAATGGCGGAAAATTTGATTTTAGCATTTAACAGAAGATAAAATTATTCAATTTAAATTTTATTTGCCCCCGTTTTTCCCGCCTCCGTTCTGTACTCCTTCGGTGTGCAGTGCATATACTTGCGGAAGGTGCGGTTGAAATAGCTGATATTGTTGTATCCGCAGTCAAGCGCTATGGCGCTTACGGGCAGAGAGCCGTCGCGCAGCATATCGCAGGCGGCGCCGATGCGGTAATAGTTCAGATATTCCATTACCGTCATATTGACCTGTGACTTGAAAAAACGGCAGAACTGCCCCTCACTCATGTAAAACTGCTGGGCAAGCGTACCGAGAGTGAGATTGCGGTTATAATTCAAACGGATATACTGAAGCACGTCCTTAATAACGGTGATTTTGGCGTCGCCGCTTTGCTGCTCGGGAGAAACCGAGGTGGCGGGATATTGGCACAGATAATGCCATATGCGAAAAAGCTCCGCTTTTATGAGCAGCTCGTTTCCCGAGGCTCCCTCACGGTACAGACGGCGGATTTCCTCAAGCGGGGCGCGCAGCTTTTCGCAGTCGGCGTCGCCGGCGCGGAAATGGTCGCGGAAAAGAAGCCCGCCCGTCGCCTGACGGTGGATGTATTTTTGCTGTATATCGTCGTTGCCGTAGCTGCTTATCAGTTCACGCCCGAAGTCAACGGCATAGAAGCCAAGCGGTGTGTCCGGCTCGGCGGACAGCGAATGCAGGTCTCCGGAATTGATAAAAAGTATGTCGCCCAGCCCGAATTCAAAGCGGCGGTTGTTTATATGGGCGACGCCGTGGCCGTCGGTGACCGTCAGCAGCTCGTATTCCTCATGCCAGTGCGCGCTTACACGCTCTGGGCGGGAAGTATCCGATATATATTCGTGCAGCATCAGGTGAAAACGCATATTTCCGTGCAGAGATGTTTCCTGAAACAAGTCAAAATCGTGACGGTTCATGTCAAAATAGTCCATCCTTTTTTATTATGTCAAAATTGTGTTAGAAATAGCTATAAAACATCAAGTTTTTCATGTATGGGATTAGTATAATACAATTATGAATAAATTACCAGATTCTTATGAGAAAAATTGAGATACCGCGAAGGTATACAATTATGTGTTGAAAATCAGCACAGCATCAGGGAAAGGAGAAAAACATGCAGTTTGATAAGGAAAACGGTGCGCTTGTTGTACGCCACAACGGCGAAACGCTGCGCATTGAGGCGTGGGGAAAAGATTCCCTTCGTGTGCGCGCTACAAAGCTTTGGGAATTCACGAAGCAGGACTGGGCGCTTATCGAAGCCGTGGAGCCTCAGAACGCCGTGGTTGAGATTAACGAGGAGGAGCATTGGGTAGGCGACGGTACGATTGACAAGAAGAAAATTGCGTCAATCACGAACGGACGTATCAGAGCCACCGTAAATTTCAGGGGAATCATTACTTTTTACAGGGACGGAAAGCAGATACTCCGCGAGTATTTCCGTGAATATGACGGAACTCTCAGCAAGGAAAGCCGCTGTCTGAAGGTTATAAACAGAGAGTGGAAGGGAATTATCGGCGGAACCGAGTACAGCCTTAATCTGAAGTTTGAGAGCAACGACGGGGAGAAGCTTTACGGAATGGGACAGTATCAGCAGCCCTATATGGACTTAAAGGGCTGTGTGCTTGAGCTTGCACAGCGCAATTCCCAGATTTCCGTACCGTTTGCGGTTTCAAACCTCGGCTACGGAATGCTTTGGAACAATCCCGCCGTCGGACATGTTACCTTCGGCAAAAACTATACAGAGTGGGTTGCCCGCTCAACGAAGCAGATGGATTACTGGATTACCGTTGCGGACGCTCCCAAGCAGATTCTTGAGAATTATACGGCTGTGACGGGACGCGCTCCTATGTTTCCCGAGGACCTTATGGGACTTTGGCAGTGCAAGCTTCGTTACAGGACTCAGGACGAAGTGCTTTCGGTTGCGCGCCAGTATCAGAAGGAAGGCATAAAGATTGACCAGATAGTAATCGACTTCTTCCATTGGACCGTACAGGGCGATTGGAAATTCGATACTAAATACTGGCCCGACCCTAAGGCTATGGTGGACGAGCTTCATTCAATGGGAATCAAGGTTATCGTTTCGGTATGGCCCTCGGTTGACCGTAAGAGCGAGAATTTCTGGCCGATGATGGAGCGCGGACTTCTTATAAGGACCGAGCGCGGCGCGGCGCAGACCTACGATTATCAGGGCGACTGCGTTGAAATCGACGTATTTAATCCCGAGACCAGAAAATATGTCTGGGAGGTCTGCAAAAAGAATTACTATGACTACGGAATCGACGCTTTCTGGCTTGACAATTCGGAGCCCGATTACGGCGTATATGATTTTGACAATTACCGCTACATTGAGGGACCTGCGCTCTCATGCAGCAATATATATCCCCAGCTTTACAGCCGCGTATTCTATGACAATATGAAGGATATGAGGGACGGCAATGTTGTGAACCTGCTGCGCTGCGCGTGGGCGGGCAGCCAGAAATACGGAAATGTCGTATGGTCTGGCGATGTCCCCAGTACGTTTGAGGCATTTTACGACCAGCTTCAGGCAGGTCTTAACATGGGACTTGCGGGAATTCCGTGGTGGACGACCGATGTCGGCGGCTTTATGACTGACGATGTAAACGACCCCGATTTTCAGCAGCTTCTGATACGCTGGTACGAGTTTGCTGTTTATTCCGCCGTACTCCGTATGCACGGAGACCGCGGACCCTACAATATTCCGCCTTTGGATAACCGCGACTGGGGCGGCGGATATCTTCACACAGGACAGCCCAACGAGCTTTGGAGCTACGGTGAGGATAATTACCGCATAATGAAAAAATACTACGATATCCGTATAAGCATGCACGACTATATCAAGGAGCTTTACAAGGAAGCCTCCGAAAACGGCGCGCCGCTTATCAGAACCATGTTCTTTGAATTTCCGGACGATGCGAAATGCTGGGAGCTTCAGGACCAGTATATGTTCGGCAGCAAATATCTTGTAGCTCCGATTTTCCATCTGAACGAGTTCGAGCGTGAGGTTTATCTGCCCGCCGGAACATGGAAGGACACAAGGGACGGCAAGGAATATCAGGGAGGACAGACAGTCCGCGCGGCTGCGCCGATTGATTCGATTCCCGTATTTGAAAAAATGTAATCTAAAGTAAAGCAGATAAAATGCTGTGCGGGGCGCAAAGCCCCGCGCGGCGTTTTTGGTTTTTCAAAATAACCTTCCGGTTATTGCTTAAGGAGAGTAGATATGAATCTGAACGCAAATATTATGAAATGGACGAGAGAACCCCAAAATTATACAATAACCGAAAACAGAGTGGAAATCATCACGCAGCCACATACGGATTTATGGCAGAGAACTTATTATCATTTCCGTAACGACAATGCTCCCTTACTGCAAACGGAAACCTCCGAAGAATACTTTTCATTTGCCGTTAAGACAGAGTTTGAAAGCAAGCAGCGTTATGACCAGTGCGGTGTTGTGATGTATCTGGACAGCGAGAACTGGATAAAGGCTTCAATAGAGTATGAAAATGAAAAAATCCAGCGTCTGGGCAGCGTGGTGACCAACAACGGATATTCGGATTGGTCTTCAACGGATATAGACGCCTCAATCAAATCCATGTGGTTTCGCCTCAGCCGCAGGGAGAATGATTTTGGTATAGAAAATTCAACGGACGGAGTGAATTACAGCCAGATGAGAATTTGCCATATGTTTAATACAGCAAAGACTGTTCCGTTCGGTATTTATGCCTGCAGTGCGGAGGATTCTTCTTTTAAGGCAATATTTACCGATATAGAAATCACCGATTGCAAATGGCTTGCGCATGTCGGGCAGGCGCCTGACAAAGATTGACTGCTTTGAATATTTTTGACATATCGTCAAAGATGTGCTAATATATATG
The DNA here is from genome assembly GCA_014799955.1 of Butyrivibrio sp. Lineage (GTDB taxonomy): Bacteria > Bacillota > Clostridia > Lachnospirales > Lachnospiraceae > Eshraghiella. The sequence goes on along the minus strand of JAAVHB010000134.1, from coordinate 25,811 downwards.
CAAATACAGTTTGCAGTGCGTATCGGTACAAAGGAGTGAAGAAATGTCCGCAAAGAACGAAACAGAGGTTACAATCGGCCAGAGAACTTACACGCTCAGCGGGTATGAGAGCGAGGAGTACCTTCAGAAGGTTGCGGCTTATATTAACGGCAAAATGTCGGATTTCAGGAAGTCCGATTCATACAGAAGACAGACGCTTGATATGCAGGCTGTTATGATTGAGCTTAATATTGCCGACGATTATTTTAAGGCAAAAAAGACGGCGGACGAGCTGGAGGCCGATATGGACGCCAAGGATAAAGAGATTTACGACCTTAAGCATGAGCTTATATCGGCTCAGATTAAGCTTGACTCCGCAAAGCAGGAAATAGACAAGCTGAAGTCGGAGATAGGCGAGAATCAGAAGACGATTGTCCGCCTTGAGACGGAGCTTGACAATGTTAAATAGCTTAAGATAAAGGATTTCGGCGGGTATTTCCGTATGCGGTTTGGATGCGGACATACCCGCTTTTGTTGCGGGGGAATCGACTTTTGTAATAAAGCGCCGTTTCCGGTGGGGATTAGATTTAACTGAGGGGAGAATAAAGTGGATAATTATTTTGACAATTCCAAAACAGCCGAAATTCTGGCTCCGGCGGGCAGCCTTGAGGTTTTCAAGGCGGTGCTGGCGGCGGGAGCGGATGCCGTGTACCTTGGCGGAAACCGCTTCGGCGCCAGGGCGTACGCCGGAAATCTTTCCGACTTGGAAATTCTTGATGCAATCGACTACGCGCATATTCACGGCAAAAAAATGTACCTCACCGTCAACACGCTCGTCAAAAACAGCGAGCTTTGCGCGCTTTACGAATATCTGAAGCCGTTTTACGAGGCAGGGCTTGACGCCGTAATCGTTCAGGATTACGGGGTTATGAAGCTGATAAACGAATGCTTTCCGGGGATTGACATTCACGCGAGCACTCAGATGACGATAACTCACAAGAGCTATATTGATTTTCTGCATAAATATAATGTGACGAGAATCGTTCCGGCAAGGGAGCTGTCGCTTGAGGAGCTTAAAAAGCTGCACGCCTATGACGGCAAAATGGAGCTGGAATGCTTTGTACACGGCGCTCTGTGCTATTCGTACTCGGGACAGTGCCTTATCAGCAGCTTTCTCGGAGGGCGCAGCGGCAACCGCGGAAGATGCGCCGGAACGTGCAGGCTTATGTACGAGGCAAAGGGCGACAGGCGGGCGCTTTTAAGCCTCAAGGATTTGTGCGCGCTTGAAATTCTGCCCGAAATACTTGACGCGGGCGTTTATTCCCTCAAAATAGAGGGGCGTATGAAAAGCGCCGAATATGCGGCGGGCGTGACCTCGATTTACCGCCGATACGTTGATATGTATCTTTCGGGGCAGGATTACCGTGTTGATGAAAAAGATATTAAAAACCTGCTTATGCTTTTTGACAGGGGCGGAATGACAAAGGGCTATTTTTTTACGCATAACGGGGCGGGGATGATTGCGGACTCCGATAAAGCCGACAAGTCTCAGGCGCAGAAAAACGATTATGAGAATTTAATAAAATCGCAATATGTCGGTAAGAATCTGAAAGAAAAAATTAATGTTTCCGTAAAGCTTTTTGAGGGAAAATCTGCTATACTGTCACTTACGGACAATGAGGGCAACAGCGTAAGCGTATGCGGCGAACGGGTTGAGGGAGCACTGAGCCGTCCGCTTTCAAGGGAGGATATTGAAAAACAGATAAGCAAATTCGGGAATACCGATTATGAGGCGGAAAGCATTGAAACGGAGACGAAAGCCGACGAAAATATTTTCATGCCGAACAAGGCTTTGAACGAGTTAAGAAGGCAGGCTGTCGAAGCGTTGAACAATGCAAGGCTTGCCGCGTACAGGCGTGCTGACGCAAAGCCGTTTACGGCGGCGCAGCCGCAAAACGGCGGCAAATCCTCAGGGAGAAAAAACGCATCAGACAGCGACGACGGCGGCTTTTCACCCAGAATATCCGTGAGGGCAATGACGGCGGAGCAGGCATATGCGGCGCTTAAGGCGGGAGCGGACAGGCTGTGCCTTGAAACCGAGCTTATGAGCCTTGAAGAAACGGCAAGAATCCGCGGGCTCTGCGCCGAATCGGGAACGGACTGTTTTCTCGCGATGCCGAGAATCATGCGTGAGGGCAGGACTTCTTTTATTGAGGATAATACTGAATTTCTGCGAAATCTGAAATTTGACGGATTTCTTATAAGAAATATGGCAGAATATGAATATATGCGAAAAAACGGCTTTGAGGGACATTTTACGGCGGATTATACGATGTACGCGTTCAATGACAAAGCGGTAAGGGCGCTTGAGGAGTGCGGCTTTTCGGAAATCGTTTATCCGGTTGAGTTGAATTCCGGAGAGCTTGCCGGGCTTTGCGCTCAGGCGGAGCGGGAACTTATAGTGTATATGCGCACTCCGCTTATGATAAGCGCTGGATGCATAGACAGGACGGTTAAAGGATGCCATGCGCCCGAATCGGGGTTCGGGATAATGAGAGACAGGAAAAGAGCAAAGCTTAAGTATCTTTGCTGCTGTAAATACTGCTACAATATAATTTACAACAGCGTTCCGACGGTGCTTACGGACCGCATATCGGAGATTAAAAGGCTTGCGCCCGAGTATCTGGGGCTTGCCTTTGCCGATGAAACAGCCGGACAGGTCGAGAGTGCGGTGAGGGCCGCGCGCGGCGGCTTGCAGACAGATTTCGCGCAGGGGGATGCTTCTTGCGGCGGGTTTACCAGAGGGCATTTCACTCATGGGGTAGAATAAATAATGGTAAGAGTGTTATTGAGATTATCCAAATACATACTGATTTTTCTGATGCTTTTTTACACCTATCTTTGCTTCAGAATCAATGTCGGAAAACGCGCGGACAGGCTTCGGGGAAAATACCTGCTGCAAAACATTCTGACTATGCTTATTTTTACAATTTCCTCGGCAATAATAATATATTATAAGCCGTCAGTGAATTCCGTCATATTTTTCGCGCTGGAATTTGTGTATCTGGTTTTGCTTGTTCTGCTTTACAGGTTTATCTATCCCGACGGCTCGAGGCTTCTGGTAAACAATATGGAGATGCTTCTGGCGCTAGGCTTTATAATGGTGTTAAGACTTTCGCCAGCCAACGCATTCAAGCAGTTTATTATTGTTGCGGTCGGAACCGCCGCCTCGTTTTCGGTTCCCGTGATAATGCGCAAAAGAACCTTTCTTATCAAAGCGAGGTACTTTCTGGCGGCTGTCGGAATCGCTCTTCTAGGAGTGACTCTCGTACTCGGCAAAATGACGTGGGGAGCCAATATTTCGGTTGACATCGGCGGCTTTTCTTTCCAGCCCTCGGAATTCGTAAAGCTGATTTACGTGCTTTTCGCGGCAGCTATGCTGACAAAGGCGCAGAGCTTCAGAAACGTGGTGATATCGGCGGTTATCGCGGCGCTTCATGTGCTCATACTCGTTGCCTCAAACGACCTCGGCGCGGCGCTGATTTTTTTCGTGGTCTATCTTGTGATGCTTTATGTGGGAACCGGACAGCTCAGATATATGATAGCGGGAGTTCTGACAGGTTCGGCGGCAGCGGTTTTTGCCTACAGTTTCTTTTCGCATGTGAAAACAAGAGTATCGGCGTGGCGGGACCCTTGGAGCATAATAGACGACGGGGGCTATCAGATTACGCAGTCGCTTTTTGCAATCGGGACGGGCGGATGGTTCGGAATGGGGCTTTATCAGGGACTTCCGGGCAGGATACCCGTGGCTGTCAAGGACTTTGTTTTTGCGGCTATATCCGAGGAATACGGGATGATTTTCGCGATATGCGTCATACTCGTGTGCTTTTCCTGTTTTATCGGGATAATGAGAATCGCGTCAAAAAGCCGCGATATGTTTTACAAGCTGATTGCCGTCGGCTTCGGTGTGCTGTATATTTTCCAGTGCTTTCTGACAATCGGCGGAGTGACGAAGTTCATACCGCTTACGGGAGTGACGCTTCCGTTTGTAAGCTACGGAGGCAGCTCGATACTTTGCTCGCTTATTATGTTCGCGATGGTGCAGTCTGTTTTTATACTTGTAAAGGAGCATGAGGATGATGGGGAAGAAAAAAACGAAGCAGCGTAAGCCCGTCAGGGCGGCAAACCGCGGAATCGTGGTTACGGCTTATATTTTCCTTGCGGCTTTTGCGGGATTAATCGCGTATATGGTTTATTTTAATATAGTCAGGGCGGACGACGTCATCAACAATTCGTATAACAAAAGACAGGGAATTCTTGCCGAAAAAATAACGAGGGGGCAGATTTTGACATCCGACGGCAACGTGATTGCCGCGACGGTAAAGGACGCCGACGGCAACGACATAAGATATTACCCGTACAACAATCTTTTTACGCATGCGGTGGGTTATATAAATAACGGCGGATACGGTATTGAAAGCCGAGGCTGCTATTATATGCTTACGAGCAATCAGAATCCGTTTGAGCAGATTGTCAACGACATTACGGGTGAAAAGAGCATGGGCGATTCTCTGGTTACGACGCTTGATTCGGGTTTGCAGCAGGCGGCGTACGACGCCCTGGGGAGCAACCGGGGCGCCGTCATCGTCACCGAGCCGTCTACCGGCAAAATACTTGCGATGGTGTCGAAGCCCGATTTCAATCCGAACACGCTTGAGGCAAACTGGGACGAAATTACCGCTGAGAACGCCGATTCGGTTCTGATAAACCGCGCGTCTCAGGGACTTTATCCGCCCGGCTCCACCTTTAAGCTTGTGACGGCGCTCGCGTATATAAGGCAGAATCCCGGGGATTTTTCGGATTACAGATATACCTGCGCCAATGTGTACGATTTGGACGGTCATAAAATAAGCTGCGCCTTCGGCGCGTCACACGGCGAGGTTGACATCAGGCAGTCCATAGTGGACTCCTGCAATACCTCTTTTATAAATATGGGCTTAAGCCTTGATATCGACGGCTACCGTGACACCGCGCAGAAGCTTCTTTTCAACGGGAAGCTTCCGCTTGACATGGAATACAATGAAAGCAGCTTTGTGCTTGACGGAGAAAGCGGTGAATGGGAGATTGCGCAGACCTCGTTCGGGCAGGGGCAGACACTCGTCACACCTATGCATCTGGCGATGCTTTGCAATGCCATAGGAAACGGCGGCGTTCTTATGAAGCCCTATCTTACCGACAGGGTGGAGAGCGTAAACGGCGTTGTGATAAAAAGCTTCAGGCCCGAGGAATACGGAAGCCTTATGACGGAGGAAGAGGCGGAGATACTTAAGGATGCGATGACGGGAGTCGGGCAGACAAGCTTTGACTGGCTTTTCGGCGGACAGGAATACGGCGTTGTGTGCAAATCAGGTACCGCGCAGTACGGGACGCAGGGCTATGAGCATTCGTTTTTTATCAGCTTTTCGCCTGTTGACTGTCCCGAAATATCGGTTACGGTGCTTATAGAGGGAGGTCCGCAGCGCAATACAAGCGCTGCTGAGGCGGCAAAGCTGATTTACGATTATTATTATTCGCGCTGAAGCCGGTATATTTTTGCATACCAAAAATTTTCATTGCCATATTCCGTCTTTAGATGTATACTAAATACAGGTCTTTATGACACACCATACAGGAGGATTTGCAATGATAGAGGCAACTAGCTGTGGGGGTGTGGTAATTTTTCGAGGAAAAATACTTCTGCTTTATAAGAATTTCAAAAATAAGTATGAAGGATGGGTATTGCCGAAGGGAACCGTTGAAGCCGGAGAAGAGTACAAGGAAACGGCGCTTCGCGAGGTTAAAGAAGAATCGGGGACGGAGGCTGAGATAATCAAATATATCGGCAAGAGCCAGTATACGTTCAGCGTACCGGGAGATATAGTTGATAAGGAGGTGCATTGGTACCTGATGATGGCGGGCAGTTATTACAGCAAGCCTCAGAAGGAAGAGTATTTTGAGGATTCGGGCTATTACAAATATCACGAAGCATATCATCTGCTCAAATTTGCCAATGAGCGTCAGATTCTTGAAAGGGCATACGGAGAATACCTTGATTTGAAAAGACAGAACCTTTGGGGAAGTAAGAAATATTACTGACACGGGTTTTGGCGGCACATATGTGCCAATACCACAGGACATTTAACCGGACGGATTAATCCGTCCGGTTTTTGTTATAAATATTTTGTATGTATTTATGATGTGTTATAGCTTATTTTGTGTATCGGATTTGATTATATAAATGTATCTGAGATTATGATGATTGATTATTGACATTCAGAAATTTCAAAGCTATAATAAATATAGAACTATATTATGTATAAAAATATATAAGAAAGAGGTGTGATATGAAAAATAAAAAGATTTTTGCAAATAAGCTTGCGCCGTTCGTGTTGACAGTCCTGACAATATTCTCGGCGATACCGCTTTCGCCTGTTTTTGCCGGAGAAAACGGTACGGCGGCGTATACCGCTTTGTGGTCTGAAAGCTCGGTTGACGGCTGGGAGCTTGAATGGACAGCCGGAGACTGCTTTGACTCTCTTATAAAAGCAAGCAATGACATATACAGTATCACATATGATTACAATCGGGACGGAAACCGTACCGCCAAGACCGTAAACGGCGTAACCACGTATTTTACATACGACGAAAACGGCTTTCTCATAAAAGAAACTACCGAAGGCTCCGTCATAGAATATCAGTACGGCTATAACGGCGAATTTGACTATATCCTTACCGGATTCACATATAATAATACCGTATATGAATACGGCTACGCCGACGGTAAAATCACCGAAATAATCAGGGACGGCGAAACGGAAGCAAAATATCAATACTATTATGACATTTGCGAAACCGTTCTGGGAAAAGCCGAAGACGGAAGCTGGACGGACAGAACCTCAGACGCCTCCTTCATAGGCAATATTAACCGAATCCGTATGAAGCAAAGCTACTGCGATGCCGAGACCGGCTGGTACTATTGCGGGAGATATTACAGTCCCGAACTGATACGCTTCATCGACGGGATAAGTGAGGAAAAGGCTGCCGAAATAAAAGCAGAGCATCCCGAATATCCCGAGTACGAGGTGGATTCCAAAATCTATACAAACGGCGTTAATCTCCGTCCTGTAAACGGACGCGCGGCGCAGCTTTCGCAGGAGGAAACCGTAAGGCGGGTGATAATGCTGGAGTCGCCGATTAACGAATTAGATCAGGATTGTGTAGGATGGGTGATAAGGAACAGGCAGCGTTCACAACTGCAGGAATTTAAAGATGTCAACACTGCTTATGCCGTTGTAACGCAGCCGGAACAGTTTTCTGTGCTGAATAAACCGGAATTTGAGGATTTTAGTGAATACGCATCAAAACCGTTGTGGGCGCACACCTATAAAATATATGCGTTTCTAATGGCTAATGCTCCATATATAGAAAAACCGAACGGTTATACCGACCAGTTGTATTTTTCAAGTATAAAAACCTTTATGGCATATAAAAAAGTAGAGGGAGGAAGTTTTTATTATACTGTTGACGGTAAGGAAATTAAATATACGAACTGTTGGTGCATACCTGTTGGAACGGTTACGAAATCGAATGTTTCAAGACTTACGTTGACACAGTATTGGGGTGTTTATAACGTGTTTTGCGATAAACATTTTAGTGTATAATAATGAGGGGGAAAAGAAATGAAAAATCGCAAGAAAAATAACATAGAATTACTAATTTTGAGTTTTCTTATATCTTTTTTGCTTACAGCTTGCGGAACCAAAAGTTCCTATACGGAAGGGGACCGACAGGAGGGAGTGTCAGGAGAAGGTGGTATAACTAAATCGACAGAAGTTCTGACTTCAGAAGAGGAAAACCAGACCACAGAGAATGCGGGATATGATACAGAGCTGACCGAATCAACAAAGCCGGAAACCGAGCATAACGGCAGATACTATGCGGTAAAGAATAAGGATTCAGAGGAAACAGTTGATAATGTCAGACTGCACGGCGTAAACGGAGAACTGTATATAGAGTACGACGGAAAGCAGGCGGCGGTTCCGTGGGCGAGGACAGACAGTGAAATAGCAATTGATCACAGCTTCTATTTGCATGACGTGACAGGCGACGGAAGCGGAGATTTAATCGGATTGGCGGAGAATGCGGGCATCAGGGCGGTCTTTGTATATGACCTTAAAAATGAAAAGGATTTGTCGCCGTACTACTGTGTGAGGCATAATCTGGAGGACGGCTTGTATACGAAAGAGGAATATGCGTCGCAAATAAATTATGAATTTAAGAAACTGACAGATGAAAGCGGAAGTACTCCGATAGACGTAAGTTGCATGGATGTCTTTGAACCTATTGTATCGCACACTTATTATGCCGAAGAGTGGGAAAAAGATTTTTTTGAAAACGGAGTCCTGAAATTTACATACGGCGGAATATGCTGGCACTGTACGGTTGAGTATGATTTTACCGGCGGAGAATGCAATATGAAAATTCTGGAGGTGGAAACGCAATACAGCAGGCTCAAAGAGCTATTTGACGTTCACGGCGAAAACATACTTGAGGCAAAGGCTTTATCCGACAATAGGGTTGTTGTTTCAAATGAGAATATTGAAATTACCGTCACAAGCGGAGGATTTACCGGCAACGGCAATGTTATTCTGAAATACAAGGATTGGGAAGCCGAGCGGGAAATTGAGGATTGGTATTTCAGATATGATTCGGATAAGGTTTACTTTGAATACTATGATTATGACAGTGACGGAGCCGACGAGCTTTTATATCATACGGTGCTTGACGGCGAGGATGAGGTTTTGATATACGAGTTTGAGCCGTGATGCGTTCCGGTTCCCAAACATAATGATTGATTCTTAGGCGACTGCGGCTATTCTATTGCCGCAGTTGTTTTTTTATGTTAAAATAAACTCAAAAATCCAGACACAATTAACGGAAGGATACCATGAATAACAATACCGATTTGCCCAATCAGCAGGATATAGAGCATAGTATACGCAAGAAATTTCACAAGAATATCTGGTGCCGCTTCACAAAGGCTATCAATGAGTATGAGCTTGTAAAGGAAAATGACAAAATTGCCGTCTGCATCTCAGGCGGTAAAGATTCGATGCTCATGGCGAAGCTTTTTCAGGAATTGAAGCTCCATAATAAGTTCGGTTTTGAAGTGGCTTTTATCGTGATGGACCCGGGATACGCGCCGGAAAACAGGCGCATGATAGAGACAAACGCCGAAAGGCTGGGAGTTCCCGTTGACATATTTGAGTCGGATATTTTTGAATCAGTATATCATATTGAAAAATCACCCTGCTACCTTTGCGCGCGCATGAGGCGGGGGCATCTATATAACAGGGCGAGGGAGCTTGGATGCAATAAAATCGCTCTCGGGCATCACTATGACGATGTGATTGAAACCATACTCATGGGAATGCTTTACGGCGCGCAGGTGCAGACCATGATGCCGAAGCTTCACAGCACGAATTTCCCTGGTATGGAGTTAATAAGACCCATGTACCTTATAAGAGAGGACGACATAAAGGCATGGCGCGATTACAACAGGCTGCAATTTCTGCAATGCGCGTGCCGGTTTACGGAGCGGTGCGCGATGGAAAACAACGAAACCGAGTCAAAACGCAAGGTTGTAAAGGCTCTTATTAAAGAGCTTAAAAAGGAAAATCAGTACGTTGAAGGGAATATTTTCAAAAGTGTGGAAAACGTCAATCTGAGTACGGTAATCGCGTACAAAAAGGACGGGATAAAGCATCATTTTCTCGAGGATTATGACGCCAGAGCAAATGACGGCGGGGAGCAGGTATGACTATATGAAAAAACAGTTTGAAAGAACGGCGCTCCTTTTGGGAGAGGCAGCGGTGGAGAAACTCGCAGAGGCGAGGGTTGCCGTTTTCGGGGTCGGAGGCGTCGGCGGGTACGTTATCGAGGCGCTGACAAGAAGCGGCGTGGGTAAATTTGTACTGACGGACAGCGATACGGTGTCGGAGAGTAACATAAACAGGCAGATTATAGCCACGCACAGGACTGTGGGACGGTACAAGACGGAGGTTATGAAGGAGAGGATACTTGAAATCAACCCGGAGGCGCAGGTGGAGGTACGGCAATGCTTTTTTTTGCCCGAAAACGCGGATTCCTTTGATTTTGCGAGCTATTCGTATGTTGTGGACGCCGTAGATACGGTTACTGCAAAGCTCGAGATTATTATGCGGGCAAAGGCGGCGGGGGTTCCGGTTATCAGCAGCATGGGAGCCGGAAACAAGCTTGACGCGTCGGGCTTTAAGGTTTCGGACATATACGGTACCCGTGTGTGCCCGCTTGCGAGAGTGATGCGCAGGGAGCTTAAAAAAAGAGGAATAGACAGTCTTAAGGTTGTATATTCCGAGGAGGAGCCGCAAAAGCCTCTTGCCGAGATTTCGGAGGGCGGCAAAAGGGTTTTGCCGGGGAGCGTGGCGTTTGTGCCGTCGGTCGCGGGACTTGTGCTTGCGGGCGAGGTGGTAAAGGATTTGATTGAGTGAGGGAATTTATGGATAAAGCAAGAATTTTTGAAGTGACAAAGAAAATGAAGGAGGACGGAATCGGACAGCTCATTGTCAGCAGTCCGATGTCCGTGTACTATCTGACCGGGCGGCTGATTCAAAGCATGGAAAGGATGACGGCGCTTTACATCAACGCGGACGGGAGGACGCTTCTTGTTCTCGGAAAGCTTTTCCCGCAGCCGGATGATATAGGCGTAGAGGTAAAATACTATGACGATACCGAAAATCCGGTTAAACTGCTTTCGGAATATATGGACAGGGGCGGCGTTATCGGAGTTGACAAAAGCTGGCAGGCGGGATTTCTTCTGGAGCTTATGAAGCTTATTCCCGATGCCTCGTATGTCGGGGCATCGCATATCGTTGAGGGAATGCGCCGTATAAAAAGCGTTTCGGAGCAGCAGAAAATGATTGAGGTGTCAAGATGCAACGACCTTGCGATGGAAAAGCTTATAGGACTTGTGCCCAAGGGCTTTACCGAGCTTGAGATGGGCGAAAGGCTTTTGAAAATATACCGTGATTTGGGAGCGCAGGGGCATTCCTTTGAGCCTATAATCGGCTACGGCGAAAACGCCGCCGACCCTCACCACGAATCGGACAATTCGCTCGCAAAGCCGGGAGACTGCGTTGTTCTTGACGTGGGCTGCATCAAGGACGGTTACTGCTCGGACATGACAAGAACCGTATTCATAGGCTATGCGACGGACGAGGCAAGACGGATTTATGAAACCGTAAAGGAAGCGAACAGGCTCGGAAGAGAGGCGGTAAAGCCCGGCGTACGATTCTGTGATATTGACGCCGCCGCAAGAAATTATATTGATAAGCAGGGCTATGGAGAATATTTTACGCACAGGCTCGGACACGGAATAGGCATGGAGGTGCATGAGCATTGCGACGTGTCGGCGGCGAATACGGACATTGTAATGCTCGGTATGTGCTTTTCGATTGAGCCGGGAATATATGTCCCGGGCGTTGCGGGAGTGAGGATTGAGGACCTTGTGCTTGTGACGGACGGGGGAAGGATTGATTTGAATAATTTTGACAGAGAGCTTACGATTGTGTGACGGAATGTAGTAATGGCGTGGACAAAAACGACATATATTTAACTGAATAAAAAATTCCGGTACAAATCGTGAAAATAAAAAAGATTCTTATTGTTTTATGCTCCGCTATATTGCTGATTTTCGGGCAGTCCGTGTCAGCGGCAAACGTGGAAGCGGCTTCGGTGACGGGCGTTGAGTTTGAGCTTTACGCGCGTTCGGCGGTTCTTATTGACGGTTCCAATAACAGAATTTTATACGGCAAAAACGAAAACGAGGTCATGCCGATGGCGAGCACGACCAAAATAATGACCCTGGTGATTGCGCTTGAAAACGCGGATTTGGACGCTGCGGTGACCGTTTCTCCGTATGCCGCGTCACAGCCTGACGTACAGCTGAACGCAGTCAAGGGGGAGCAGTATAGGCTCGGAGATTTGCTTTACGTCATGATGCTTAAATCATACAACGATGTCGCGGCGGCGATTGCCGAGTATGTGGGAGAGGTGCATAAAAACGGGGCGCAGGACGCTGAGGCTGCTGCCAAGAGAAGCGTGGAGGAGAGCAAAGGCTATGTTGCGGAATTTGCTTCGCTCATGAACGAAAAGGCGGCGGAGCTTGGCTGCGTTGATACATATTTTATAACGCCTAACGGACTTGACGCGCAGGATGATAACGGTATACATTCGACGACGGCGTACGAGCTTGCCAAAATTGCGGCATATGCCGTGGAAAACGAAAATGTCATAAAAATCTGCACAACGAGAAATTATTCCTGCAGCGAGCTCAACGGGAAAAGAAATGTCAGCGTGGCGACCACGGACCGTTTTCTGGACATGGTGAACGGGGCTGTCGGGCTTAAAACGGGATTTACGGGAAATGCAGGTTACTGCTTTGTCGGCGCGGTAAAACATGAGGGCAGAACCTTTATTTCGGTTGTGCTTGCAAGCGGCTGGCCTCCGAACAAAAACTACAAGTGGAGCGACACCAAAAAGCTGATGAATTACGGCATCGACAGCTTTTTCCCTGAGATAATTTTTGCCTCCGAGGATGAACACAAAAAAGTTCCGGTAGTGGAAGGAACCAAGGAGGAGATAAGCACATATATTCCTTTTTCTCTGGAAATGCTGATAAGCGGCGACGAATCCGTACAGGTGGTCTATGAACTCAGGGAGTGCCTTCAGGCTCCGATTGGGCTGAACGAGCAGGTGGGGACGGTGTACATATATCTTAACGGCGAATGCTTCAGAACCTTTCCGATTCTGTCAAAGGAAAGAGTGGCGAAGCAGGATTATCTTTGGTTCCTCAAAAAAATATGGAAAATTTTCTGTCTTTGAATAAAAAAATTTAAAAATATATGGTATCTGCACGAATAATATGCTAAAATAACTCCTGGATTGTGCCTGAGGAAGCAGGCGACAGTGACAATGAAATATACCATTATGCGCAAAAAGCAGCGCAGTAAAGTGAAAGGAGCATATTAATCAATGCAGTACGGTTTTTTTGACTTAACCAACAAGGAGTACGTTATTACAAGACCGGATACTCCCGCGCCGTGGGCGAATTATCTCGGCTCACCCGAGTACGGCGCCATCGTTTCCAACAACGGAGGCGGCTACAGCTTTGTAAAGAGCGGAGCGAACGGACGTATCGCAAGATACCGTTTTAACTCGAATATCGGCCTTCCCGGAAGATACGTGTATATCAGGGATAACGACGCGAACGACTATTGGTCGGCGACATGGCAGCCTGTCGGCAAGCCTCTTGACCGCTACAAAACGGAGTGCCATCACGGAACCGCTTACACCGTAATAAAGTCCGACTATTCCGATATACATTCGGAGCTTACTTACTATGTGCCTCTGAATAAGACCTACGAGGTATGGAGAACCAAGGTAACCAATAATTCCGACCGTTACAGAAATCTTTCGCTTTTCGGTTTTATTGAGTTTACCAACGAAAACAATTACGAGCAGGATCAGGTAAATTTACAGTACACGCTCTTCATCACAAGAACCTCCTTTGAGGGAAATAAAATCGTCCAGCATATCAACGAAAACAGCGGTAAGGACGAGAACGGCTCCAACTGGAGAGAGCGCTTCTTCGGAGTTGTCGGCGCGCCCGTAAGCGCGTATAACGGCGACCTTTCAAGCTTTATCGGCTCCTACAGGGATTACGGCAATCCCATCGCCGTTGAGAGAGGCTTCTGCGACAACAAATGCAATTACAACTCCAACTCCTGCGGCGCGCTTCAGTCGGACATCATGCTTGCGCCCGGAGAAACCGCGGAGCTTATTTATGTGCTCGGACAGAAGAATCCCAAGGTTGCTGACGAGATTCTTGATTCCTACAAGGCAGAGGGACAGGTTGATAAGGAGCTTAAGGAGCTTATCGACTACTGGCACGGACAGCTCAATAATTTTCAGGTGGACACCCCTTCGCCCGAGTTCAACAACATGGTCAACGTATGGAACGCTTACCAGTGCTTTATCACCTTTATCTGGTCAAGAGCGGCTTCACTCATATACTGCGGACTCCGCAACGGCTACGGCTACAGGGACACCGTTCAGGACATTCAGGGTATTATCCATATCAATCCTGAGCTTGCGGCGGACAAGATACGCTTCATGATTTCCGCTCAGGTTGACAACGGCGGCGGACTTCCGCTTGTTAAGTTTGACCACAACGCCGGACATGAAACCTGCCCCGACGAGAACGACGAGAATTCGCTTTACGCAAAGCAGACAGGGCATCCCTGCTACAGGGCGGACGATGCGCTCTGGCTTTTCCCGACCGTATTCAAATATATCGGAGAGAGCGGCAACAAAGCATTCCTTGACGAGGTTATTGTTTACGCCAACGGCGGCGAGGACACCGTGTACGAGCATCTCAAGAAGGCTATTAATTTCTCTATGGAAAGACTCGGCGCTCACACAATGCCCGCCGGACTTTACGCCGATTGGAATGACTGCCTGAGGCTCGGCAAAAAGGGAGAATCGACCTTTGTCGCATTCCAGCTTTACTACGCGATGAGCGTAATCAAAGGATACGCTCAGGACAGAAACGATACAGAGTATGTAGCGTATATTGACAGGGTTCAGCCCGAGCTTGGCAAGAGCCTTTCCGAATGCTGGGACGAGGACAGATTTATCCGCGGTTACAGGGAAAACGGCGAGGTCGTAGGAGCAAAGAAGGATCCCGAGGCAAGCATGTGGCTCAATCCACAGTCATGGTCGGTTATTTCCGGTTTCGCTTCAAAGGAGCAGGCGACAACCGCTATGGACAAGGTTCATGAAATCCTCAACACGCCTTACGGCGTGAAGATTATGGAGCCGCCGTATGTAGACCATTATTTTGAAGGCGCGCTCATGCATATATTCAATCCGGACACCAAGGAGAACGGCGGTATTTTCTCACAGACGCAGGGCTGGGCAATCCTTGCGGAGTCGCTTCTCGGAAGAGGCGACAGGGCGTTTGAGTACTTCCTTGAGTCGTCGCCCGCGAGCATGAACGACAAGGCTGAGACCCGCGTTCTTGAGCCTTATGTTCACGGACAGTTTACCGAGTCCACCCGTTCGCCCTATGCCGGACGTTCCCATGTGCATTGGCTTACCGGAACCGGCTCTACCGTTATGGTAGGCTGCGTGGAGGGTATCTGCGGTATGCGCCCCAACGCCGAAGGTCTTGTAATAAGCCCCTCGATTCCCTCGGAGTGGGACGGCTTTAAGATTGAGAAGAATTTCAGAGGAAAGCATGTGTCAATCGACGTGCAGAATCCGAACCATGTACAGAGCGGCGTTAAGTCCATGACCGTCAACGGCGTGGAGGTTAGCGGCAATCTTCTGGCTGAGGATATGCTGACTGAGCAGACAAAGGTTGTTGTAGTGCTCGGCTAGTCGCCAAATAATATAAAATAATGAATCCGGCTAAGGAACGGAGCGAAAGTCCGCGTTCCCGGCCGGATTTTTTGTTGTTATTAAATAAGCAGTAATAATTTATCTAAAGATTTGTTTCCTATTTTGACAGGTAAAGTACCTTTAAACCGTGTCAGTTAGGAAGCATTTTTGCTGAAACAGAAGATTATTATTGATTGTTTTGAAAGATTCAATTATAATAAAAATATACAGATAAAAATAAATAATGGAGTATAATATGTAATAAAATCTAAGCTGATAGGATGTATTCTTCCGATATTATCAATATATTTTTTAAATGCAAATAAGAATTGAGAGGGGTGAAATTATGTTAAAAAAATTGATTTTGTGCGCACTTGCAGTTTCAGTCCTGCTTTTTACGGCATGTCAGGAGCAAAGCCGGGAGGAGAGTGCGGCCGACAAAACTGCCGATACGGGCGAATATTCCGAAGCTTCAACATCTTCAGACGGCATAAATGACGAACGCCCCGTCGGAAGCGAATGGACGGATGAAGATAAGGAACATAAGGATTTGCTGTATCCCGGGTTTGAGCTCGGCACTGTCGAAATAAACGGAGTAAGCTACAGAACGTTGACCGCGGATAATGGCTGCGTGATAACGGATAACGGTTATACCTTTCTTTCGCCGTACAAAAACGACTATTCCGGAGTATACACTTTCACACTGACATATAACGGTATTTCTCATACGGAAATTTTGCGGACGCCGATTGGAGGATACACGTCCGGGAATTTCGCGTCAAGGGTTCCCCGAGTATTTATGACTGACGTGACAGGGGACGGTGTCAGCGACATAGTTATAAGGACGGAGGACTATGATAAGGACGACGGCAGCACAAGGTGTGATATTTTCGTTTATGACTGCAAGAAAGAGACGTTTGTCAGAATTCCCGTTTCTGACATAAAGTATATGCTTTCAGACAAATATGTCCCGGACAAAGTGACTTTTGAAAACGGAGTTGCGCATACTTCCGTAAAAACTTCGGACGGAAAGACCGAAATTGATTTTGATTATGAGATGTCCGAAAATGTAGACGCAATTTCCGACATAACCGTCATAGCACATTCGGACTATCTTTCGGTAAGGGACGGAGTGATATACTGCGGCGTGTGGCTCGGCTCGTATATTGATTATGCGGAAGGATATTATCCGGTGACGGGAAATTACACCGCCTACGCAGCGGCGCTGTATGTGCCTCTGGTATATAACACGGACAGTCTTTCTTTCGTAGCGGGAGACGAGGAGGATATCGTGCTTGTGCCTGCGAAGACAACGCTGAACTATGCGGCGGAGAATAAATAACGTATATTAAATGATAAAAAAAATAGGCTCTCTTCTGGGTTGACGGGAAAGGTCATTCCAAAGGGGAGCATTTTTTGTTAAAAACTGTCAAATTACTCTTGATTATTTTTTGCTATAATATTACAATATACTTGGTAAAAATTGCGATTTAATTATATGGAGGTCTAAAATATGAGCACTACGACACAGACGTCAGCGGGCAGAAGAATCGAAGCCCTGCTTGACGATTGCAGCTTTGTTGAAATCGGCGGGCTTGTCACGGCAAGAAGCACCGATTTTAATCTGGCTGACATTGATACTCCGGCAGACGGCGTTATCACCGGATACGGCACCGTTGACGGAAGACTTGTGTATGTGTACAGTCAGGATTCCGCGGTTTTAGGCGGTTCCATCGGCGAAATGCATGCAAAAAAGATAGTTAATATTTATGACATGGCTCTTAAAATGGGAGCTCCGGTAATCGGTATAATCGATTGCGCGGGCTTAAGGCTTCAGGAGGCAACTGATGCCCTTAACGCGTTCGGACAGATTTATCTTAAGCAGAGCGAAAGCTCGGGTGTGATTCCGCAGATAACGGCTGTATTCGGTACCTGCGGAGGCGGACTTGCCCTCATGCCTTCTCTTACCGACTTTACCTTTATGGAGGCGAAGAACGCAAAGCTTTTTGTCAACAGC
Organism: Butyrivibrio sp.; assembly: GCA_014799955.1. Lineage (GTDB taxonomy): Bacteria > Bacillota > Clostridia > Lachnospirales > Lachnospiraceae > Eshraghiella. Next base: position 8,296 of record JAAVHB010000134.1, on the reverse strand, counting down.
CCCAATACATTGGAGGGCAACAAGGAGCTTGACACGGCGACGGCGGCTTTCCAGTCCGAGCAGGCGGGAATTGTTGATTTTGTGGGCGACGAGGCTTCAATTTACGGCGGAATAAGAGAGCTTCTTTCGGTGCTTCCGTCAAACAACGAGGACGAAGCGGTTTCGGAGTGTACGGACGACCTGAACAGAATCTGCGAGGGACTTGCCGATACAAAGGCGGACCCGGCTTATATGCTTTCCTCCATATCGGATAATAATGTTTTGGTGGAAACAAGAAAGAATTTTGCAAAGGAGCTTGTAACGGGATTTATTAAGCTTAACGGTGCGACGGTGGGAGCCGTTGCCAACCGCTCGGAGCTTTTCGGAGAAAACGGCAGCGAGCAGACCTTTGACAAGGTTCTTACGACGGGAGCCTGCTACAAGGCGGCGGAATTCGTCAATTTCTGCGACGCTTTCGGAATCCCTGTGCTCACTGTCACCGACGTGAAGGGCTTTGACGCCACGGTTGCGTCTGAGAGGTCGGTTTCAAAGGCGGCAGCAAAGCTTACTCACGCATTTGCGAGCGCTACGGTTCCCAAGGTTAACGTTATTGTCGGCGAGGCATACGGCAGCGCTTATGTGGCAATGAATTCAAAAGCCATAGGCGCGGATATTACCTACGCATGGCCCGAGGCTTCAATCGGAATGATGGACGCGGGACTTGCCGCAAAGATAATGTATGCCGATAAGCCCGAACTGATTGACGAGAAGGCGGCGGAATACGCGACGCTTCAGGACAGCGCGGTATCGGCGGCTAAGAGAGGATATGTCGATTCGATAATCGAGCCGGAATCCACCCGTAAGTATGTCATAGGCGCTTTTGAGATGCTGTATTCCAAAAAATCGGTGCCCGTGGACAGAAAGCACGGAACGGTTTAGCGAGGTGAATATATGATAGTTTTGGAAACATTGGGACAAAAACTGGCTGACGCCGGACTTAATTCCCTTGTATGTATAGCGGTTGTTTTCTGCGTGCTGATTTTCATTTCCCTGGTTATAAGCCTTTTTCAGTTTATACCGAAGGCGGAGAAGAAAATCGCCATGAAGAAGGAAGCCAAAAAGAAAGAGCGCATGGCAGGCCCCGAGGCCGTTGACAATACCGTTTCCCAGCTTGAGGCAAGGGAGGAGGAGCTTGAACTCTCCGATGAGCTTGAGCTTGTCGCGGTTATTTCGGCTGCTATTGCGGCTTCAACTGGAACCTCCACAGACGGTTTTGTGGTCAGGTCAATAAAAAAGATTAGAAGATAACAGGAGGATTTTTATAATGAAAAATTATACTATCACAGTCAACGGAAACGTATATGACGTAACAGTTGAGGAGGGCGCGTCCACGGGAACTCCCGTTGCGCAGGCAGCGCCGAAAGCGGCTGCACCTAAGGCTCCGGCTCCCAAGGCTGAGGCACCCAAGACATCGGGCACGGCAGGCAGCATAAAGGTAAACGCTCCCATGCCCGGCAAGATTGTTGCCGTTAAGGCAAATCCCGGCGATAAGGTGAGCAGGGGACAGGTAATACTTGTGCTTGAGGCAATGAAAATGGAAAACGACATCGTTGCTCCGGAGGACGGAACGGTTGCCAGTGATAATGTTGCAGTCGGAAGCTCCGTTGAATCAGGCGAGACAATAGCAACATTAAACTAATATTGGAGGTATCAAAATGATTCTTGATACATTACAGAACCTGCTTAACCAGACAGGATTTATGAACCTCGAATGGGGCAATTACGTCATGATTCTGGTAGCGCTGGTATTTCTATATCTGGCTATAGGAAAAGGCTTCGAGCCGTTGCTGCTTGTTCCGATTTCGTTCGGTATGCTGCTTGTCAATCTTTTTCCCGACATAATGCAGTCCATAGCGGACGCCAAGGCTGCCGGAAACGCGGCTGCGGGACTTTTCCATTATTTTTACCTGCTTGACGAATGGAGTATTCTTCCGTCGCTTATTTTCCTCGGCGTCGGAGCCATGACGGATTTCGGACCGTTAATAGCCAATCCCAAGAGCTTTCTTCTGGGCGCGGCAGCGCAGATCGGTATTTTCAGCGCGTATTTTCTGGCAATCCTTATGGGTTTCAACGGCAAGGCGGCGGCAGCCATTTCCATTATAGGCGGAGCCGACGGACCCACGTCGATATTTCTTGCCGGAAAGCTCGGACAGACTAACCTTATGGGACCCATTGCGGTGGCGGCATATTCGTATATGTCACTTGTGCCGATTATCCAGCCGCCGATTATGCGTCTTCTTACGACGAAAAAGGAGCGCGCGATTAAAATGGAGCAGCTCAGACCTGTTTCCAAGCTTGAAAAAATTCTTTTCCCCGTCGTGGTAACGATTGTGGTTGTGCTTATCCTGCCCACCACCGCACCGCTTGTGGGAATGCTTATGCTGGGTAATCTTTTCAAGGAATCCGGAGTGGTAAAGCAGCTTTCGGAAACGGCGTCAAACGCGCTTATGTATATCGTGGTAATCCTGCTCGGTACTTCGGTCGGAGCCACCACGAGCGCTGCCAATTTCCTGAATTGGAGCACTCTTAAAATCGTTGCGCTGGGACTTGTCGCATTTGCGGTAGGAACCGCTGCCGGAGTTCTTTTCGGCAAGATAATGTGCAAGGTGACGCACGGAAAAGTAAATCCTCTTATCGGTTCTGCCGGAGTATCCGCGGTTCCGATGGCGGCGCGTGTTTCGCAGAAGGTCGGCGCGGAAACCGACCCCACAAATTTCCTTCTCATGCATGCCATGGGACCTAACGTGGCGGGCGTTATAGGTACCGCCGTTGTTGCCGGAACCTTTATGGCGATTTTCGGCGTCGGTATTTAATTTAATTGGAGGACAAAATTATGGCAGATATTAATGAAAAAAGACCGGTTAAAATAACCGAAACAATATTGCGTGACGCCCATCAGTCGCTTATCGCAACAAGAATGACGACGGAGCAGATGCTTCCCATAATCGGCAAAATGGATGAGGTCGGCTATAACGCTGTTGAGTGCTGGGGCGGAGCAACCTTTGACGCATGCTTAAGGTTTCTCAAGGAGGACCCTTGGGACAGATTGAGAAAGCTCAAGGACGGATTCCGCAAAACCAAGCTGCAGATGCTTTTCAGAGGACAGAATATCCTCGGATACCGTCCCTATGCAGACGATGTTGTGGAGTATTTTGTTCAGAAATCAATAGCCAACGGAATAGATATTATCCGTATTTTTGACTGTCTTAACGATATACGCAATCTCCAGACGGCTGTCAAAGCCGCCAACAAGGAGAAGGGACACGCGCAGGTAGCCCTTTCATACACGCTCGGCGACGCGTATACGCTTGAGTATTGGGAAAATATGGCGAGAGAGATAGAGGAGATGGGAGCCGATTCCATCTGTATAAAGGATATGGCAGGACTTCTGGTACCCAATGAGGCCACGAATCTTGTTAAGGCGCTCAAGGCTGGAACCAAGCTTCCGATTGAGCTTCATACCCACTATACCTCAGGTGTTGCTTCAATGACCTATATGAAAGCCGTCGAGGCAGGCTGTGATATTATCGACACGGCTATGTCACCTCTTTCGATGGGAACAAGCCAGCCCGCAACCGAGGTTATGGCAAAGTCGTTCGAGGGAACTCCCTATGACCCGGGCTTTGACCAGAATCTCCTTGCCGAGATTGCGGACTATTTCAGGCCTATGAGAGAGGAATGGATTAAGAGCGGACGACTTGACCCCAAGGTTATGGGCGTAAATATAAAGACTCTTCTTTATCAGGTTCCGGGCGGAATGCTCAGCAATCTTGTGTCCCAGCTTAAGGAAATGAAGGCTGAGGATAAATATGACGCGGTGCTTGAAGAGGTTCCCAGAGTGCGCAAGGATTTCGGCGAGCCGCCGCTTGTAACGCCTTCAAGCCAGATTGTAGGAACTCAGGCGGTTCTCAATGTGGTTCTGGGCGAGCGCTACAAGAATCTTACGAAGGAATCAAAGGATTTGCTTCTCGGAAAGTACGGCAAGACCGTAAAGCCATTCAATCCCGAGGTTCAGCAGAAAGCAATAGATATGACGGGCGAGCAGCCCATCACATGCCGGTTTGCCGACACTCTTTCGCCGGAGCTTGATAAGCTTGAGTCCGAGATGAAGCAGTGGAAGCAACAGGATGAGGATGTGCTTTCATATGCGCTTTTCCCTCAGGTTGCCACGGATTTCTTTAAGTACAGAGAGGCACAGCAGAGTAAGATTGACCCGTCCGCAGCGAAGGACGGAGCATATCCCGTATAAGCTCTTAACGCCCAAAGGCTTTTCATTGCTGCCTTAATCCGAGGCAGCGAAGGCCTTTGGGCTTTTTATGCGCAGCGGCGCGCAAGGTAATCGCTGCCTTGCGGCACGCGCCACGCGCGGCGGGTAGGAGAGAAAATTTCCCTACCCGATTTTTACGGTGAGGAGGCAGGAATGATATATTTATCCCAATTTTCTTTTCCCGGTAAAGAGGCAGAATATGACGTTTATTTCGATGAAAAACGAACCTGTTACGATTCATTTTATCCGTTCGGAATTCTGTCGAGAAACGCGCTTTCCGTTCTGGATTTTGAGCCCATAACCATACTGTACGGGGATAACGGCTCCGGCAAAAGTACGGCGTTGAACGTGATTGCCGAGAAGCTTAGAATAGAGCGCGACACGCTGTTTAACAGAAGCAGCTTTATGGAAAAATATACCGATATGTGCGATTTTGAACTGAGAAGTCCGATTCCGCCAGAAAGCAGGATAATCACAAGCGACGACGTGTTTGATTTCATGCTGAATCTTCGCGCGGTCAACGAGGGCATTGACAGGAAACGCGGTGAGCTGTTTGAGGAGTATATGGACGCAAAATATTCCAAATTTCAGATGAAATCCCTTGACGATTACGAGCGGCTTAAAAAGGTCACGGCAGCCAGAAGCAAGACCCAGTCCAGATACATACGGGAAAATCTAATGGATAATGTCAGGGAGCACTCGAACGGCGAGAGCGCCTTAATTTATTTTTCGGACAAAATAAAGGAGAACGCGCTCTATCTTCTGGACGAGCCGGAGAACAGCCTTTCGCCAGCAAAGCAGCAGGAGCTTCTGGAATTTCTTGAAAACAGTGCGAGGTTTTTCGGCTGCCAGCTTATTATCGCCACGCATTCGCCCTTCATACTTTCTCTCAGGGGCGCAAAAATATACGATTTGGACGAGAATCCCGCGGACATTAAGAAATGGACCGAGCTGCCGAACGTGGCGGCATATTATGAATTTTTTAAAAAGCATTCCCGTGATTTTGAAAAGTAGGAGAAATTTATGGAAAAAACAATATTGGTATGCTGTGTTGTAATAATTGTGCTTTTGGTGATAGTTTTGATAAAGCTGTTTAAAGCTTCGGACAGCAAAGCTCTGGGTGATATAAAAGGTCTCCTTGAGCAGATGACCCGGACGCGAGAAGCAGATAACCGTATGATTGCGGAACAATTATCGCGCCAAAGCGACTCGGCCGTTAATCAGATAGACAGGATTGCGCGTGATATCCGTGAAGCGCAGGAGCGTCAGCAGAAATCATCGTCGGAAGCTTTCGGTAAAATAGAAATTGAAATGAATGCCCTGCGCCGTGAAAATCAGGAAAGTCTGGAAAAAATAAACAGCGTCGTTACCGAAAAAATGCAGGATACTCTTGACCGGAAAATCAACAGTGCCTTTGAAACTGTTGTTAAAAATATGTCAGATCTTGGTAAAAACCTGAACGACGGTATGGATAAGCTGCGGCACGAAAATCAGGAAAGCATTGATAAGATAAACGACGCAGTAAATGAAAAGCTGCAAAAAACGCTCGACGATAAGATATCCAAGTCATTTGAGACAGTGAATCAGCGTCTTAAAGAGGTTTATGAAGGCTTGGGAGAGATGAAGAGCGTTGCAAGCGGCGTTACGGATTTGAAGAATGTTCTTTCAAACGTCAGGACGCGCGGCATTCTCGGCGAGATACAGCTTGGCGCGATTCTTGAGGAAATACTTGTTCAAGAACAGTACGGGGAACAGATTCAGGTGGAGCCGGGCGGCTCCGAGCGCGTCGATTTTGCGGTAAGACTGCCGGGACCGAACGACGAGGGCATTTGGCTGCCGATAGATTCAAAATTTCCCGGGGATACTTACTCTGCTTTGCAAAAGGCATACGAATCGGGTAACTCCGAAATGATTAAGTCGGCGCGCAAAACGCTCTCTGACGAAATAAAGCGCTGTGCAAAAAGCATTAACGAAAAATATATCAAAGTACCGTATACAACAAATTTCGCTGTAATGTTCCTGCCGTTTGAGGGGCTGTATGCCGAGGTCGTTAATATGGGACTTATCGAGCTTTTGCAGCGCGATTATAAAATAAATATTGCGGGACCGTCAACAATGGCGGCAATGTTGAACAGCCTGCGGATGGGATTTGCTACGCTTGCAATTCAGAAAAAGAGCGGACAGGTCTGGGAGATACTCAAAGCCGCTAAGGCGGAGTTCTCTAAATTTGAAGCCGGTCTTATCAATATTCAGAAACGTCTGCGTATTGCCGACAGTGACCTCGACGACCTTATCGGAAAGCGTACACGCGCTATAAACCGAAAGCTTGCTTCGGTAGAAAATATTGACAGCAAAGAAGATGCCGAAAAAATATTGGAAATTGAAAAATATCCGGAATAAAACAAGGGGGCGGACATATGAAACGTGAATTAGGTATTGCAAGATGCGGTCTGGCGTGCTGTTTATGCTCGGAAAATGAGCACTGCATGGGCTGTAATTCGGGAGAATGTCCCGATAAGCAGTGGTGCGAGAATCTTAAATGCTCAGCCGACAAAGATATTTCCAATTGCTATAAGTGCGGCGAGGACTGTAAAAAGGGTCTTTTAGCAAAAATAAAGCCCTACGGCTTCACGCTTTTTGCGAAACGCTACGGAGTGGAAGCGCTTCTTGACTGCCTCGAGCGCAACGAAAAAAGCGGAATCGTATATCACCGTGATGGCATTAACGGGGATTATGACGATTTTGAAGATGTTGAGAAGCTGATTGAATTTATTAAAACGGGGCGATGCAATTGAAAAAATAAAGTGTCATCAATATATTCGCGCCTGCCCGTATTTGGGGCAAGCGCGGTTTATTTTTATTATATTATGATTTGAATCAAAGTCGGAGCTTATTCCGTTCTCAGAGCAATAACAGGGTCTTTCCTTGAGGCAACCTTTGCGGGAATAAGTCCGGCAATAAGTGTGAGCATTACGCTTATCGCAATGAGGATAAGCGCTCCCTGCCAAGGCAGCGCCGCGACATTGGGGATGTTGGTAAGGCTCTTTATCACGATATTTATAGGTATATCAAGAAGAACCGTAATCAGGATTCCGAGTGAACCGGACACAAGCCCGATAATCATCGTTTCGGCGTTGAAAACTCTTGATACATCATGCTTTGAAGCTCCGATGCTTCGGAGAATTCCGATTTCCTTTGTACGCTCAAGTACCGAGATATATGTGATTATGCCTATCATTATGGATGAAACCACCAGTGAAATCGAAACAAAGGCAATCAGCACATATGAAATAGTATTGATAATCGTGCTGATTGACGACATCATAAGACCTATATAGTCGGTGTAGCTTATTGTAAGGCTGTCATGTCCCTCGTCGGCCACCTTCTGGTTATATTTCTCAATTATAGCGGTAATTTCGTCCTTGGAGTTGAAATCCTTCGCGTAAATGTTAATTGAAGCAGGCGTATCGGGGTCGGCGTAGCCGAGCTTCTTCATATTGTCCTTGAAAGTTGAAGCCGAGGCGGTCTGAAGCTGGGCTTTGAACATCTCGACAATCTGTTCCTCGGTCATCATTTTAAGGTAAAGCTGCATTGCCTGCTGCTGTTCCTCTGGAAGAGTGGCGATATAGGCATATACATCGTCAATTGTAATCTTTTCGATTTCATCGGAATTGTCGGCGAAGGGAAGTCCCGTAAACACATCAGTGTCCTCGTCGGCAAGCTGTGCCTTTACAATTTCGGACCTGCGGGTGAGGTCAATCACATAATCAGTGAGAGCCTTGGTGTATCCGATAGAGCCTGTGATTGAGGTGGCGACAGCATCCTCCTTTGCCTCGATTATTCCGACAATTTTAATTTCGGTGCCGTTTTCGATAAGCCCCTTAACATAATCGTCATTGGAGCTCTTGTCGTTCCATCTTTTGTTTGTGTCGTCATACTCGTAGTAATCACCGGAAAGAACGAGCCTGAATGTAAGTCCAAGCAGCTCAT
>JAAVHB010000133.1 GCA_014799955.1 Butyrivibrio sp. | reverse complement strand
TATGCTCTTGTATTTTTTCTTGAGTCTCCAACCCCGGAAAATTCCAGCTTACATTATTCACTAAATTCATCCATGAATCGATATCGGACGGCATTCCATATACGGCTTCCATTCAAACATTCCTCTCCTTTTATCCGGTTTATCTCTACACTGAATACAATTCATACCGATACTCCGAGCTATCCTCTGATGCAGCTCTGTTTCTTCGTCCGCCCCACTCACCGGTCCTGCTCATACCAAGCTTTTCCATAACTTTATACGAGGCAATATTTTCGGTATCACAATGCGCCAGAAAATGGCTTACTTTCATTTCGGTTTTCGTATATTTAATAAGTGCCTTTGCCGCTTCATATGCAAATCCGTTTCGCCAATACTTCTTATTGATAATCCAACCAAGTTCACCTGTATCATCCTCAAAATACACACTGACTGCACCGATATGTATGTCATTATATATAATTGCAAATTCTAAAAAATTCGGTTGCTCCTTTTTCCATTCATTCTCAGCATTCGCTAAAAATTCTTCCGCCTCCTCAACCGTTTCATCCGGCAGATGGCACATATATTTTGTATTTTCGTAATCCATCGCATATTGAATCGTTGACTTTAGATATTGCCTTCCTAACGGCTTCAACACCAGGCGTTCCGTGTTAATTTCAAAATAATCCATAAACTATAAGCTCCCTGTTCAATTTTATTTTTTGATTATATCACTTCCACGCTACGTTTACCATCATGAAATATAATTCAAAAAGGGCTTCCCTATTCTTAGGAAAGCCCCATAAAATCCAGCTTCTACAAATTACTCGATGATAGTAGCCACACGGCCTGAACCAACTGTTCTACCACCCTCACGGATAGCGAATGTAAGTCCCTGCTCCATAGCGATGGGGTGGATGAGCTCGATTGTCATCTCTACGTTATCGCCGGGCATGCACATCTCGGTACCTGCGGGAAGTGCGCAAACGCCTGTTACGTCGGTAGTTCTGAAGTAGAACTGAGGACGGTAGTTGTTGAAGAAAGGTGTATGACGTCCGCCCTCGTCCTTTGTAAGAACGTAAACCTGAGCGGTGAATTTCTTGTGGCATGTTACGGTGCCGGGCTTAGCGATAACCTGTCCGCGGACAATCTGGTCACGGTTGATACCACGGAGAAGAGCTCCGATGTTATCACCTGCCATAGCCTCGTCAAGCTGCTTTCTGAACATTTCGATACCGGTAACAACTGTCTTCTGAACGTCGTCCTTAACACCGAGAATCTCAAGCTCGTCGTTGAGGTGAAGTGTTCCTCTCTCAACACGGCCGGTAGCAACGGTACCACGACCGGTAATTGTGAATACGTCCTCGACGGGCATAAGGAAAGGCTTGTCTGTATCTCTCTGAGGATCAGGGATATACTCGTCAACAGTCTTCATAAGCTCAAGAATCTTGTCGCCCCACTCGCTTGAAGGATCCTCAAGAGCCTTAAGAGCGGAACCCTTGATAATCGGGCAGCCTTCAAAGCCGTACTCCTCAAGCTGCTCTGTAACTTCCATCTCAACGAGCTCGATAAGCTCCTCGTCAACGTCAGGGCTGTCGCACTTGTTAAGGAATACTACGATATAAGGAACGCCTACCTGACGCGCAAGAAGGATGTGCTCCTTTGTCTGAGCCATAACACCGTCGGTTGCGGCAACAACAAGGATAGCGCCGTCCATCTGAGCAGCTCCGGTAATCATGTTCTTTACATAGTCGGCATGGCCGGGGCAGTCAACGTGAGCATAGTGTCTGTTATCTGTCTCGTACTCAACGTGAGCTGTGGAAATTGTGATACCTCTTTCTCTCTCCTCGGGTGCCTTATCAATCATGTCGAATGCAACAGCCTCGCCGGTACCGATTCTTGCGTTAAGAGTCTTGGTGATAGCTGCTGTTAAAGTTGTTTTACCGTGATCAACGTGACCAATTGTACCAATGTTACAATGCGGTTTGTTTCTTTCAAATTTAGCCTTAGCCATTTTTAAAATCCTCCTTTAATTATCCCCTTTGGGGTAATCTTAATCAACTGAAACTATTATATTTCATAAAAGAAATATTTTCAACTGTTTATTTTGCTTTATTCGCGATAATTTTGTCCTGTACGTTCTTGGGTACCTGCTCGTACTTTTCAAAGAACATCGAGTAGTTACCGCGTCCCTGTGTTGATGAACGAAGCTCTGTCGAGTATCCGAACATCTCGGCAAGGGGTACAAGCGCACGGACAATCTTTCCGCCGCCGATATCGTCCATGCTCTGAATCTGTCCGCGCTTTGCGTTCAGGCTTCCGATTACGTCACCCATGTAGTCCTCGGGCATGGTAACCTCGACCTTCATGATAGGCTCAAGAAGCACGGGACTTGCCTTCTGCATTGCGTCCTTAAACGCCATGGAGCCGGCAATGTGGAATGCCATCTCGGACGAATCGACTTCGTGGTAGGAACCGTCGTATACGTTTGCGTGTACGCCGAGTACGGGGAATCCGGCAAGAATACCTGCCTTTGTAGCCTCCTCGATACCCTCTCCGACAGCGGGGATATATTCCTTCGGAATAGCTCCGCCGACAACGGACGACTCAAACTCAAAGGTCTTCTCGCCGTTGGGATCCATCGGCTCAAACTTAACCTTGCAGTGTCCGTACTGTCCGCGTCCGCCGGACTGCTTTGCGTATTTGCTGTCAACGTCAACGGGCTTTGTAATGGTTTCCTTATAGGCAACCTGAGGCGCACCTACGTTAGCTTCAACCTTGAACTCGCGGAGAAGTCTGTCCACGATGATTTCAAGATGCAGCTCGCCCATTCCGGCGATAATCGTCTGACCTGTTTCCTGGTCCGTGTGGGCTCTGAATGTGGGGTCCTCCTCGGCAAGCTTTGCCAAAGCCTCGCCCATCTTGCCCTGAGCGTCCTTTGTCTTGGGCTCGATTGCAAGCTCGATAACGGGCTCGGGGAATTCCATCGACTCAAGGATAACGGGATGCTGCTCGTCGCAGATTGTATCGCCCGTCGTCGTAAACTTAAAGCCTACGGCTGCGGCAATATCACCCGAGTATACCTTGTCAAGCTCCGCTCTCTTGTTTGCGTGCATCTGAAGGATACGTCCGATACGCTCTTTTTTATCCTTAGTTGCGTTATATACATAGGAACCCGCATTGCAGGTACCGGAGTATACTCTGAAAAACGCAAGCTTTCCTACGAAGGGGTCTGCCATAATCTTGAATGCAAGAGCGGAGAAAGGCTCGTCGTCGGACGAATGTCTTTCAACCTCGTTGCCGTCCATATCAACACCCTTGATATCGGGTATGTCGGTAGGAGCGGGCATGAACTCAAGAACTGCGTCAAGAAGCTTCTGAACGCCCTTGTTACGGTATGCGGAACCGCAACATACGGGAACGGCTCTGCACTCGCAGGTCGCAACCCTGAGCGCTGCCTTCATCTCTTCAACCGAAAGTTCCTCGCCCTCAAGATACTTCATTGTAAGCTCGTCGTCGAGCTCGGCGATTTTCTCAACAAGCTCGTTATGGTACTTCTCAGCCTCTTCCTTCATATCGTCGGGAATAGCTGTTACGGAGATGTCATCTCCCTTTTCGTCGTTGTAGATATAGGCCTGCATTTCAAAAAGGTCAATAATACCCTTGAAATCGTCCTCCTTGCCGATAGGCAGCTGGAGGCAGATTGCATTCTTGCCCAATCTGTTTCTTATCTGGTCAACTGCTCCGTAGAAGTTGGCACCAAGGATATCCATTTTGTTGATAAATGCCATTCTCGGTACGTTGTAGGTATCTGCCTGACGCCATACGTTCTCTGACTGAGGCTCAACACCGCCCTTAGCGCAGAATACGCCAACGGCTCCGTCAAGCACTCGCAGCGAGCGCTCAACCTCAACAGTAAAGTCAACGTGACCGGGAGTATCAATAATATTGATACGGTGCTCAAGCGCACCGGGCATAACCTTGGTTTCCTTCTCTAATGTCCAGTGACATGTGGTAGCGGCTGATGTGATTGTAATACCTCTTTCCTGCTCCTGTTCCATCCAGTCCATGGTAGCAGTACCCTCGTGAGTATCACCAATCTTATAGTTAACACCGGTATAGTAAAGAATACGCTCTGTCAATGTGGTCTTACCTGCATCGATATGAGCCATAATACCGATATTTCTGGTTCTCTCTAACGGATATTCTCTTCCAGCCAAGGTTTTTTCCTCCTTATAAGCTTTTAAAATCTATAATGTGCGAAAGCCTTGTTAGCCTCAGCCATCTTATGCATGTCTTCTTTTCTCTTAACTGCTGCACCCGTGTTGTTGGATGCGTCAAGAATCTCATTGGCGAGTCTGTCTTCCATCGTCTTCTCGCCTCTGTTGCGTGAAAAAGCGGTCAGCCAACGAAGTCCGAGAGCCTGTCTTCTGTCTGCTCTTACCTCGATAGGCACCTGATAAGTCGCTCCGCCGATACGTCTTGCCTTTACCTCAAGCACGGGCATAACGTTGTTCATAGCTTCCTCGAATACCTCGAGAGCGGGCTTACCAGCCTTCTCCTCCACCTTTGCAAATGCTCCGTATACAATCTTCTGCGCTGTGCTCTTCTTACCGTCCAACATAATGTTGTTGATAAGCTTTGTGACAACCTTGCTGTTATATAACGGATCTGCTAATACATCTCTTTTTTGAGTATGTCCTTTTCGCGGCACGGTTCTTCCCTCCTTAATAAAATTAATTCATCGGTACTCACATGTGTCTGATGTGTTCGCGCTCGGTATATTGTAACCTGCAACCTACAGGAAAAATATTTACTCCGGCACTTAACTGACTAAAACGTGAATATTATTTTGCGTCTTTAGGTCTCTTTGCGCCGTATTTTGAACGCGCCTGTCTTCTCTTAGCAACGCCTGCGGTATCAAGTGTACCTCTGACAATGTGGTATCTGGTTCCGGGCAAATCCTTTACCCTTCCGCCTCTTACGAGAACAACGCTGTGCTCCTGAAGGTTGTGTCCTTCGCCGGGGATATAGCTTGTAACCTCGATACCGTTAGAAAGACGAACTCTGGCAATTTTTCTAAGAGCTGAGTTAGGTTTCTTAGGGGTTTTGGTCTTAACGGCAGTGCAAACGCCGCGCTTCTGCGGTGATGCGGAATCAACTGCTCTCTTCTGAAGCGAGTTGTAGCTCTTTAAGAGAGCGGGGGCCGTAGACTTCTTGACTGACGTCTGTCTTCCCTTTCTTACTAACTGGTTAAATGTAGGCATTCTTTTTCACCTCCTGTAAATAAATTTCCTTGGTTGCGAATCTGAAAAATCAAATTCTCCGTGCGTTTTTATCGCACTAAAATAAGCCGTGCAAAGTGCACGCAAACTGTATTATAGCTTTAAAGCCCTATGTTGTCAACTCTTTTTTGGTCCGAAAGCCAAAAAAACAAATTACCGTTCACTGTCCTCACACCGTTTTTTAAACTCATGAATAATTCTGACGAATTCATTTTCAATATCCATGACTATTTCGGCGCGTGCCTTCGCTTTTTTGCTCATTTGCCCGTAAAACGTATTATCGTTCTTATATTTCATAATTATATCAAGCATACCGTCATAAGAGTCCGTCAGAAAGTCTTCTCCGATATTTGCCGCGACATCGCCGTAATGCGTAGAAACCGCCGGAATTCCCTTAAACATGGCTTCAATTGCGGATGCCCCTCCGCCCTTGCGTTCAGGATTTACAAACAAGTCGCATATCTCCATATACGCCAGAACATCCTGTACAAAACCGAAATAAAACACATGTCCTTTAAGTTCCGGATTATCCTTAATGAACCGCTCACAGTTAAATGTTCCGAGCAAAACAATACATATATCATGCTTTACCGCTTTTTTCAGCATATCCGCAAAGCCGCCGTCAATATCCGTATCAAGCCTCGCCCCTGCCGTTACAAGTACAAATTTCTCCTCAGGTATTCCTAACTGCTGTCGGCTGAGCTTTGTTGTCTGCTCCGGCAATTCGTATGTAAATGTACCTTTAATCACATGATTTTCCGTTTTTCCGACCCGTTGCAGCAATCTTTTATGCTCCGGGCTCAAATCCACACTTATTGTCTGATACGCAGTCGTCGTAAATGCCAGATCCGACGGACATAAGCCTACTGTAAGCACCGGAGTCATGAAATCAATCAGATTTCCTACTATACTGCTGCCTCCTATGGAGATTACGGTTCCGGGCTTTTTATCCCGCACCAGCTCCAGTATTGTACGGATTACTCCTACATCGGGCATGTCCTTGTCGCATTGAAAATACGGTATCGCTGTACCCTTCCAGAGCAGATGCTCCTCTTCTGTTATGGTGTCATTATAGGTCGCGCTCAGTGTTCTGAAAAAAGGAATTGCACCTGTCAGCGACATAGTCTCCGCGGTATTGATTAAAAAGACCTGCTTTTGCATTTTTGTAATCATGGTTTTGCATCTTTCAAATGCCGTCTTACTGGGAGCATGAGTATAACTGAGGATTTGTTCGGTAATAACAAGCGCAAAATTTTCGTCCCGTTCCTCTCTGGGAATCGGGAGCAGTATATCCTTCAGCTCTTCTTTAAATCCGTTTACCGTTTTTTGTAAAAGCTTCCAGAGTAAGTACTTGGCATTTTCCGACTCAAGCTTCGGTTTTGCGAACATGCAATGCTTAAGCTGATAGTAAAGAAAATACCCGGTATTGGGACTTATGCCCTTTTCCTCCGGAATCCATTCCAGAAACTCCTCAAAAATCCCGTTATCGTAATTAATCGAAAGCGCCGCCGAATACATGTATACCGTCTGGTACTTTTTCCGTTTATCAATCAATCCGTACAGCAGCTTCTGCGCCTCGTTTTTTATGCCGTCAGGCTGAGAATTCACTATATTAAACAATCGCTCCGTATATGAGGTCAGTTTATTACTTACATAATCCTCATACATATCGAGTTCACCTTTTATTTTTATATATAATGCAGCTATATTATCTATGGCGTCCATCTTTTCCTCCTGACTAAAAAATCAGTTGTCTATCCGCCTCTTATAAGCGAATAGACAACTGAATAATTTCTCTTATTCCGTAATCTCTTCCATTTCTTTCTCGGGCAGTTCCTCGGTTTCCGTGCCGTCAAAATCATCCTCAAGACCGTCGGAGATTCCGTTTTCCTCCGGCTCCTCGCTGAAAGTGATTTCTTCCTCCTCCGGCACCGTATCCGAATCGCTGTCAAGCACAACGGAGCGGTATCTCTTCATGCCTGTTCCGGCAGGAATAAGCTTACCGATAAGGACATTCTCCTTAAGTCCGATAAGAGGGTCGATTCTTCCGTTTATAGCGGCTTCGGTGAGAACCTTTGTGGTTTCCTGGAACGAAGCGGCCGAAAGGAACGAATTTGTGGCAAGAGCAGCCTTGGTTATACCCAGCATAATCTGCGTTCCCTCTACGGGGGCAAGTCCCTTTGCCATAAGCTCCTCGTTTGTTTCATTGAAGTCAAGAACGTCAATGTTGATTCCCGGAAGGTATCCCGAATCTCCGGGATTGTCAACCCTGATTTTCTTAAGCATCTGTCTTACGATTACCTCGATATGCTTATCGTTGATATCAACACCCTGAAGTCTGTATACGCGCTGTACCTCGCGCAGCATATAATCCTGCGCTGCCCTTACGCCCTTAATCTTCAGAATATCGTGAGGATTTACGCTTCCTTCGGTAAGCTCGTCGCCCGCCTCAAGCACGTCTCCGTCGATAATCTTGATTCTTGAACCGTAGGGGATGAGGTAATTCTTGGAATTTCCTTCACCGTCGGTAATTACTACCTCGCGTTTTTTCTTTGTATCAACAATTCTGGCGGTTCCGCCGAATTCCGCGATAATCGCAAGTCCCTTGGGCTTTCTCGCCTCAAAAAGCTCCTCGACACGGGGAAGACCCTGTGTTATATCGTCACCGGCTACGCCGCCCGCATGGAAGGTACGCATGGTAAGCTGTGTACCCGGCTCTCCGATTGACTGCGCGGCTATAATACCGACAGCCTCTCCTACCTGCACCTGCTGTCCGGTCGCCATGTTAGCGCCGTAGCACTTCGCGCACACTCCGAGATGGCATTTACAGGTGAGCACGGTTCTTATTTTAACCTTTTCAAGTCCGAGCTTTTCGATAATATCTGCGCGCTTGGGCGTAATCATATGATTCTTCTTTATAAGAATCTCGCCCGTTTCGGGGTCCGTAATGTTTTCTGCAAGATAACGTCCCGTAATTCTGTCCTTAAGTCCTTCAATTACTTCCTTGCCGTCCGCAAACGCCTCAACCACCATACCGGGGATTTCCTTGCCCTCCGAGCAGTCCATCTCACGGATAATAAGCTCCTGAGATACGTCTACAAGACGTCTCGTGAGGTATCCGGAGTCAGCGGTACGAAGCGCCGTATCTGAAAGTCCCTTTCTTGCGCCGTGCGCGGAAATGAAATATTCCAGAACGTCAAGTCCCTCACGGAAGTTCGATTTAATGGGAAGCTCGATTGTACGTCCCGAGGTATCCGCCATAAGTCCTCGCATACCCGCAAGCTGCTTAATCTGCTGATTGGAACCGCGGGCTCCCGAATCCGCCATCATGAAAATGTTGTTGTATTTATCAAGTCCCGAAATAAGCGCGTTGGTAAGCTCGTTGTCGGTCTTGAACCAAGTCTGGACAACCTCCTTGTAGCGCTCCTCCTCGGTAATGAAGCCCCTGCGGAAGTTCTTCGTGATTTTCTCAACCGTCGCCTCGGCGTCGGCAATCATCTGCTTCTTCTGCGCGGGCACGGTCATATCCGAAATTGATACCGTCATTGCGGCTCTCGTCGAGTATTTGTAACCCATGGCCTTGATTGCGTCAAGCACCTCGGCGGTCTTGGTCGCCCCGTGGGTATTGATTACCTTTTCAAGAATCTTCTTAAGGCCTTTTTTGCCTACATGGAAATCTATCTCGTACTTAAGCGCCTCCTCGGGATTGCTCCTGTCTATAAATCCGAGGTCCTGAGGTATTATCTCGTTGAAAATAAGCCGTCCGAGCGTTGTTCTCACATTGCCGGAAACAACCGTTCCGTCTTCCGTTGCGACGCTTCTGTGAACATAAACCGCCTGATGCAGAGTTATCTGCTTGTTCTCATAAGCGAGGATTGCCTGATTTATATCCGCGAAATGATGTCCGAACAAATCCCTTACGGTACAAAGCACACGCCTGTTTCCGTCCGTCACATCCTCAAAATTAATCCAGTCGTCAGCTGTCAGTGTGCCGTTGTCAAGCTCTGTCTTAAGCTCCTCCAAGTCGGTATAAACCTTGTCGGATACGGCAACAGCGTCGGGATTTCCCTCATGGTTGGCAAGCTTTTCCATCGTCAGGTAGTAAATACCGAGTACCATATCCTGTGAAGGTACGGCAACGGGTCCTCCGTCCGAGGGTTTAAGAAGGTTGTTGGGAGAGAGCAGAAGGAATCTGCACTCCGCCTGAGCCTCCACCGACAGGGGAAGATGCACAGCCATCTGGTCGCCGTCGAAATCGGCGTTGAACGCGGTACATACCAACGGGTGAAGCTTGATTGCCTTACCCTCTACAAGAATCGGCTCAAATGCCTGAATACCGAGCCTGTGAAGCGTAGGGGCACGGTTAAGCATAACCGGATGCTCCTTGATTACATCCTCAAGCACATCCCATACCTCGGTTTCAAGTCTTTCAACCATCTTCTTCGCGTTCTTTATATTATGAGCCGTACCGTTGGCAACAAGCTCCTTCATAACAAACGGTTTAAACAGTTCGATTGCCATTTCCTTGGGCAGACCGCACTGATAAATTTTAAGCTCGGGTCCTACGACGATAACCGAACGTCCCGAATAGTCAACACGCTTTCCGAGAAGGTTCTGACGGAAACGTCCCTGCTTACCCTTAAGCATATCGGACAGCGACTTGAGCGCACGGTTTCCGGGACCCGTTACGGGTCTTCCGCGCCTTCCGTTGTCAATAAGCGCGTCCACCGCCTCCTGAAGCATTCTTTTCTCGTTGCGTACGATTATTTCGGGCGCCCCGAGCTCCATAAGCCTTGCAAGACGGTTATTTCTGTTTATAATTCTTCTGTAAAGGTCATTGAGGTCGGAGGTCGCAAATCTGCCGCCGTCCAACTGCACCATCGGTCTTATGTCCGGAGGAATAACCGGAACCACGTCAAGTATCATCCATTCGGGCTTGTTGCCGGATTCCCTGAAAGCTTCAACAACCTCAAGTCTCTTGATGATTCTTGCTTTTTTCTGACCGGAGGCCTCGCGCAGTTCCGCCTTAAGCTCCTCCGAATCCTTTTCCAAATCTATTCTCTGAAGCAGCTCTTTTATGGATTCCGCACCCATTCCCGCTCTGAAGCTGCTGCCCCATTTTTCAACTGCGTCTGAATACTCCTTCTCCGAAAGCACCTGCTTCTCGGAAAGGTCGGTATCTCCCGCGTCAAGAACTATATAGGACGCAAAATAAAGCACCTTCTCAAGAGTTCTCGGCGAAATGTCAAGAATCAGTCCCATACGGCTGGGGATTCCCTTAAAATACCAGATATGCGATACGGGAGCGGCAAGCTTTATATGCCCCATGCGTTCCCTGCGCACGCTTGCTTTTGTCACTTCAACGCCGCAGCGGTCGCAGACCACGCCCTTGTATCTTACCTTTTTATACTTACCGCAATGGCATTCCCAATCCTTGCTGGGTCCGAAAATCTTTTCGCAGAAAAGACCGTCGCGCTCCGGCTTGAGAGTCCTGTAATTGATGGTTTCCGGCTTTAATACCTCGCCGTAGGACCAGTCAAGAATCTTCTCAGGGGATGCAAGCCCAATTTTGATTGAGTCAAATGTCATCGGCTGATATGTGTCATTATTAATCTCAGGCATCTTTTAGCTCTCCCTTCTACTCGTCAAAATCCGCATCTGAAAAATCGTCTTCTTCATCGTCGTCTTCCTCATCGTCGAAATCAAAATCGTCCTCTTCGACAGATGTAAATTCTCCGTCCACAATCTCCTGCTTCTGGAAACCGAATTCTCCGAAGGGTTCCTCGTATCCGTAAGCCTGCTTGTCATCGTCATAAAGCGGCGGTGTGGAATCGCTGCCCTCGGCATATCCGATATTTTCCTTGATATCGACTTCCTCTCCGTTCTCGTCAAGCACGGTGACATCAAGAGCAAGCGAGCGAAGCTCCTCCAAAAGCACCTTGAAGGACTCGGGAATTCCCGGCTCGGGTATGTTATCTCCCTTGATAATCGCCTCGTAGGTCTTGACACGTCCCACAACGTCGTCAGACTTAACCGTAAGGATTTCCTGCAAGGTATATGACGCGCCGTATGCCTCCAGAGCCCAAACCTCCATCTCTCCGAAACGCTGTCCGCCGAACTGCGCTTTACCGCCGAGCGGCTGCTGCGTTACAAGAGAATAAGGTCCGGTTGAACGGGCATGAATCTTATCGTCAACAAGATGATGAAGCTTTAAGTAATGCATATGTCCGATGGTTACGGGGCTGTCAAAATACTCGCCCGTCCTGCCGTCGCGCAGCCTTACCTTTCCGTCCCTTGAAATCTCAACACCCTTCCACTCTGCTCTGTGGTCAAGATGCTCGCCAAGGTACTCCATAAGCTCATCGTTAATCTTGCCGTCCCATTTATCCTTAAAGTCTTCCCACTCCATATTGACATAATCGTTTGCCAAATCAAGAGTATCCATAATCGCGTTCTCGTCCGCGCCGTCAAATACAGGCGTGGAAATCTTAAAGCCAAGCGCCCTTGCCGCAAGACTGAGATGAATCTCAAGCACCTGTCCGATATTCATACGCGAAGGCACGCCCAAAGGATTGAGCACTATATCAAGAGGTCTGCCGTTGGGAAGGAACGGCATATCCTCAACCGGAAGAATTCTCGAAACGACACCCTTGTTTCCGTGACGTCCCGCCATCTTATCTCCGACCGAAATCTTTCTTTTCTGCGCAATGTAAATGCGGACGGACTGATTTACGCCGGGAGAAAGCTCGTCGCCGTTTTCCCTTGTAAATACCTTTGCGTCCACGATAATTCCGTACTCGCCGTGCGGAACCTTGAGCGAGGTATCCCTTACCTCTCTTGCCTTTTCACCGAAAATAGCCCTGAGAAGCCTTTCCTCTGCCGTAAGCTCGGTCTCGCCCTTCGGAGTAACCTTTCCGACAAGGATATCTCCCGCGCGCACCTCCGCACCGATTCTGATAATTCCTCTTTCGTCAAGATTCTTAAGAGCGTCGTCGCCGACACCGGGCACGTCTCTCGTAATTTCCTCGGGTCCGAGCTTGGTATCCCTAGCCTCAGCCTCGTATTCTTCTATATGAACCGATGTATAAACATCGTCCTTTACAAGTCTTTCGCTCAGAAGAACGGCGTCCTCATAGTTATATCCCTCCCATGTCATGAAGCCGATAAGAGGGTTCTTGCCGAGCGCAATCTCGCCGTTGCTAGTCGAAGGTCCGTCGGCGATTACCTCGTCCTTCTCAACCGTGTCGCCCTTTGTGACAATGGGCTTCTGATTATAGCAGTTGCTCTGGTTGCTTCTCGCGTATTTGGTAAGCCTGTAAACGTCCTTGTTGCCGTCGGCGGTCCTTATGACTATCTCCGTGGAGGTAGCCTTAATAACGGTTCCGGCATTGCGCGCAACCACGCACGCTCCCGAGTCAACCGCAGCCTTGTACTCCATACCCGTTCCGACAACGGCGGAATCCGTTGTAAGAAGCGGCACCGCCTGACGCTGCATGTTGGAACCCATGAGCGCGCGGTTAGCGTCGTCGTTCTCAAGGAACGGAATCATTGAAGTAGCAACCGAAAATACCATCTTGGGCGATACGTCCATAAGGTCAATCTTGCTCTTCTCAAACTGCGAGGTTTCCTCTCTGTAACGTCCGGAAACGCTGTTTCTTACGAAATGTCCCTCATCGTCAAGCTCGGCGTTAGCCTGAGCCACATAGTAATTATCCTCCTCGTCCGCGGTAAGATACTGAACCTCGTCCGTTACGCGGGGATTCTTGGGGTCGGTCTTGTCAACAAGACGGTAGGGTGCCTCGACAAAGCCGTACTCGTTAATTCTCGCGTACGACGCAAGCGAGTTGATAAGTCCGATGTTAGGACCTTCAGGCGTCTCGATAGGACACATTCTTCCGTAATGCGTATAGTGAACGTCGCGGACCTCAAATCCGGCACGGTCACGGGAAAGTCCGCCGGGACCGAGCGCCGAAAGACGTCTTTTATGTGTAATCTCGCTGAGCGGGTTATTCTGGTCCATGAACTGCGACAGCTGCGAGCTTCCGAAAAACTCCTTGACAGCTGCGGTCACGGGCTTGATGTTAATAAGTGTCTGCGGCGAAGCACCTTCGAGATCCTGAGTCGTCATTCTTTCCCTTACGACTCTCTCCATTCTCGAAAGACCTATTCTGTACTGATTCTGCAAAAGCTCGCCCACAGCCCTGATACGTCTGTTGCCGAGGTGGTCGATATCGTCCTTGTTGCCGATGCCGTATTCAAGATGAATATTATAATTAATCGACGCGATAATATCGTCAACCGTAATATGCTTGGGAATAAGGTCTGACACGTTTTTCTTAAGCGCCGCCTTAATATCGTCAAGGTTCTCATTCTCTGCGAGTATAGTCTTAAGCACAGGGTAGTATACGTCCTCGGTCACGCCGAGCGCCCTTGCCTCTTCCCTCGTTATATCAACATGGGAGGTTACGTCAACCATCATATTGGAAAGAATCTTGACCTTGCGCTCCTCGGTAGCAATCCACACAAACGGCACAGCCGCGTTCTGAATCGCCAGAGCGGTTTCCTTTGTAAGAGTATCTCCTGCGCTTGCGATAATCTCGCCCGTATTTACGTCAACGACGTCCTCCGCAAGCTTATGTCCCCCAAGACGGTTCCTGAAATTCAGCTTCTTGTTGAATTTGTAGCGTCCGACCTTGGCAAGGTCGTAGCGTCTGGGATCAAAGAACATAGCGTTTACAAGGCTCTCGGCACTGTCAACCGAAAGAGGCTCGCCGGGTCTTATCTTTTTGTAAAGCTCTAAAAGTCCCTCCTCATAGCCGCCTCCGGGATTTTTCTCCGTGCAGGAGGGGTCCTTTGCAAGGCTCGCCATAATCTTCGGCTCCTCGCCGAAAAGCTCTATAATTTCAGCATTGGTTCCGAAGCCGAGCGCCCTCACAAGCACCGTAACCGGAACCTTTCTTGTTCTGTCAACGCGCACCGAAAAAACATCGTTAGAGTCCGTTTCGTACTCCAACCATGCTCCTCTGTTGGGGATAACCGTACATGAATACAGTTTTTTGCCGATTTTGTCATGGCCTATTTCGTAATATATACCGGGAGAACGGACAAGCTGACTTACGATTACCCGCTCCGCACCGTTGATAACGAACGTACCGGTTGCGGTCATAAGAGGAAGGTCCCCCATGAAAATATCATGCTCCTTAATCTCGTCCGTCTCCTTATTGTAAAGCCTTACCTTTACCTTCAAAGGAGCCGCATATGTTGCATCTCTTTCCTTGCATTCTTCGATAGAATACTTAACATCGTCTTCGCATAAAACAAAATCAACAAATTCAAGACTAAGATGTCCACTGTAGTCCGTAATTGGTGATATGTCTTCAAAAACTTCCTTGAGTCCCGCATTCAAAAACCACTGATATGAATCCTTCTGTACCTCAATGAGGTTGGGCATCCCGAGAACCTCTTTCTGCCTGGAATAACTCATTCTTACGTTTTTGCCGTATTTCTGAGGACGTAATCTGTTTTTCTCCATTGACGTTTTCACCCCTAGCGCTTTCTAAATATTTAGCATTATTTTATAAAAACTGCGCCAAATAGCCCATAATACACGTATTACCGATAAAAAGGGCTACTCCCACACAATAATGCATCGTCCATAATATCACAAATGGAATAAATTGTCAACAGTCATTTTGGAGAATTTTTACAAAAAATCGAGCAGGAAAAGATTTATCTTTTCCTGCTCGCCGCGCGCCCCGTGCGCCGCTTCAGCGGCATATACCTATGCACGGGTCTGCGCATAAAAAGCCCCGGTACGCATCCGCGTATCCGGGGCCGTTTACTCTGCCTGAATTACTTAAGCTCAACCTTAGCGCCTTCAGCCTCAAGTTTCTTCTTAATCTCCTCAGCCTCTTCCTTAGCCGCTGCTTCCTTAACGGTCTTGGGAGCGCCGTCAACGAGGTCTTTAGCTTCCTTAAGACCAAGTCCGGTGATTTCACGAACAACCTTGATAACCTTAACCTTAGACTCTCCTGCCTCAACAAGAACAACGTCAAATTCGGTCTTCTCTTCCTCGGCTGCTGCTGCACCGCCTGCTGCTGCAACTACAACGCCTGCTGCTGCGGATACGCCGAACTCTTCCTCACAAGCCTTAACAAGGTCATTTAATTCCAATACTGATAAACCTTTGATTACTTCAATAATTTCCTGAG
Source organism: Butyrivibrio sp. (assembly GCA_014799955.1). Classification (GTDB taxonomy): domain Bacteria; phylum Bacillota; class Clostridia; order Lachnospirales; family Lachnospiraceae; genus Eshraghiella. The sequence goes on along the minus strand of JAAVHB010000133.1, from coordinate 33,451 downwards.
TTGTCATTTTAATTCTCCTCCATATAAATATTTAATTTGGTAAAAAATAATTTCTAAGCCTCTGCTTCCTTCTGCTCTGCAATCTGCTTGATAACGCGTGCAAAATTAGCGATAGGTGACTGAATGCTTCCAAGGAATTTGGAGATAAGCTCGTCTCTCGACGGGATGGTAGCGATAACGGTGATACCCTTCTTATCATAGTAAGTTCCTTCAACCACGCCTGATTTAAGCTCCAAAGCCTCAGCCTTCTTTGCGAATTCGTAAAGATTCCTTGCGGGAGCCGCAGCGTCTTCCTTGGAAACAGCGATTGCGGTAGGTCCCTCCAAGTCGGCGCCGAGCGCTTCAAATTCGGTTCCTTCAATCGCGCGCTTAATCATTGTATTCTTGTAAACCTTGTATACAACGCCCGCATCTCTCATTTTCCTGCGCAGCTCCGTATCCTGCTCTACCGTAAGTCCGCGGTAATCCGCAAGCACGACTGCCTTAGCGTCTTTAAGGTTCTCAACGATTTCGTCAACGATAGGTTTTTTGAGTTCAACCTTTGCCATGAGTAGTTCCTCCTTATAGAATATTCGGCAATTGAGTAGGGGAGATTTATCTTCTCCTACTCGCCGCGCGACCCGTGCGCCGCTTCAGCGGCATATACCTATGCACGGGTCGGTGCATATAAATGCCTCCCGCAGACATACGGGAGGCATCTAAAAGTCATTAATCACTCTTTTAACACATTCCCTAGGCAGGTGTTGTATGCTTATGCCTTGCGGCGCCTGCTGTCTACGGTAACAGTCGGAAAATCCGACCGACAAATGCTATATTAACATTCCTGTTTAATTTTGTCAACAGTCAATTAACCAAGATATCTTAACGAGTCAACCTTCACTCCGGGTCCCATTGTGGAAGAGAGAGTGATGTTCTTGATATACTGTCCCTTTACTGCCGACGGCTTAGCCTTAACGATTGCGTCCATAATTGCCTTGAAGTTATCGGCAAGCTGCTCCTCCGTGAAAGAAACCTTTCCGACGGGAACATGAACGATGTTTGTCTTGTCAAGCCTGTACTCGATTTTACCTGCCTTGATATCCGCAATGGCCTTGGCAACATCCATCGTTACCGTTCCTGCCTTGGGATTGGGCATCAGGCCCTTGGGACCGAGCACACGTCCGAGACGTCCTACAACGCCCATCATGTCGGGAGTTGCAACAACAACGTCGAACTCAAACCATCCGTCGTTCTGAATCTTGGGAATAAGCTCCTCGCCGCCTACGAAATCGGCTCCGGCACTCTCTGCCTCGGTAGCCTTTGCTCCCTTTGCGAAAACAAGAACTCTTACGGTCTTTCCGGTTCCGTGAGGAAGAACTACGGCACCGCGAATCTGCTGGTCTGCGTGACGTCCGTCACAGCCTGTTCTTATATGAGCCTCAACCGTCTCGTCAAATTTTGCGGTGGATGCCTTCTTAACCAATGCAACGGCATCCTCTGCGCTGTAAAGTGTTGCGCGGTCGATTAACTTTGCCGCCTCAACATATTTTTTGCCTCTTTTCATTAAATAAAACCTCCTAGTGGTATTTGCGGGGTCTGCCCTCCCACAATTTGCTTACTGTTACTCTTATTCTTCAACCGTGATTCCCATACTTCTTGCTGTACCGGCAATCATGCTCATTGCCGCTTCAAGTGACGCCGCATTCAAATCGGGCATCTTGGTTTCTGCAATCTTCTGAAGATCTGCCTTGGAAATCTTAGCAACCTTGGTCTTGTTCGGTACTGCCGAACCGGACTTGATGTTGCAGGCTTTCTTAAGGAGAACAGCGGCAGGCGGAGTCTTTGTTATAAAACTGAAGCTTCTGTCCGCATAAACAGTGATGACTACGGGGATAACGGTATCTCCCATGTCTGCTGTCTTGGCGTTGAACTGCTTTGTGAATTCAACGATGTTTACGCCGTGCTGTCCGAGCGCCGGACCGACAGGCGGAGCCGGTGTTGCTTTGCCGGCAGGAATCTGTAATTTAATATAACCTGTTACTTTTTTTGCCATCTTTGGCACCTCCTAAAATAATGTGGTATTTGCGGGAATTACCCTCCCACGCCCGTATCCGCTTCCGCCGGGGCGGAAACAATAACGGTATGCATATTTTTACATATGCCGTATTTCATTGAAGTTAAGCTCTACCGGAGTTTCGCGGCCGAACATATCGACCATGATTGTAACCGTCTGCTTTCCTTCATTAATACTCCTGATAACGCCAACCGTATTTTCCCATACGCCGGACACCGCAACGATGGTATCTCCGACCTTGTAATCGATTGTGACCTTTCTGGCATTGATGCCGAGATTCTTCATCTCGTCATCCGTAAGCGGCACCGGCTTGGAGCCCGGACCTACGAATCCGGTCACGCCTCTCGTGTTGCGGACCACATACCATGTGTCGTCATTCATAAACATATGAATGAGTACGTATCCCGGGAATATCTTCTTCTGAACCTGCTTCTTAGCTCCGGTCTTGGTAATCTCTATCACCGTTTCAAGCGGCACCGAAACCTCAAGTATCTGGTCCTGAAGATTTCTGTTCTCGATAGTCTTCTCAATGTTGGCTTTTACCTTATTCTCGTAGCCGGAATATGTGTGAACCACATACCAGCTGGCTCCTGACATTTCTTCTGACATCTAAGCACCTTTCCCGAATCTTATTTTGTTATTACCAAATCCAGTCCGAACTGAATAACCAAATCGACCAGAGTAATAACAACTCCCAAAACTACCGAGTAAATCAAAACGACTCCGGTCTGCTTGAGTAACGACTGGCGGCTGGGCCAGATGATTTTCTTGAATTCCGCCTTTATCTGCGAAAAGAAGTTTTCCTTGCCCGACTTCGGTTTAGCCTTGACAGGCTTGACCGTCTTGGCGTCCATATCCGCAACGGATACTTCGTCAACCGACGCGGTTTTGTCCTTGAGTTCCTTCTCCGAATCACTCATATTACTGACCTCCATACTAAACTGGCACTGTCCCCCGACAGCAATTATTTGGTTTCCTTATGCAGTGTATGGGTCTTGCAGAACTTGCAGTATTTCTTTGTCTCCATTCTGTCCGCATGAGTCTTCTTATCCTTCGTCGTATTGTAATTACGCTGCTTGCATTCGGTGCAAGCCAATGTGATTTTGACACGCATATCCTGTACCTCCAAATTTTTTCGCAATCTATTTTTCAGAGCATAAAAAAAAAGCCCTTACTTCCCGTAGCTTTCCTACTATAACATAGGCGGCGGCGGGAAGTCAACACTTTTTTTAATTTCTTCATTAAAATATCGTTATACTGCTCCGGCAATTTTCCTTCGCCGAATCAAAAGAGCTGAAAGCCGACAATCCCGGCGATACATATGATTCCTCCCGCGACGTTCCGTCTGCTGCACTCCTCGCGTTTGATAAGCTGAATGAAAAACAGCACCACAAGAATCATCGGCTGAATAAACGAGTAGTTCGACATACTCTGCGCGGCAACAAGATTTTCGCACACAAGCCCCGCCACGTTGGGAATTTTCGTAAGCGCCACGAACGCAGTCCCCTTAGGCTTTTCCTTAACAAGCTTTATCGGATGTGCCATCGGCGCAAGCACCGCCGACAGTATCACAAGGGCGCAGAACAGCGACAGTGACGGCGAGATATGGCTCTGCGTCAGATTCACCACTAGCCCGTAGCCGTATTTTACGAGCAGATAGCCGATAAGCGGAATCAGTATCTTCCTGTAGTTTATCTTTTTTTTGCCGGATTTGGCAATCAGAAAAAGTCCGGCTGTCGTGACCAGAATAAATCCGAATTTGATAAGTGTGTTAAAACCGAGAGCCGCCGTCCGGTTTATAAGGTCTGTAGCGTACGAGATAAAGAGCGTAATTCCCAGCCACGCCTTCAGCTCAAACGCTGACATCTCCCTAAGGATTACCGCCGCGAGCTGGAATTCCAGCATTTTGGAAACCGCCATCAGCGCGATTGCCGCGAAGCTCTGCCACGAAGGTACAAAAAGCCTGCTGTCAAACGGAAGATAAAACAGCATGAAAAACGAGGTTGCCGCCGCCATAAGAAACGTAAGCTCGTTTCCGTTAAGCTTAAGCTTTGCCACCGCGTATTTGTCGCTCAGCGAGGTTACCGTATAACACCCCACAACAAAAAGCATAAGAGCCATTTTAAATATCACCTCATCACCACTGTACCTGCCAGCGTTTCTTGTATTCTCCGTCGGCGAGCCCGCCGTCCGTCTCCTCAGTAAACGCGGAGGACTCCGTTTTGCGGCGCAGATAACCGTCAAACTCCTCCCCGCGCAGCGGAAGCTTTATTTCTTTATTGCCCGTCCATTCAGACAAATACGCCGCGTTTGAAATCTCAAGAGAATTTATTCCCTCGCTTCCCTCCGCAATCAGCGGGCTTCCTATTAAAATGCAGTCGGCAAAGCTCTGTAAAACCCCCATGTGCGCCGTTTCTGCCGTCTCGGGAATGTATTCGCTGTATTTAACGGATACGTCGTCGGGGCTTATTTTCGTATTATAACACATTTCTCTCTCATCGGCATCATTTTCCCAAAGTTTCAGCATACCGTTTTCAATGACAAGCTTTCCCCGTGTTCCCGAAATCTCAAAACGGTTGGTGCCCGGATATTCTCCCGTCGAAGTGATAAACGTGCCCGTCGCGCCATTCGGATAACGGGCAAATACCGTAGCATCGTCCTCCACCTCGATATTATGGTATTTTGCGGTATCGCAGAAAGCCGTCACGGCTGAGGGCATTCCGCATATCCACTGCCACAAATCGAGATTGTGGGGCGCCTGATTTATAAGCACGCCGCCGCCTTCGCCTGCCCATGTCGCCCTCCATCCGCCGGAATCATAGTATCCCTGAGTGCGGTACCAGTTCGTTATAATCCATACGGAGCGTTTAAGCTCTCCGAGCCTTCCGCCCTGCACAAGCTCACGCGCCTTCCGGTAAAGAGGATTGGTCCGCTGATTAAACATTATCCCGAAAACCTTGCCGCTTTTCCTCGCCGCCTCATTCATTTTCCTTGCTGCGGAAATACTTATATCCTCCGGTTTTTCCGTCATAACGTGAAGCCCCGCCGCAAACGCCGCCGCGGCAATTTCCCCGTGCAGCCTGTGCGGTACCGCGATTATAACGGCGTCGATAAGTCCGCTCGCAAAAAGCTTCTCATATTCGTCAAACAGCTCTACACCGTCAAATTCCGCGCGCGCCCGGCAAAGCTTTTTTCCGTCCGTGTCGCACAGCGCGGCAAGCCGCATTCCCTTAACTCTTCCGGCATAAATGCAGGCCGCGTGCGCAAAACCCATATTTCCGATTCCGACTATTCCCGTTCTTATTTCTTCCATAGTTTATATGTCCTCTGGCGTTATGTGTTATATGTCCCCGACGTGTCTGCGACAACCGAGTTTATATTTTCCTTTCGGCGCGAGGTTCTTACCCGCTTCATCAGCTCGCTGTAAAACAAATCCTCGTCAAGCGGCAGTGTAATTGTTTTACCCAGCCAGTCGGAAAGATGCATGGCGTTTGAAAGCGTAAGTCCGCGTATTCCCTCTGTACCGTCTGCGATAAGCGGCTCGCCGCGCAGTATTGCCGCCGCAAAGCGGTTTAACACCTCGGGGTGCTGTCCGGATTTGCCGTCGGTTTCTATGTCAATATTTCTGCCCTTCGGGCAGCCGAACGGCTCTTTGTTCTGCCTTGAAAACTCCGGCTCACCGACCTCAAGCTCATACGCTGTCAGCCTGTTGTTTTCCGCAATCAGCTTTGCCCCGTCCGTAACTATCTCAAAACGGTTGGTGCCGCAGGCGTCACCCGTCGATGTTATAAAAACACCCGTTGCCCCGTTTGCGTATTTTACATATGCGGTCACATCGTCCTCCACCTCTATATCGTGCCACTGACCGTAAGAAAGCTTTGCCGTAACCTCAACCGGCATCCCGCATATCCACTGCCATAAATCAAGCTGATGCGGACACTGGTTGAGCAGAACTCCGCCGCCCTCGCCCGACCATGTCGCGCGCCACGCGCCCGAATCGTAATACGCCTGCGGGCGGTACCAGTTCGTAATAAGCCAGTTGGTACGCCTGATCTGTCCGTACCTTCCGCTGTCCACAATCTCTTTCATTTTGCGGTAAATATGGTCGGTGCGTTGATTGAACATCATGCCGAACACCAATCCGGCGCCCGCTGCCGCCTCATTCATCTCCCTGACCTGCTTTGTGTAAACTCCGGCGGGCTTTTCCACCATAACATGAATATGCCGTTTAAAGCACTCCATAGCGTATTTCGGGTGGTCGTAATGCGGCACGGATATAAGCGCCGCGTCTATCATGCCACTGTCAAGCAGCTCCTCGGCGGAGCCGAATTTCGCCACGCTCTCCGGCAGATTCACTCTCGCCCACTCTATTCTGGCGGGATTTATATCCGCAATCGCGCTCACCTCTATTTCAGGGCACTTTCCGTTTTTGATATTGTTGTAATGTCCGGTTCCCATGTTTCCGAAGCCTATAATGCCAAGCCTTATTTTTTTCATAAAATATATCCCCCCAAACGTCAGAAGCCTCTTGATTTAAGAAAATCATAGCTTATTTTCAGACAGTCAAAAGGATTCTGCCCGTAGCAGTCGTCCTGCTCCACAAGCAAATACTCCGTCCCCGCCCTCTCACACGCCGCTATAACGCCGTCGAGATTTATATTGCCCTTTCCGAGCGGAGCCATTTTTCTGCCGTATTCCATATCCTTTAAATGGACGCAGGGAACTCTTTCACTGAGAAAATCCGTCCACCACACAGGGTCCGCGCCGCCTGCCTGCACCCAGTAGGTGTCAAGCGTAAAGCAAAGCTGCTCGGGCGTAAATCTGTCGGCAAGTCTTTTTAAAACAGTTTCGCCGTCAAGCTTCATAAACTCATGATCGTGATTGTGGTAGCAGAGCTGCTTCCTGCCTCTGCGCAGGGTATCCGCCGCATACGCGAATTTTTCATAGAACGCCTCAACGCCGTCCTTATGAACCTCATAATATCCGATTCCGACGTTCCTGCACCTAAAAACATCATGCTCCATGACAACCGCCAAAGTATCGCTTGCAATGCGCTCGGGCGGAATATGTGTCAGAACACATTTCAATCCCGTTTCTTTAAGCGCGTCGGCAAGCCACTTCGGCTCATAATCGCACACGCCCGAAACCTGTACGTTTTTGTAGCCTATGTCCGCTATTTTTTTAAGCGACTCCAAAAGCTCCGGTTTCGTTTTGCAAAAATCCCTCACCGTATAAAGCTGCGCTCCTATTTCCATAATCCTTCCTCCGTCAAAATATTTTTGAATTCACGGCACGCCGCGTCAAACGCCTCGCGCGCGCTTTTATAAACAAACCTTTTCTCTGCCGCTTCCCCGGCTTTCTTTGCGCCGCGCTCAAGAGCCTCAAAGCCCTCAAACACCGTAAGATGCGGCTCCACCGTGAATTTACTCCCGCCCGCCGATATAAAATCCTTCACGATAATTCCGACATTGCCGATTCCCCTGCCCGCCGGCACAACATCTCCGTCCGGGAGCGCATCCTTGATATGCATATATTTTATGTACGGTTTAAGAAGCTTCCATGCCTCAAGCGTATCCTCGCCGCACTGGACGAAATTCGCGGGGTCGAAAACTCCTCTTATCTCCGGCAGCGCCATATGAATCTGTGCGCACCGCTTAGCCGTATCCCCGTAAATTCCCTTCTCGTTTTCGTGGCAGAGTGTAACGCTGTGCCCTTCTGCAAGCTCGCAGAATTTTCCCAGACGTTCAATCACTTCGTTTTTGTATATGTCGGGATTGGCTCCCGAGGGTATATAAAAGGAAAAAATCCTGAGGCATTCCGCTCCGAGAATACCGGCAATGTTTAAAGTATGCCTGAAGCGTTCAAGCTCCTCCTCAAAGTTTCCGTCCTCAATTCCCGTTTTTCCGAGCGGGGAGCCGACGGAGCACACCTTAAGCCCCGCGCCGTCAAGCCGCTTTCTTATCTGGGCGGCGTTTTGTTCCGTAATCTCTGAGACATTCGTCCCGTCAACATTGCGGATTTCAAGCCCGTCAAGTCCGTTATCCTTCATTGCCGCAATCTGCCCCTCAAAATCCGAAGCCGCCTCGTCGGCAAACGCGTAAATTTCCGTTTTCATTTCTGACCGCCTTTCTGCCTGCGATTGTCTTTTGTTTTCATTATATAATAAATATTAACAAATAAAATTGCTGCTGTTAGCGTATTACATTGCAAATATTATCAGGATGTTATAAAATGAAACAAACTTAAGGGGAGGCGTTTCAATGCCGAAATTTGCGGAATACTGTGACAATACTTTATTTTACCATCACACGCTTGACGAGACTCCGAATCCCGGAGATTTCACGATGCACAACCATCCTTCCTATGAGATATATTATTTTATTTCGGGAAGAGGCGGATTTTATATTGAAGGGAACGAATACAGACTGCACCGCGGCGATTTGCTGATTATGCGGAGCGCCGAGGCTCATTATATCGCCGTTGAACCGAATGTCCCGTATGAGAGATTCGCGCTGCATTTTGACAGAGCACTGATTGAAGACGCGGATAAGGACGGGCTGCTCCTTGAAGCCTTCGATACGCGCGAGGCGGGGCGCGGGAATCTTTTTACGCAAAATGATTTCAAGGACGGGCTTTACGCCGCGCTTTTAAGAAATATAATGAATTCCGCCCCGGAACACAGGCATTTGCAGGCTGTCACCAATCTTTTCGCGCTGCTTAACGAAATCCGCATTGCCTTCGGGCGCTCGAAAACGCACGCTCTCCCGGAAAAAGAAAGCCTGTCCGGCAGTATCATAAGTTATATAAACGCCAATCTTTCCCAGCCGATTTCGCTCGACGGGATATGCGGGCATTTCTATATCAGCAAGGCTCAGCTTTGCAGAATATTCAAAAAAACAACGGGCGCGACGGTATGGGAATATGTAACCGCCAAACGCCTGTCCGCCGCGCGAGGCATGATTCTTTCGGGCGTTCCTGCGACCTCGGCGTTCTCGGAATGCGGCTTTAAGGATTACTCGGCGTTCTACCGCGCCTACCGCAGACATTTCGGATTTTCGCCCGCCAAGACAAGATAAACGGCATATTGACTTTGACACGATGTCGTACCTTATACTCAGATACAAGGAGACAAAGCGATGGCTCATATGACAATCAGTGAGGTTTCAAAAAAGTTCGGAATTTCCGCAAGAATGCTCCGATACTACGAAAAAGAGGGCATGATTGAAAGTACGCATACAGAAGATTATGCTTACCGCGTATATGACGAAAACGCCGTCAGGCGTATCCGGCAAATCATCACCTTGCGCAGGCTCCGTCTTCCGCTCAAAAAAATCCGCGCCATAACGGACGGAGGCAGACAGGAGGCTGCCCGCATTCTTAAAGAAGCGCTTACCGACACCGAACAGTGCATCTCGTCAATGCAGACGGTAAAGCAAGCCCTAGGCAAACTTTCGGAACTGCTTCAATCAAAGGAAGATACGGATTTTTTGACGGAAGATGTAATTGAGGAAATGACGGCGCTTCTTCCGCTTGAGAAGCATCGGCTAAACGATGACGGTAAATCAGCCTACGCCGAAAAGGAAAGCCATATCCGAATCGTATTGCTGCCGCCGTGCACGGTTGCGTCTTATCAGTATATCGGTGAGAACCCCGAAGAAAAGGTCGGGGACGTCATGGATAAATTTGTGCGCTCCGAAAGGCTTTACGAAAAGAAACCCGACTCCCGTCTGTTCGGCTTCAACAGTCCCGACTACGGAGATGACGGAATGCTTCACGGCTACGAGGACTGGGTGACAATACCCGGCGATATGGAGGTGCCCGCTCCCCTGTCAAAAAAACACTTTGACGGAGGACTTTACGCGGCGTATACCGTAAATTTTCCCGATTTCTTTGAATGGGATTTTCTGAAAAGCTGGATAGAAAACAACGGGCGCTATCAGGCTGATTACAGCGACAACGCCAGACTCAATATGGGCGGCTGTCTTGAGGAGCATCTTAACTGGGTGTATTCGGCACACACGGACTGGCCCTTAAACGGAATCGACGGAAAAATAGACCTTCTTCTGCCGATAAAGCCAAAATAAGCCTCGCCTGCCTCCCGCAAAACGATTTCAGGAGGAAAACAAAATGACAGACAACGAAAAATTTAAAAACGATTTATCCTTACTTGGAGTAATGCCCGGCGATACCGTGCTTGTACATTCTTCCATGAAAGCCCTGCAAACCGACTGTACTCCCGAGGAAATCATACAGGATATCGAAGAGGTTCTGGGCGAAGACGGCACCCTGCTTATGCCCGCGCTTACATATGATAATGTGACTTCCGAGCATCCGGTGTTTGACAGCGCCCGAACCGAACCGTGCATCGGTCTGCTGCCAAAAGTATTCATGCATACGGACGGTGTGGAGCGCAGCGTGAATCCCACCCATTCGGTATGCGCAAGGGGAAGGCTCGCGCATACTCTGACTGTCGGTCATTTCATGGACGATACCGCCGTCGGTCCCCACTCCCCGTTCATGCTTCTTCCGCTTTACAGAGGAAAGCTGCTCTTTATCGGAGACATTCTCGATTCCTGCACCTTCATGCACGGCGTTGAGGACATTGTAAAACCGCCCTATATCCGTCAGGTCAGAAGCTCCTTTACCGTAAACGGCGAGAATCGGGAATACACGCTGAACGACGACTACGGCTGGGGTTCGGAATTTCAGCGCATCGAATACATACTTGAGGCTCCCGATATACGGAAGGGAAAGCTTCTTTCGGCAAACGCTTACCTGATTGACACACGCGCACTTCTTTCGGCAGCACTGTCAAAAATGCGCGCCGAGCCTTATTCCTTTGTAACCGATATTTCCGCATATATCTGAGCATACAAAAACAGGGCGGAAACACTCATATTTTCGCCCTGTTTTATCAATTCCTCATATTCCGTTTTTTCCATTCCTTTATCGCTTCAAGCCGCTCCTTCACGCGCGCCTCCGCCCCCTGCTCGGTGGGCTTATAGTATTCGCGTCCCAGTAAAGAATCCGGCAGGCACTGCATATTCGTAAGCTTCTCCTCGGTGTCATGCGCGTACTGGTAACCCTTTCCGTAATTCAAATCCGCCATCAAATCCGTCACGGCATTGCGGATTACAAGAGGCACCGGCTCCGAGAGCTGCGTATTCGCGTCAACCTTGGCTGTTTCGTACGCGGTGTACAGAGCGTTCGACTTGGGAGCCATCGACATATACACCACCGCTTCTGTAAGATGCACCGAGCACTCGGGCATTCCGATAAAATGGCAAGCCTGATACGCGGCAACGGCAATTTCCAGCGCGCGCGGGTCTGCAAGCCCCACGTCCTCGCTCGCAAAACGCGTCACTCTGCGAGCCACATAAAGCGGGTCCTCCCCCGCCTCAAGCATTCTCGCAAGCCAGTAAACGGCAGCATCCGGATCGGAATTTCTCATTGATTTGTGAAGAGCGGAAATCAGATTGTAATGCTCCTCGCCCTTCTTATCGTAAAGAAGGGATTTTCTTGAGGTACACTGTTCAAGGGTTTCCTCCGTGACCGTAACGGTGCCGTCGCCGTCAAGCTCCCCGTTTAACACAACCATCTCAAGAGTGGACAGAGCCGTCCTCGCGTCTCCGTTTGCAAATACCGCAATCGCCTCAAGCATTTTCGGCTCAATAAGCACACGTTGACCGCCGAAGCCCCGCACGTCCTTAAGCGCGCGCAAAAGCAAGCCGACAAGCTCGTCCGTTTTAAGCGCCTGAAGCACAAATACCTTGCACCTTGACAAAAGAGCCCCGTTAATCTCAAAGGACGGATTTTCGGTCGTCGCCCCGATTAAAATTATACTGCCCTTTTCCACAAACGGAAGAAACGCATCCTGCTGCGCCTTGTTGAAGCGGTGTATCTCATCAACAAAAACAATCGTCCGCTCCCCGAGACTGCGGTTGTCCTCAGCCTGCTGCATGACCGTGCGGATTTCCTTGATTCCGCTCGTAACCGCCGAAAAATCTATAAAGGACGCCTTCGTCCGGTTTGCTATAATCCTTGCCAGCGTCGTCTTTCCCACTCCGGGAGGACCCCAGAAAATCATCGAGGATATCTGGTCGCTCTCAATCAGGCGGCGCAGCACCTTTCCCGCTCCCAGAAGATGCGACTGCCCCACATACTCCTCAAGCGTCTCGGGTCTGAGCCTCGCCGCAAGCGGTCTCGGCACGCTCCTGTCAAAAAAACTCATTTGTTCCATACGGCATTCTCCTCTTATACCGGTCAAGGTTACAGCTGTTCCGGCCTGGCTCCGTTATCTTCCAATCTGATATTCAGTATAGCCCATGAACTCATTGTTTTCAAGCCCGCGCGCCACATTGTTTTTTTATGTATTTTTTCCAAAAAAAGGGTGACAAACTCAGTTTCGTGTAATATAATGTAATAGTAAAAATGGATTTTTATCAGGATTTCTTAATCATAAGCAGACAAGGAGGTGAACTGTTATGATTAGCAACGTCTACTCTTATTATATGGCGGAGTATGGAATGCGTCCGTATTCCAAGCACAACGCCCATAAAAAAAGCGAACTCAAAGACATCTATAATAATATTGTTAAGATTAACAGATTCAGCCCTTTCTACAAAATAGACAATCCGGAGGCTGTTCAGAAGCGTGCCATCGACATTAAGGAAAGCGCCAAGAGCCTTTCCGAGATAGCGGCAGACTTAACTGACGCCGAGAGCGGCAGCATGACTTTCAAGAGCATTGCCCAATCCAGCAACAACGACGTGCTTTCCGCGGAATATATCGGCGACAACACCTCGGCGGGAGCCTCAAAGCAGTTTGAGCTGTCGGTAAAGCAGCTTGCCTCCCCTCAGGTGAACATCGGCAAGTATTTAAGCCCCGGAGCGCGCAATCTTTTCAGCGGAACATATTCCTTCGATGTTAATATTTCATCAATTACATACGAATTGCAGTTTTCGGTAAAAGACGGCGAGAACAACCGCGACATACAGAACAAGCTTGCAAGACTTATCAATAAATCCAATATCGGATTAAAGGCCGCGGTCAATACCAATGCTGACGGACGTACTTCACTCGCACTCACCTCGAATATGACGGGCGTGGGTGACAAGCCGGTTATTTTCACCGTGACAGACGATTCCGAGGACAGGACGGCGTTAGCCGGAGCGGTTGAGGCTTTCGGACTTAACAATACAAGTATGTACCCTTCCAACGCCGTATTTGAATTAAACGGCGAGACCAAGGTTTCATCCTCCAACACATTTACGGTTGACAGGGAATTTTCAGTCACTCTTAAGGATGTAAACGCCGACGGTGAAACCGTGAAGGTAGGGCTTAAGCAAAACCTGGACTCTCTTGTGGACGGTCTTCACGAGCTTGCCGACAACTATAACAGATTGACTCTTCTTGCCAAAGAAGGTTCAAGCATAGGAAGTAAACGGCTTTACGGCGATTTGACAGCTATCGCCGCCAATTATAACGACGTACTGAGCGCCAACGGACTTTCGGTAGGCGATGACGGACTTATAAAGGTGGACGACGGCATACTGCGGCGTTCCTCGGACGAGGGCGATTTGATTAACACGCTTTCCCAGATAGGCAAATTCAAAAATGCCCTTCAGAGTAAAGCCAAATCAATAATGATTAATCCGATGGAATACATCAACAAATCAATAGTGAGCTACAGACATCCTCTCCGTCCCAGCGTTGACCCCTACACGACGTCAATGTACACGGGCATGATGTACAACGGATATTGCTAAAAAACGGTATCCCAAAGCTTTATAGGATAGAAAAAGAGAACAGCGCGCTGTTCTCTTTTTTTGTTCAAAAACAGGACTGTCATCCCTCAAGTCTTTTATTGTGAAAGACCGCCTCTTGTGGTATAATTTTAGCAGTAGATAAATTTACAATGGTGTATTTTGACACTTACGTTATGCTAAAGGAGATTACAAATGACCGATATAGTTATCGCCGGCATGGGATATGTTGGAATTTCTTTGGGAGTGCTGCTCGCTCAGAAAAACAAGGTTACCGCCTATGATATTTCTCAGAGCAAAATCGAAATGATTAACAGAAGATGCTCGCCTATTCAGGACGAATATATAGAGGAGTATTTTAAAACCAAGGCTTTGAATATCACGGCAACGGATGACAAAGCCTGTTTTGAACACGCCGACTATGTGGTTATTGCCACCCCGACAAATTACGACTCGGAAAAGAATTTTTTTGACACAAGCTCCGTAGAAGAGATAATAGAAACCGTAAATTCCTCCGGCGGACAATCCACCGTTATCATAAAATCCACGGTTCCCGTAGGCTTCACGAAAAAAATGCGTGAAAAATACAGGGATTTGGACATAATATTCTCGCCCGAATTTTTAAGGGAAACAAAGGCGTTATACGACAACCTGTATCCTTCAAGAATAATACTCGGCTTTGATTCGGACAATGAAAATCTCAGAATAAAGGCTGAAAAATTCGGAGAGCTGCTCTGCGAGTCGGCGTTAAAGGAAAACATCGACGTTTTATACGCGGGATGCACGGAAGCGGAGGCAATAAAGCTTTTTTCAAATACCTACCTCGCGCTACGCGTCGCGTATTTCAACGAGCTTGATACATATTCGGAACTGAAGGGGCTGGATACCGGCACAATTATCAAGGGCGTGTGCTCAGACCCGAGAATAGGGGATTTCTATAATAACCCCTCGTTCGGATACGGCGGCTACTGCCTTCCCAAGGACACCAAACAGCTTCTCGCAAATTACGATAACGTGCCCAACAATTTGATTGAGGCAATCGTACAGAGCAACACGACAAGAAAGGATTTCATCGCGGCTCAGATTCTCAAAAAATCGGGCTACCATATGTATGATTCCGACAACCAATACAGCACCCCAAGCGAGAATTCAACAGTTATAGGCATTTACAGGCTTGTAATGAAAAGCAAGTCGGATAATTTCCGCCAAAGCTCCATACAGGGCGTTATGAAGCGCCTTAAGGCAAAGGGCGTAAAAATAATCATATATGAGCCTTCCCTGCCGGACGGAAGCTATTTTTTCGGAAGCTTAATTGTCAATGATTTACAGCAGTTTAAACAGCAGTCAAGCCTGATTGTCGCCAACCGATATGATAATGAACTTAACGACGTCAAGGACAGGATATATACAAGGGATTTATTCAGAAGAGATTAATTCTTCCGTTATCCCGCAGCGCTCAAAAATTGCCTTAAGCCTCCTTCTGGCTCTGACAAGTCTTTGAAGCACATTGGCTTCGCTTATCCCGATAAGCGCGGCAAGCTGTTTTGTGCCGTAGTTTTCAAAATACTTCCCTCGTATGAGCCTGCGCTCCACGGGGTCAAGAAGCTCCATGCATTTATCAAGGCTTTGCCTAAGCTCCGCAAGCGCGATTCCGCCTTCGGCGGCGCCCGATTCCTTTTTTTCATCATAGGATATGTAAAAGTGTTTTCGCTCTTTACGAAGATAAGCGCCGCAGAGCCTTTCACAGGCAGCTTGAAGATATTTATCCTGTACGGAGCATTTCTGCGCGCACCACCATCGCCTGTGTCTTAACACCTCCACGAAAGCATCGTTCACCAGGTCACAGGCAATATCTCTGTCATGAAGCCGCGAAAACGCGGCGTTATACAATACGGAATACATACGGCTGTATGCCGCCGCTATTTTGTCGGTACTTTCCTTATCCACCTTAAAGCTCCCAAAATCATTCTGATAATATAGAGAGTTTTTTTGGAAAAAAGGTCACATATTTATTGAAATTGCCGCCGAAATCTGATATATTTACATTGTTTGGTGAGGATAAAATTATGAAAAAGAAAAGTATGTTCATTGTGAAAATACTGATGATTATAGCCGGCAACATTATAGATGCAGCCGGCTTTACTCTTTTTGTCGTTCCGTCGGGACTTATCACGGGAGGAACCTCCGGACTCGGACTGTTCGTTCACAGAATAAGCGGAATTCCGGTTTCCGCCTTTGTATTTATATTCAATATCGCGATGCTTATAACCGGACTGATTCTGCTGGGCAAGCAATTTGCCGCCACCACCATTTTAAGCTCCTTATGCTATCCTGCCGCCATATGGCTTATAGAACGCGTTTCTGCCGGATATATTATAACCGAGAATATTTTTCTCTGCACCGTTATGGGCGGACTTTTAATCGGAGCGGGCGTAGGGATTGTGCTGCGTGCCGGCGCCTCGAGCGGCGGTATGGATGTTCCCCCGCTGGTTGTTCACAAATATCTGAGGCTTCCCTTATCGACAATGATATACGTCATGGATATAATCGTGCTTTTTCTTCAGGCAATATGGAATTTCGGAGACAACGTGCTTTACGGTGTGGTTCTCGTGCTTATTTACTCCATAGTAATCGATAAATTCCAGCTCATCGGCAAAACAATGATGCAGGTTAAAATTATAAGCCCGCACACGCTCAAAATCCGCGATTCTATTTTTGCGGAGCTTGACCGCGGCGTTACGATGGTTCAGAGCCGCACCGGATACCTTGAAAAAGACACCGAAATGCTGCTCTCCGTCGTATCCAACAGGGAAATTATTAAAATACACCGTATCGTCAAGGAACTTGACCCGAACGCCTTTATGATTGTAAACCGCGTCAGCGAGGTTATGGGCGAGGGATTTACACGCCCCAGAAATTAAAGAAGAGGACGTCCCAAAACTATGATTGATTTAAGGCATAAAGAGGGGCATCCTCTCTTTATATTCCCCTAAAATGTGCTTTTTCGTCAAAAAACACCGGATACATATTCTATCTTTACTTAGTCAGTTCCACGTAAATGAAATTTTCGGAACGACCAACAGCCTTTATCGGACCGGCCTGAAAGAGCATAATAAAAGTTGCCGGCTATTGGTTTTAGCATTATCAGGGATTGAAAAGACAGCGTAAAAGAATTCCTACCGTTACGCTGTCTTTTTGATTTTGTATGGTATAAGCAGCTTGTTTATTCTGCAGAATCATACTCGGAAATAAACGCCGTCCACTCATCTTCCCCAAAATAGGATATAATCTCTTTGGGCGAAACATAGGAGTATATATCTTTCTCTAACGGGTCATCAATCTTATAAATTCCCTGTTCCGGGTTAACCAGAGTTGGTATGGCATCCTCATATTGATAAAGCACAAACAAATAGGTATCTCCGATATTTTTTTCCGGCATCCCTGCCATAACAGGAATTTTCTCCTCATCATAACCGGCAATCGCCGCAAGCTGTTCTTCTAAATATTTCTCTTTTATTCCCCCTTCTACGGCAAATTGGAGTTTACCGTCCGTATTGCCTTTATATGATGTATTAACTTCAACATCATAAATTGCATGCAAACAGCAATATCTCTGCTCAGAATCTTCCGTAGGAGGTAATCCGGTTTGCATATCAAGTACTTGAAACGAAATCCCCGTGACTTTACCTATGACAACTATATTTCCAGCATTCAAAAGCTCATCTGCATTTTTATAAGCCGGCCAGTCTGCGTACATATCCATATATTGCACATTCATTTCTCCCAACGATAGGGTTGTTTCCTGTGCCACGACAGAAGTACTGTCATTCTGCATATCCGTTTTTCCCGAACACCCCGATAACATAATCACAACGAAAAAACAAATCATTAATAATTTGATTTTCATAGTCCACACATCCTTTCTTTTCATTTAATTTAACTAGCATCAGTATTTCTGATCCATATGATAAATATCAATCATCTGAGGCGTATAGATCAGTTCCCTGTCCCTACCATGCAGCATCAAGCTGTAGTCCGCTGTTTCCGGGTTGTCATCCAACCAAAACAGATGGCCGAATTCATGCGTAATGGTACTGCGTTTGAAATTATCAGACTTATTACCCGTTGTAGCTTTATTGATTTGAATTGTCGCGGAAGTAGTGAAACCATTGGACCCTTTGACCGGGGTTGTCAGCCCATACCACGTTTTACTGGAGAGATTGACAATCTCTATTGTATAATTTGACGAACCGCTAGTCGTTAAACTGATGTTCGTTTTTGCTTTAGAATTATTCCATGCCGAACGGGAGCTCTGTATTAACGGCTGCCAAGTCGCCATTGCGTCTTGTCCGATAAGCTTTACCGTGAGCGTCTTAGAAGAAACGCCCCGATCCATCATTGCATTATTTGCAACAGTCCTGCTGCTGTATGTCACGCTCAGATATGGCTTTGTGCTGCCCTCCGAGGTACAAAGCGATTTAGAATAATTCACATCATATTCACTCGTCCAAGCCCGTAGCATAATTCCCTTTTCGCCGTATGAAGGGTTTGATTGCCAGAACCTTACCGCCTCAAGAATATCAAATTTTCCCGTTGTAGAGTTTGGAGATGAAAATGTACATTTTGAAACGGGCTGCAATCGCCCTTCTTTTTTATAAACACCATCCCATATGGCGTCGCTGTATGTAGCGGATTCCGTCCATGCGGGGCCAGTGTAAATATATGCCCCGATTATTGCGGATGTGGCGCCTCCGGATATGTCCTTCATATATAAACTGGCAGAATTTATGATATAATTCTGGCTTTGCATAAAGGATTTGCTCATTAGTCCGGGGAATTTCATTAAAAGCCTTCCTGCACCGTATTGAACCACGTTCAGCGTCCCGACGTATCCCACCACCGCAGTCGGATTCGCTCCTGACGTGATATTTATTGCACCGGCTCCATTGTAGATTGGCGTATCGACTATGGTTTTCCCTGTACCGCTTCCCGTGGCAGTGACGGTAACGCTTGGGTCAATATATACCGGGTACACCGTATCAGTACTGCTAAGGAATTCCTCATTGGCGGTAACCGTTATCTTGTATTTCCCATCTTCAAGCGGATTTAAGGCAGTCGTGTTATCCCATGTGCCATGTGAAGAACCATCATCTCCGCCTATGTAACTGTCATGGACAAAAACCGGATCAAACATAGCAACGACTTCGTTCGTATCAGGATTTGTAAAAACAACCGTGTTATTCTCCAGCATGGGAATAAGGGAACCGCATTCAACTATGAAATCAAACTCATTTCTCACATTATCATAGAGAATAATGTCTTCTTTAAATCCTGAAAATGTTGTCTTATATCGCAGCGCCGTCCCTTGCCCAAACGTGTTGTCATAATACACATATTCTTCCTCATTCTCAACGGCCTTTGCTGCGGAAGCATCCGAGCTGCCAACAGGGTACATAACAAGAGAGTATTCTCCATAGCTTAGATTTACTCCGGCGTCCGCACTTAATCGGATGGGGAATGACGTCTGTATATCGTTATCTTCGTTAATATAGGCGTAATTTGTTTCCCCTGTACTATACAGCTTATTGCTTTTATCTGTAATAATCCCATCACTATTCAGATATTTTACCGCTTCATCAAATATGTATGCGGTTTCCGTTCCGTCCTGATTTGCAAAAATAACCGTGTCAAGCTCAGCTTCTTTATCATAAAGCCTTGCAATATGTTTTTGCTCTTCCACCAGCTCCGATGCAACAGCTTCCGGTCTGTCTTCGTCGGGCAAGGACAGGTTCTGTGATTGCCCGTCAGATGCTGTTGGCATTGTACCTTCATCCGACCTAACAGTAATATTCCCGCACATAATAAACATACCAATCAAGCAGACACTCAAAATTTTGCGAAACATTTTTCCTCTCATTCAAAATTCTCTTTTCTTATTTATTTTTCGTTACACAAAATCGCGGCTTGATTTTATTATAGTATATGTGTGAAAAATTCATATCAATAAATCGCTAATATTTGTTTATTTTTATAATAATCTTTATTCTATTTATAGTCAATATTTATTTTATATTCTATCATTCGCATTTATAATATATAATACGTCTTTTACTCCTGCTGTACTTTTAACCAAGAGTTTCTCTACGCCTACTATTACATAAGATATACCACCTGTCACCTCGTCGTCACAAATGACGCCTTACCGGTTTCGCCGTAATATGACAAAAATTCGCTTCGCTCTATTGCATAAGAACAGTCAACGCAGTCCTCACACCGGTAATAATCCCGTGTGGTTTCATACCTTGCTTCTGTAACATATTTGCGTTTTCCCACATGTCCCAACCACTTTCCGTTGCGGCAGACAAAACTGTCTGTTTCCGGGGTATAGGGCAGGTGGTCTGATAGATATGGATTCTCCCATTTTTTCTTCTCCCAATTGATAAGGTAGAAATGGTTTGCAAAAAATAAGAGGAAAGTCCCTCAGTCATTTTATGACTTTTGGGACACTCTCCTCCTTAAAATCCGGGAACATATTCCGCGATTTCATCCATGCGGCTCTTATAGTCATGGAATTCCTTAACCTTTCTGTAACCGTTTTCGGCAATCCGTCTGCGCTCATCCTCATGCTCGAGATAATAATCTATAAGACGGAAAAGCTCTCCGCGGCTTTTGAACCAGACCAAATCCTCCCCGTTTACAAAATACATAGGAAGCTCCGCCTGATAATTGGTTATGCAGAAGCCGCCCGCGCCGAGAATATCCCACACCCGCAGCGGAACGCCGCTTCTTATGCTTCTCAAAGTAAGGTTCAGATTTATTTTCGAGCGGTTAAACACCCTCGGAGCGCCCTCCCAGTAGTCAACCAGTCCGCAGTTGTTCGCCCTGATAAAGTCCGCGTCCTCATCGTCGGTGTAGACATTGACCTGATGCGCGCGCGACAAATCGGCTATCAGCTCCTGCCTCTCCGCCTGCGCTATTTTATAGCTCAGAACCGTCGTCGAGAAAGCAAGCGACAAATCGCTGAAGGAGCGTTCGCTCTTATCTACCACAAAATATCTGTCCAGCGCCGCAAGCGTTCCTCCGTCAAGCAAATCGTCCAGAAGACAGTCGGCGTACGCGTTCTTTTGCAGTCTTATCGCCGCGTCAAAATATCCCCTGAAATATTCCGGCAGATGTCCGTATATCTCGTCATAGCTGTTTTTGTTGTACATACTCCCCACAAAGGAAATGTCCGCATTATACCCAGTTCCCGCCACCCCCGCTACAGCCTTATCCGCCCTGTCCGGATCCGTACACAGCGGCAGATAGTACACCGGCGCGTCCATATCCCTAAACGTCATCCATTCAAGCCTGTCAAAGGTAAAAATTCTGTTGACCTCATTAAAAACGGACTGATGGTACATCGTGGAAATCGGGCTGTCGCAGCACCACGAAACATATGTCACTTTGTATTTCTGGCACACGTCGGATATAAGAGGAAAATAATTTACGGAAAATACCAAACCGTATTTTCCGCCGTCAAGCGCGGCGCCGAGTCTTTCCTCAAATTCCGTGTCAGCCTCAAAGCTCGCAAGCTCGCCGCTTATCTCGTCTATACTGTGCCCCCTGCCCTCAAGGCAGTTAATGATATCCCTGTGATTATACGCTTTCCATCTGTAGGTAAGAATTTTCATTGCGCCGCCCCGTTATTTCCCATAGCCATATCAAGAAGCTGTCCGAGCCTGCGCTCCAGAGAGTGCTGTCTCTTTACCTTTTCATAGCCGTTTTCAGCAATCTCTTTTCTCAAATCCTCATGGGAAAGATAATAGTCTATTTTATACAAAAGCTCTTTCTCGTCCGTGAAAACCTCTATCTCGCGCCCGATTTCAAAATACTCCGCAAGCTCGTTCTGGTAATTGGTGAGCACAAAGCCGCCCGCTCCCATTATATCCCAGATACGCTGCGGGATTCCCGTTCTTATAGGCTTGGAGGTAAAATTCAGATTTATTTTTGACAGATTAAAAATTACCGGCATCTCCGTCATTGTTTTGGCAAGACCCCTGTGATTGGCGTTCGGCAGCATGGAAACATCGCTGCCGGTATACAAATCCAGCCTGAAATTATCCGAAACCGCTTTAAGCAGGCGCAGCCTCTCCTGTTCCGTCACCTTATTGCCGAGGTAGAGATGCGCCATTGCCGCCCTGTCGTTGTGCTCGGATTTCTCCGGAAAAACATAAAACGGCACCTCGCTTTTGAACGCCTCAACCTGTTCGTCGCTTAAGCACTCCTCAAGAAAATTATAGCCGTAAACCTTTAGCTGCGCTTCGATAAGACCGTCAAGATAGCCCTTGAGGTATTTGTTCCTGCCCTCAAAACGGTTATACGGGCATTTCTCGGTATAGAGCGAGCCGATAAACGAAACCTCCGCCTTGAAGCGCTCACGCTCACCGTCCGTTACCGAGCCGATTACACCGTCAAGTCTTACCGTATCGGACGCAAGCGGCAGATAGAAAATCCCGTCGGGGTTCTCGCCGTGAAACTCCTCGTACAGAGCCATGTCAAACATAAAGATTCTGTTATACCGGTTGCGGATTGAATGCGAATAAAGCTCCATAACCGGACTGTCAACTATCCAGCCCGCATACGGAATCCTCACAATATTGCACACCTCCGACACAACGGGGAAAAAATTAATCGAAAAAACCAAATCGTAGCGGACGCTTCCCGTCAAAGCCGCCCTCACAATCCTGACCTGCTGCCCGGGCGTAAGCGACTTGTTGCTCATTTCGTCCGTGACCTCGTCCACCCTGTGTCCCAGCCTTCTTAACACGGAAATGACGTCCGGCTCACATATGCTGTTATAACGGTAAAATAATATATTCATAGCAATCCCCTGTCAGGAAAAATCGGCGATAATCTGAGACTTGTATTCCGGCGAGTCCAAAGGCAGCGGCTCCTGTCCGCCCGGCAGCTCGTTATTGTATTTATCTCCGACTGCCATTCTTCTGCCCTCTCCTCCGAGAAACCATTCGTACTCCAGATCAACATGTCCCACATCCACTGCCTGATAACCCGCTTTGCACAAATCATAAGCAAGAACCGTGGCCGCGGGTCCGAGCGCAAGCAGAAAAAGGCTGTCTCTGTCCTGTTCCATACAGCACTCAAGCAGCCTGTCGTACTCCGTAAAGGCATCCTGCGCGGGGCCGAGAATCCTGCGTATTTCCTGTGCATTATCAAACAAATCGTTCCCTACGCCCAGTCCGGTACAGCTCCCTTCTACAAATACGCATTTTCTTTTATCCCATATCCTTTGAAGCTGCTCAAAACGCTTTGCCGGCGCGTCGGTCTTATTGTCCGCATACATAACGTAGGGTCTTGTTACATAAGCGTCGTAATACTGCCTGTCGGTATTTAAAAGCAGCATATGCTCCTTCCGGATTTCCGGTGTCATATAAGAACGTATTTCCCGCTTCGCCTGCTCCGTATATTTATCAAGATTCCCGTAATTATTGGCAAGCCCTATCAGAAGCCGCCCGTCGTCCGAATTAAGAACCTCCCGCAGCCTCGCCGCCAGTTTTTCGTCCTCCACCGTCTGAAAGCGGTGCCTTATACGCCCGGCGATAACCGAGAATTCACCGTCGCCGAACCTCGCCATTGAGCAGCCGTCACGCACAATCCTCTCGATAGCCTCCTGTCCCGGTGCAATCTTTGGAAAAAAATAAGTCCGCTCCGGCTCGCTGTTATCCGTAAGCTCGAATATGACATTATCCCGAAAATGCTCCGCATCGCTCTGGTTCATCTGCACGTATTCCAGAAGCTGCGCCTGCCCCCGCACAAGAGCCGCGTTTTCCCTCTCAAGCCGCAGAACCTTTTTCTGCAAATCCTCAACAATATTCAAAAGATTAAGTAAAATCTGCTCCTGCTCCATATTTATTCCTTTTTCTCTCCGAAATAGCGGCGCGGATATGTGTATCCCTCCCTACGGATTCGTACAAAATTCATAATTGTCGAATCGTGGAGCTCATATACCCTGTAGCATTCAAAATCATTGAAAATGCGGCAGATGTCCTCCTGTGTAAAATCCCATAAATGGTATTTATTATAATGTGTCGTCTTTTTGTGAGGGAATGAAATAACCACCTCGTCAATATTGCATCGGTCAACCATTTCCTTTAAAACCTTGGGATCCGGCAGATGCTCGACGGTTTCAAGGCAGACCAGAATATCAAAATCTCCCGTCACCGTTTCGGGCGAGCCGAGTACAAACCTTACGTTTTCCTTATCAAAACTGTTTCTTGCGTTTTCAAGCGCATGCTCGCTCTTATCAACGCCGGTCACGGTTTTTACGTCGGGATTTTTTGACATAAGATAGCTTCCGTAACCAACGCCGCTGGCAATATCCAGAACATTTCCGTAAACGAACTGCCGCACATACATATAGCGCTCTATGCCGCGTCTGATGATAATATCCTCTTCAATGGCGTCAATGCTTTCCTTATCAATTATGATTCTTTCCATTTCTTTGTATTTTTTCATGTCAGCTCTCCTTTTTATATTCCTGATACCAGCCGTAAAACTCGCGGATTCCTTTTTCCAAAGAAGTCCTGGGGGTATAGCCGCACAGCTCCTTCATAGCGGATATATCGGCGTAGGTTCCCGTAACATCGCCAGTCCGTCTCTCAATCAGTACCTTTTCCGCGGTTTTCCCGATAACGCGTTCAATCGTTTCTATAAACGCCATAAGCTTTACCGGATTTCCGTTTCCTATGTTAAAAATTCTGTAATCGCCGGTGTTTTTTTCAAGCGCGGTCTGATATTGATATATTCCCATTATCCCGGTCAGCAAATCGTCGATATATGTAAAATCACGGTACTGCTCCCCGAAATTATAGACTTCAATAGGCTCGTCCCGCAATATTTTTTCCGTAAAACCGAAATACGCCATATCCGGTCTGCCGTACGGTCCGTACACGGTAAAGAAACGCATTCCCACGGCATTTATTTTATAATTATTGCAGTACGCGTAAACCAGAACCTCATCGCTTTTTTTCGTAGCGGCGTACAGGCTTATGGGCTTATCCGTTCTTAAGTCCGTACTCAAAAGCTCCTGCTCCGCGTCGCCGTAAACCGAGCTTGAGGAGGCATACATAAGGCTGCCGATTCCGTGCTTACGGCACAGCTCCAGAATACGGAAGGTTCCTATAATATTGCTTTCGATATACTTTTCGGGGCAAATAAGACTGTAGCGCACTCCTGCCTGCGCGGCAAGATGAATAACCCGGTTAATGTCCGGATGCTTCCTCATTACCTCCTCCAAAGCAGCTTCGTCACATATGTCCGCCCGATAGAAGGTAAAACCCGAATATCCTCTCAGGACGGCAAGACGGCTTTCTTTAATGTTTATATCATAGTAGTCGTTGATATTATCGTACCCTATGACCTTATGCCCTCGTTCCAGCAGTTCTTTTGCGACATGGAAGCCGATAAATCCGGCGCTTCCCGTTAATAATACACTATCCATACTTCTTTCCTTTATTTTAATATTTTATCCAGTACTTCTTTCTGTGTCAAAGCTATATTGCTCAGACGTTCGGCGCGTTTAAGCCCGCGAAGCTTTTGTTCTTCTCTGTATCCGCAATCCGTCATATAACGGGACGCCGTTTCAAAAAAATCCTCGTCATCCTCAACAACGAATTCATCGCCGCAGGTATAATATACATCACCGTACGCAAATGTAATAACGGGTACTCCCTGAGCCAGAGCCTCAAAGCTTGAACGTCCTCCTCCGTTTCTGTACGGATTAAGATATACGTCGAGCAGTCTCACGGCATCTGCGGCATACGATATATGTCCGGTGAAATGTATTCTTTCGGGCATACAAACCCCTTTCAGAATCCGTTCGGGATTCAGCATCCTACCTATAATCAAAAAATGCGCGTCCAGATCGAAAAGCAATTGATTCATAAGCTCTATAAACGAATCGGTTATTTCAACATCCAATCTGTTTCCGACTATGCCGAAGACAAAGTCTGAGTCGGAAAGATTATAGTCGCTTCTTTTATATATATTCTCATCAAATTTAGGAAGCCGATAATTTACAACCGTTTCTATTGTCTGCTGGTAATCCTCAAGACGGCTTAAGCGGTCGGAATCCATATGGTTAAGCGGTCTTCCGACTAAAATATATTTGCTCATAGTTACCGCTATATCTGTACTGCATGGAAAGCAGCAGGTTTTGGTAAACATCTGACACAAATCTGCAAGAAGCTCAGAGCCTCCTATATTGTATACAAGTTCGGGGCGCAGATTATATATCTCATCCAAAGCTTCTCTTATGCAGTATAAGTCAGGCATTTTCACACCAATCTGCATAAACGGGAATTCTACCCCCCTATAGTTTAAATACTTGATATCATTTAATTCCTCGTTAAAAGTAAATATTTCACTGTATAACAGGCAATGGCATTGATAGAAGTTCAAGTCCGCGCCGTTTACAATCATAACCGCTTTACCCAGCTCGGTGACAATAGCGTACGCATAATCCAGAACGCGTCGTGTGGGGGCATGGTTGCTTCCAATCAGCTGATCCGTTGTTATAACTATAAGGTTGCTGGATGTATTTTCATAAGGCTCATAAGTGTCCGGCAGTAATTCCTTAATTTTCAGAAAGATAAAACGGTAGAGTTTATCCAAATGACCTTTAAAAGGAATATTCGCGTCGCGAAACAAGCAGTTATTCAATATACAATAAATATTCCACATTTCTTTTATATCCAAATCCATATGAAAACAGCATTCATAAAGTAAGCTATAGCATTTTCCTTTTATTTCCGTCTCATTTGTATCCTTCGCAGTCATACTGGCAAGCATAAGCAAGTCTTTACAATCCTGTCTGGAAAGCGTATCCAAAGCGTTTGGACTTTCCAGAAAAAATTCGACAAGCTTCATTGATTTCTGTTCTTCGTTATTCATATCGTTTCTCCTCAAAATAAAAATTATTTGCCTGACAGTTCTTCAGCAAAGCTCAATCTCCTGTTTTATGACGTCCGCAATAAAACGCATATCCTTACCTGTATATCTCTGGTCACAGGGAATCGCCAGTATCTTATTGTAAATATCTCTCACCCCATCCGAAACCGTTTCTCCAAGAACAGTCGGAAGCGGCCAGATTACGGGAAGAAAAATACCCTTTTCCCTCATGCGAAGCCTAAGCCGGTCACGCTTATCAGGGCTTATATAAACAGGGAAGTAAAGCGGCACCGCATTCTCGGGCAAATCAGGATAAATAATCTCAATATACGGCACCTGCGAGAGTGCCCCTTTAAGAACATCGTAGCAGCTTCTCCTGCTCGATATTATTTTTTCGCGCTCAAGCGACGCAATCCGCTCTCTGGTATAGAGCGACATAGTATAATAGTTCTTCTGTATATCAAGAAGCGCTTCGCTCCTGTCATACAGGGCAATGAAGCCTTTAGGCGCTTCTCCGTCGCCGCGCGCAAAATACTCTCTTTTTTGCCTTTGAGCCTCAATGCGCTCCGTCACAAATTCCGTATTTTCTCTCATACCGGGACTGACAGACGGAAAATGCTTTTGAGGTCCGAGCAAAATTCCGCCGTCCGGTATTGCGCACCATTTCCTCAGACTTGCAAATCTATAGTCAGAACAATCTTTCAAAGAGGATAAAAACAGGCTGTGAGTAATATCCTCAATTACCGTTACTCCCTGTTTTCTTATATCGGCCAAAAAATCCCGTTCATCCGCCAGAGTATCAAATCCGAAATATGCCTGAACAAGTATAAGCTGCGGCTTTTCTTTTTCCACAAGCCGTCTCAGCTCTTTGCCGCACGGTCTGAAATATCTGTCCACAGGGTAGTAAGAAATACGATAATTCCTTTCAATAAACGGCTCCAGCACGCTTTCACAGTCATACTGCGGCAGCAGCACCCGCTCTATCCTCGCTCCGAGGAAATCCAGCAGGTAACGGAGCGCGCTTCTTCCGCTGTCAAAAAACAGCCGCCCGTCCGAGTCCTCAAGCAGTCCGCCGCTCTTTTGTAATTCCTCACAGAAATTGCTCCCGTACTCTTTTTGCATTATTCTTACTCCTGACTTCGGTATTGCAGCAATATTCCCGCCTTCTTACGATGCGATTTCTCCCATTTATCAATCAGCATCTGATAGATTTGCCGGTTATGCACACGCTTTCCGATATAAAAATCCGCGCAGTCCGAAGAAAACCTGCTCTTAAACCGAAAAAGGCTGTCTTCCTCGGAGTCGGTAAGACCTCCTCCGAAATGCATTGCGGTACATCCGAGCCGCTTGGCATATTTAATCGCCTCCCACAGCAGGATATTGTTGGGAGAAAATTTCAGGAACTCGCTTCTGCTTCCGGACAGATGATAGTGAAAATAATCGCCGCATCGCATAAAAATCGCGCACGCCAGCGTTTCATTTTCCATGCGCACACGCATCAGTATATAATCAGAATCGCCCTTTATCTTTTGATAGTAGCTGTCAGGAAAAAAATAAAACTCCCCCGCTTCCACTCTTTCCATTGTCTGATTGTAAATCCGTGCAAATTCCTCGTAATCGCTGCTGATTTCGACCTTAAGACCTATTTTCTCGCATTTGCGTATGACATTTCTGTTTTTGGTGGAAATATCATGCATCCATATTTCATCCTCACTCTTTTTCAGGTCCAGCCATACCGTAATGCGGTTATGCAATACATCTATTCCGTTTTTAAACAAGCTCTCATTCTTTAAAAGAGGATGAAAACGTACAAATTCCGCAATTATATTCTCCTCTGCACAGTAGGAAAGGAAAGCTTTCTCAAAATTATCGAACATTTCCTGCTCCCTGCCGCCTTCAATCGGTCCGCCATACCCATAGGGAGTTTCTATATCATAATATTCGCCGCACAGGCTCTCGTCGTCAATCCGTCTTTTAATGTACGGATACATGACAAAGCCGCCGTCCTCCTCATAAACGAAAAGCTCGGCGATACCGCCCTCTAACCAAGCCAACAATCCGCAATACTGTCTCGCAAAATAAATGTCCTGTTTTTCTCTTGGGAGTCTGCTGAAATACTTATCCCAAAGTTCATCGTTACTGCCAATAACCATATTACGGCTCCTTTACACATCGTCCCA
Source organism: Butyrivibrio sp. (assembly GCA_014799955.1). Classification (GTDB taxonomy): domain Bacteria; phylum Bacillota; class Clostridia; order Lachnospirales; family Lachnospiraceae; genus Eshraghiella. Next base: position 4,505 of record JAAVHB010000133.1, on the reverse strand, counting down.
GCTTATCGGTTCTTCCATGGCTATATCTCTCTTTAACCGACGTCCCTTTATAATCGGAATAAAGTCCGGCGCTATGCCTGTTCCGGGACGCTTCACGCAAAGCATATCCTCATCCAACACCGTCCCCGCCTTCAGGTCCCGAGCCGCCAAAACGCTTCGGCGCACCTGCTGCATCATAACTTTTTCTTTTGGCGTCGGCTTCTTTCTGCCGTCCCCCAAAAGAAGCTCCGTATTCCTTATATGGCGCACATATTCCGCAAAGTCCTTCGGAGACATCGACGCCCTGTGATCCGGTCCCTGCATATTCCGGTCAAGCGTTATGTGCTTTTCTATAACAACCGCTCCCATTGCCGTTGCCGCTACAGCTGCTTCAAAACCCGGCGTATGGTCGGAGTAGCCCACCGGAACCTTAAACGCGTCGCGCAATGTCAGCATCGCCCTTAAATTCACATCCTCAAACTCCGTCGGATAATCCGTCGTACAGTGCATAAGCTCCAGTCCGCTCACTCCGTTTTCCTGTAATATATCGACTGCCTTCTCAACCTCTCCCAGTGTACTCATTCCCGTTGACAATATAACAGGCTTGCCGCAACGGGCAATATCCTTAAGAAACGGGGCGTTCGTAACCTCCGTAGAGCCGATTTTTATCCTTGACACATTAATATCCAATAAGCATTTAAGGCTTTCCAAACCGTCCGGTGTCGAAATAAAATCAATCTCTTTCTCCGCGCAGTATTTCTTGAGCACCGCAAAATCCTCAAAAGGAAGCTCCAGCTTCTTAATCATGTCAAACTGTGATTCCTGCGTTTTATCGTTTACCTGCTGATATTCTGCTTTGAGAGCCTTAACTCCTGTACTTTCTTCTGCTTTAAAGGTCTGAAACTTAACGGCGTCCGCTCCGCATTCTTTTGCCATATCCACAAGTCTTTTGGCTGTTTCAAGACTGCCGTTATGGTTCACACCCGCCTCCGCTATAATATATACGCTCATATTTACTCACCCCAGCAAAGCTTTTTCTTTAAAATCTTTTCTCCAAGCTCAATATTCTCAAGCACCCTTACTATTTCGGCGCCGGTATTTCCCTCTCCGTACAGGCTTTTGGATTTGCTTACCGTTTCCGCAAACTCACGGCTGAGCGCCTTTTTTATGGCAGTCTCTATTTCATTGCGTCCGTAACCGCAGCATACTATACTGTCCGCCATAAGCCTGCCCTTTTGCCTGTTTCCGATATTTACCACGGGCAGCTTTAAAAAAGGAGCCTCAACAATCGCACTTGACGAATTTCCGACAACCGCTCCGCAATAATGCATTACGCTTAAATACCGTTGGCTTCCAAGACTCTCTATCAGGCATACCGAGTGATTCCCCTCGGCAAATTTCTTCCACTTATCTATAATCAGAGCGCTGCCGTCGTCCGAATTGGGATAGGTTATTATAACTGTTCCCGCATATCCTGACAATGCTCCTACCAGATTGTCTATCTGTCTTTCAAGGTCCGCCCTTTCCAGGGTTACAGGGTGATATGTCACCAGCAGAGTTTTTTTATCAATTTTAATACCCAGCTGCTTCTCCAGCTCAGCCTTCGGCACAGGCTCAGTAAGCCTGATGTTCTCTATTCCGGGGTCTCCGACATCAAATACCCGCCAGTCCTCCTCGCCCATTTTCCTGATATTATCCGCATATACTGAGGCTCCCGGAAAATGAATATGCGCCATTTTCGTAACGGCGTGCCTTATTTGTTCATCCATCGCGCCCTCAGTGCTTTCACCGCCCGAAATATGCGCAATAGGTATATGCATTGCCGTCGCCGTCGCCGCAGCCGCAAGCATTTCATATCTATCGCCCAGCAAAAGCAGAATATCTGGCTTATTTCTCACGAATTCCTCCGACAGACCAAGCATCAAATTGCCCATTTCCGCAGGAATCCTCGTTTCGTCCCCGGAAATATCATTCAGGGGAAGCTCCGCCCATATCTCAAAGCCGTCCTCTTTAATCTCATTTACGGCATATCCGTATTTCTTTGACAGGAGCGCTCCCGTCACCACTATATAAAGCTCAAGCTCCGGGGAAGCTTGAATAGCATGGAAGGTATTTTTAAGTAACCCGTATTCCGCCCTGCTGTCCAGAACCGCCATGATTTTCTTACTCATAATCATTCTTCTCCGTTTAAACCCGATATTGCCTCGACAAGCATAAAGTCAAATTCGTCGTCAATATCTATGGATTTTTTCTTATCCATTATAAAAGCGTAGCAGCCGTTTTTATATATGTTTCTGCTGTTATAAAGGTGCTCTGTCCGTAAGATATAAATCGCCCCGTTCTCCCTGTAATAGGTGGGGAGCGTCTGTCTCGGCATATAAGCAAGCTCCTCTTTTTCAAAATCTTCCATCGACAAATCCGCGGGAAGAACATTTGACCAGAGAGGCGAATGGTCCATCTCGCAGACCGAGGAAATCATATTGGCTTTTTTGAGTTCAAAAAAACGGAACGCCTCTGAAATATCGGCTGCCGTTCTGAGCGGCGAGGTCGGCTGAAGCACCGTAATCGTCTCAAAGCTCTTACCCAATTTACCGTACTCGTTAAGCACATACTTCATCGCATCCCATGTCGTCGCATTATCCGAAGAAAGCTCGTCCGTCCGCATAAACGGAACATCCGCGCCGTACCTTCGCGCTATATCCGCATATACGGCAGAATCGGTAGATACATGTACCGTATCAAACAAGCCCGTTTTCAGCGCCGCTTCGACGGAATAAGCCAACAGCGGCTTGCCTCCAAGCTCGCGTATATTTTTGTCCTTTAATCCCTTTGAGCCGCTTCTCGCCGGAATAACCGCAATATTCACAGACCTTACTCCTTTACCAATTATTTTCCAAACAACGCTTCTCAAACTCGCCGATTATCTTCACGAATTCATGCTCTCCGTCCAGAAGTACCGTTGAACGGGCCTTTGCCTTATCTGACTGTTCCTTGTAAAAATCACCGTCGTTCTTATATTTCATTATCAATTCCGGCATCTCGTCATAAGAGCCGACCGTAAAATCCTCTCCGGCATTAACAGCCACATCTCCGTAATCAACGGTCAATACAGGCACGCCTTTATACAGTGCCTCAACTCCTGAGGTTCCGCCGCCCTTTCTGTACGGATTGACATACAAATCGCACACTTCCAGACACGCCAAAACATCATTTCTCCGTCCTAAACTTATCAGCTTATCCTTAAGCTTCGGATTATCCCGGCAAAATTCCTCATACCGCGAAAACGGACCAATAAATACAACGCATATATCATCTGACTCAATTTTATTGAGCATATCCGCAAATGCGCTGTCTATTTCCTCATTCAAACGGCTTCCGACTGAAACAAGCACGAACTTGTCTTTCGGAATCCCCAATTCCTCGCGGCTCACCTGCGCGGTCTGAACTCGCAGTTCGCTCGTAAACACGCTGCGAATAACATTCTTTTCCGTTTTCCCAAAGAAACTCAGCAGTTCAACATCCTCCGTCTTAAGCTCGCGGCTCAGGACCTGACATATAGCTGTTGTCGGAGCCAAATCAGACGGACAGAGTCCTATTGACAGCACCGGTATCATGCGGTTTATCAGGTTGGACACAATACTGCTGCCTCCGATATCTATAACAAGCGACGGCTTTCGGTCCCTTACCAACGTAAGCAGCATAGCTATATCGCGGTAATTGGGCATATTATTGTCACACTGAAAGAATGGCACTGCGCAGCCGTTCCAGATAATTTTGTCTTCCTGCCCGTACTGCTCGATATAGCGGGCATTGTTTACACCGTAAAATAGTATTTTTCCTCTCTGCGACAGGCACTCGGCAGTATTAATCAGCATCGTCTGTTTTTTTAGCTGCGTTATAATGGTTTTAGCGCGCTCAAGCGCAGTCTTTGTCGGTCCGTGATTCTGCCCTAACAGCTGATCCGTCAATATAAGCGCAAAGCTTCCGTCGAGTTCTTCTGCCGGTATAGGCTCAAGCATATCCGCAAATTCACGTTCAAACTCCCGCACGGTATTCTCCAGCAGCTGCCAGATAAGATGCTTATTCCCGTCCGACTCAAGCTTTCCCGAATGTACAAACATAAGCGTTTGCAGCTGACAGTAAAGAAAATATCTCGTGTTAGCTCTAAAGCTCCCAGTGTCCGTCACATAACGCACAAACTCCTCAAATATCTCCCGGCTGTAATTAACCGCAAGCGCTGCCGAATATAAAAACACCGCCTGATAACATTTTTCTCTGTCTATTGAGCTTCGGATAAACCTTTCAATCTCATTGCGGTAATCATCCGTCATCGTATGGGAAGATACAACAAGAGCATCTATGTTTGAATTTAATGTTTCACTGACATAATCCCCATACATATCCAACTCGTCTTTAATCTTGCAGTATCTTTCCGCTATCCACTTCACTGCCTCAGTATTTATCGCTTCCATAACTGCCTCTTTTCCTTCAACAGACAAAATACACCCTATGCTTCATTAAGTCAT
>JAAVHB010000132.1 GCA_014799955.1 Butyrivibrio sp. | reverse complement strand
TTAAGGCGATAGGCGGACTTTTTGATTTGATGCTGCCTACGGGTTCAAATGTCAGATTCACAATCCATGTGAAATGGTGGGCTGTTCTGGTTTCGTCCGTTATATGCCTGATAACCGTGCTTATATCGGCGCATATTCCCGCCAAAAGAGCGGCGAGAAAGCCGGCTATTGAAGCGATAAAGCAGAGTCAGGACGTAAGAGTAAGCACAAGAAGCGTAAGAACATGGGGAATCACTTATAAGCTTTTTAAATTCGAGGGGATGCTTGCGAGCAAGAATTTTAAGCGCAATAAAAAAAGATACCGCGCAACCGTAATATCGCTTTTCATGAGTATTGTGCTTTTTATTTCCGCATCGGGCTTCTGCGGATATATGAGCAGGGGCGTGAACGCGGCGGCGAACCAGTATAATTACGATGTGTACAGCCGGTACAGATTCAATGGAACGGACAGCGCATTTTCGTTTGAACAGGCGAAGGAGGTTTTCGGAAATGCCAAAGGAGTTACGGAAATCCTTTACAGCTACGACGATTGTTATGAATCTATAAGTCTGAACGAGAAGGTCGTACCGGAGGAAAGCTGGAAAATAATTGCCGAGCAGATTCAGGATGATGAGTATGTAACTTCGGCACGGTATATATTTATTGAGGATTCAAAGTATGCCGAGTATCTTGAGGCAAACGATCTTGACGCAGACAGGCTTATGGATACGGAGAATCCTGCCGCTGTGGTTTACTGCGACGCAGCATTATATAACGGAAATAAATTTTTTCCTGTCAGGCTTCTCAAGGAATCGCTGGAAACGGTTGAGATAATAAATTATGTATACAACGAAGAGACAAAAGAAAGCGAGGAGGTAAAGGTTCAAAGAGCAGTCGGAGCATATGCGGATAAGGTTCCTATGTGTGTGGATGAGACCAATTACGGTATTTATGTTAATCTTATGTATCCCTACAGCGCGATAAAAACGGTTCTTGGGGAGGACTATACCGTAATCGACACGACCTTTTATATGAAATCCGACAATCCCTCGGAAAGCTATGACGATATCATACAAAGCCTTGAGGAGCTGGGTGTAACGGGAATTTACGTTTACAACAGGGCGGACGAGGAGAAGGTTACACGGGCGTTAGTTACCATAATCAAGGTATTTTCGTACGGCTTCATCGTGCTGATTTCGCTTATCTCTCTTGCAAACGTGTTTAATACAATATCCACCAATGTGGGCTTGAGGCGCAGGGAGTTTGCGATGCTTAAGTCGGTGGGTATGACCAAAAAGGGCTTCAACCGTATGATGAATTACGAATGTCTGCTGTACGGCATTAAGGGTACGGTATACGGTCTGCCCGTGGCGATATTTCTGAACTGGCTTATGAGCCGTTCAATGGATATGGGAATTGATATGGGCTTTATGATGCCGTGGAGCAGTATAGCGATTGCTATCGGAAGCGTATTCATAGTCGTTTTCGCCACAATGCTTTATTCAATGAGCAAAATAAGACATGACAATACGGTCGAAACGCTCAGGAGGGAAACCGCCTGAGGCGGGTTGACGGGGGGGAGTAGTTGTTATAAAAAAGGAGCCGCAATGGGGAAATTGCGGCTCCTTTGTATTTAACCGTTTTTCTTGGCGCGGTATCTCGCCGTGGAATCCAGTATTTTTTTGCGGATTCTTAAGTTTTTCGGGGTTACCTCCAAAAGCTCGTCCGTGTCGATGAATTCAAGAGACTGTTCAAGACTTAAGATTCTCGGCGGAACAAGACGGAGAGCGTCGTCAGCGCTTGAGGAGCGGGTGTTGGTCAGATGCTTTGTTTTGCACACATTGACCTCTATGTCCTCGGCGCGTCCGGTCTGGCCTACAATCATGCCGCCGTAAACCTTTTCTCCCGGTCCGATAAAAAGAGTTCCGCGCTCCTGCGCGTTGAAAAGTCCGTACGTAATCGCCTCGCCGTTTTCAAAGGCTATGAGCGAGCCCTGCTTGCGGTACTGAATGTCGCCCTTGTAAGGAGCGTAGCCGTCAAAAATAGTGTTTATTACGCCGCTTCCTCTCGTGTCGGTGAGAAATTCGTTCGTATATCCGATAAGTCCCCTTGAGGGAATCGAAAATTCAAGTCTGGTTGCGCCTCCGTTTATCGGAGCCATTCCGGCAAGCTCGCCCTTGCGCATACTGAGCTTCTGGATTACGGTTCCGGAGCATTCCTCGGGAACGTCTATATACGCCGCCTCCATAGGCTCAAGCTTGTGCCCCCTCTCGTCGTAATGGTATATGACCTCGGCTTTGCTCACGGCGAATTCGTAGCCCTCGCGCCGCATATTTTCTATGAGGACGGAGAGATGAAGCTCGCCGCGCCCGGATACCTTGAAGCAGTCGGTATTGTCGGTTTCCTCCACACGCAGGCTTACGTCGGTGTTAAGCTCGCGCATAAGACGCTCGCGCAGATGGCGGGAGGTGACGAATTTACCCTCCTGACCTGCCAGAGGCGAATCGTTTACCATGAAATTCATTGAGATGGTCGGCTCGGAAATCTTCTGGAACGGAATAGCGTCGGGATTGTCCACCGAGCAGATTGTGTCGCCGATTTTTATGTCGCTTATACCCGATATGGCGACGATAGAACCGATGCCTGCCTCGTTTACTTCGATTTTGTTAAGTCCCTCAAACTCATAAAGCTTGGTGACCTTCACGCGCTCGCGCCTGTCGGATTCATGGTGATTTACTATCAGAACCTCCTGATTGGTTTTGATTACGCCGTTGTCAACCTTGCCGACGCCGATGCGTCCTACATAGTCGTTATAGTCAATCGTGCTTATAAGCACCTGAAGCGGAGCTTCGGAGTCACCCTCCGGAGCGGGAATGCTTTTTATAATCGTTTCAAAAAGAGGCTCCATGGAATCGGACGGCGTATCCATGGAGTATCTGGCGTATCCGTCCCTTGCGGACGCGAAAACAAACGGGCAGTCAAGCTGCTTGTCGTTTGCGTTCAAATCAAGAAGAAGCTCAAGCACCTCATCCACAACCTCCTCAGGCCTTGCCTCGGGACGGTCGATTTTGTTTACACAAACAATTAAATCAAGATTTAATTCAAGAGCCTTCTGGAGAACGAATTTGGTCTGCGGCATAACGCCCTCATACGCGTCCACCACGAGAATGACGCCGTTTACCATTTTCAGAACGCGCTCGACCTCTCCGCCGAAATCGGCATGGCCGGGCGTGTCTATAATGTTTATTTTGGTGTCCTTATAGTGTACGGCGGTGTTTTTTGAAAGAATTGTAATTCCTCTTTCACGCTCAATGTCATTTGAATCCATTACGCGCTCCGCAACCTCCTGATTGGCGCGGAAGGTGCCGCTCTGCTTGAGAAGCTCGTCAACCAGCGTTGTTTTGCCGTGGTCAACATGGGCTATTATAGCGATATTTCTTACATCATCACGATTGGTAATCATTTAAACCTCCCCAAAATGTGACTTTTCGTTATTTTTTACTACATAATCAGTGTAGGATGTTAATACATTGAATTCTGCCTCTGCGCAGTCAATTAATAAACATTTTATCACATATTTTGTAATTTACAATAATTTTTTGTTCTAAAACTGCGGATATGTGCATATTATGTATTGATAAAATTATCAAGCAACGATTGGCGCGGCTTTACTTTTTCGCGCGCGCCGGAAGCTAAACAAAAAGGGAGGAACATAAGAATGGTTGATAAGGTTATTGAAAACAACAAGGTTACTATTATCGGGGAGGTCGTGTCTGAATTTGAATTCAGCCACGAGGTGTACGGCGAAGGCTTTTACACGGTCAATATCTCGGTGAGCAGGCTCAGCAACAGCGTGGATGTGATTCCGCTCATGGTGTCGGAAAGACTGGTGGACGTGACGGAGGATTTGAGAGGCACGATTATCGAGGCCTCCGGGCAGTTCCGTTCGTACAACAGGCATGAGGAGACCAAAAACCGGCTGGTGCTGTCTATTTTTGTGCGCGAGCTGGAATTTCCCGATTCGTATGACGAGGAGGTCAGCACGAATCAGATTTTCCTTGACGGCTACATATGCAAGCCGCCGATTTACCGCAAGACGCCGCTCGGCAGGGAAATCGCGGATATTCTGATTGCGGTGAACCGTCCTTACGGGAAATCGGACTACATACCCTGTATCGCATGGGGACGCAACGCCCGTTACGCGGCGGGCTTTGAAATCGGCGGGCATATTCAGGTGTACGGCAGGATTCAGAGCAGAGAGTACACCAAACGTATAAACGAGGAGGAATGTGAAAAGCGCGTGGCTTACGAGGTGTCCGTGAGCAAAATAGAATTTCTGGATGAATAGTCTTTCAGGAAAAATCCGGTTCGCAGAGGGTGCGGGCCGGAGTTTTTTATATGCGGGTATAAAGCCGTTGCTTTTTCGGGGGTTTGGCGGTTGACATTTATATATTATGGTGTTACACTTATTTCGTACAATTAAGTAGAGGTCGCATTGTTAATAAGTAATCCGCGGGATGTGTCAGGCGCAGGTGAAGGCGGAGGAAAGGGAACGGTGCCGAAGCCGCATGATGCCTGAGGTTATGCGGGCTGGGAGTATGATTAATAATCATGCTACTGTCATCGCAGGATGGGGAGCTACTGAAGTATTATTCGATAAAAGAGTATGACTTTAGGGGCCGGTGTCTTGTCGGTCCTTTTTGTATGATAAATTTTTGTCGTCGGAAGGGCTTTTGCGTACAGGATTCGGAGAATCGGTTATATACATAAAACAGGAGGATTGTTATGGCAATTTTTACGGGCGCGGGTGTAGCGCTTATCACACCTATGAAGGGCGACGGAAGCGTCAATTATGAAAAGCTTGCGGAAATTATTGAATTTCAGATTGACAACAAAACCGACAGCATTATTATCTGCGGAACCACGGGAGAGGCGGCGACGCTTACCGTTGAGGAGCATATTGAAGTTATAAAATTCTGCTGTGAGCAAGTGAAAGGAAGAATTCCGGTGGTTGCGGGAACCGGCTCAAACTGCACAAACAGCGCAATCGCCCTGTCAAATGAAGCGCAGGAAGCGGGAGCGGACGGTCTTTTGTGCGTAACGCCTTACTATAATAAGGCTACGCAGGCAGGACTTGAGGCTCATTTCAAGGCTCTCGCCGATTCGGTCAGAATACCGATTATCCTTTACAACGTGCCGAGCAGAACGGGCTGTAATATCAAGGCGGAGACTGCCGCGCGCATATTCGCGGCTTCGGACAATGTCGTGGGAATCAAGGAGGCGTCGGGAGATATGTCGCAGGTTGCTTCGCTGATGAATCTGACAGACGGTAAGATTGATTTGTATTCGGGCAACGACGACCAGATAGTGCCCGTTATGTCGTTAGGCGGAAAGGGTGTTATATCGGTATTTTCAAACGTTGCCCCCAGAGAGGCGCACGAAATTCCGACGGACTATCTTGATGGGAGGACTGCGGACGCTCTCGCCAAGCAGATGAAGGCGCTGCCGCTTATGAACGCTCTTTTCTGCGAGGTAAATCCGATTCCGGTAAAGCACGCGATGAATCTTATGGGCATGGAGGTGGGACCTTTGAGAATGCCTCTTTCACCGATGGAGCCGAAAAATCTTGAGAAGCTTCGCGCGGAAATGATAAACTACGGGCTTATTGCGCGTTAATACATAGGGAGGCTGGATAAAAACAATGACAAAAATAATTATGCGCGGCTGTAACGGCAAAATGGGACAGGCGATTACAGAAATCGTGAGAGCCGATGAAAATGCCGAAATTTCCGCAGGAATTGACCTATTTGACGACGGACATAATTCTTATCCTGTTTTCAAGACACTTGAAGCGTGTAACGTGCAGGCAGACGTGATAATTGATTTCACGGCGGCAGGCGGGGCAGACGAACTGCTGGACTACTGTGAGAAAACGGGAGTTCCGGCGGTTATATGTACCACGGGACTTTCAAATGAACAGGTTGAGCGGATAAACGAGGTATCAGGGAAAACGGCGTTACTGCGCTCCGCAAATATGTCGCTCGGCATAAATACGCTTTTTAAAATTCTTAAAAATATTTCGCCGCTGCTTGCGGACGCGGGCTATGATATTGAAATTGTCGAAAAGCATCATAATCAGAAGCTTGACGCTCCGAGCGGAACGGCTCTGGCTCTTGCCGACGCAATCAGCGAAAGCCTTGAAGAAGCTTACGGTTATAAGTTTGACAGAAGCAAGGACAGGGCAAAGCGTCCTAAGAACGAAATCGGCATCAGCGCGGTACGAGGCGGTACGATTGTCGGAGAGCACGAGATAATTTTTGCGGGCGAGGACGAGGTCATTGAGATAAAGCACACTGCTTATTCAAAAAAAATTTTTGCGAAGGGTGCCGTGGAGGCGGCAAAGTTTCTTGCGGGAAAGTCTGCCGGACTTTATACAATGAAAGACGTGCTTAATTAAATTTTGAATAAATTTTATTTTTCTGCGCACAATATTATTGATTTAAATACAAATCAGTAAAGGAGCAGAATAAAATTATGAAAAGATTAAGATTTTTATTATTAGGCATGACGCTTGCGTTATGTACATTGTTTATTGCGGGGTGCGGAAATGACGATAACAGCGGGAGCAACGGGACGTCAACTCGTAATGAACAAACCTCGGGAACAGGTAACAACGGGACTTCGGGCGCCGACAATAACGGTTCAAACGGGGATAATAATAATTCCGACAAAAACAGCAGTTCCGATAAGGACAACGGAGGAATTCTTGACGACATCGGAGATGAGGTAAAGACCCTTGCCGACGACGCTGAATCAATGATAGACGACATGGTTGATTAAGAATTAATAAATGAAACTGCTCACTGGTATCGGTTACAGTTCCGGTCCCGCGAGCAGTTTTTGCATTTCTTAAAGCTTTATTTCGTCCAGCTCGGTGAGCCACATTCTTGCGGACGCGTCGCTTGGCATACGCAGATCGCCTCTCGGAGAGAGCGCCACGGAGCCGACCTTAGGGCCGTCTGGCACACAGGAGCGCTTGAACTGCTGTGAGAAAAATCTTCTGTAAAAAATCTTGAGCCAGTTAAGGATTGTCGGCTTGTCATAGAAATTTACAAAAGCGCTGCAGGCAAGTCTGAATACCTTTGCAGGCGTATAGCCGAATCTCAAAATATAATATAAGAAAAAATCGTGCAGCTCGTAAGGACCCACAATGTCCTCCGTTTTCTGGGAAATCGTTCCTTCCGTCGGAGGCAGAAGCTCGGGGCTTACCGGAGTGTCAAGCACGTCGAGAAGCACCTTTGACAGCGCTTCGTTCCCGCATATATCCGCATAGTAGCGCACAAGATGGCGCACAAGGGTTTTGGGAATTGAGCAGTTGACGCCGTACATTGACATATGGTCGCCGTTGTAGGTTGCCCAGCCGAGCGCCAGCTCGGACATATCGCCCGTGCCGACTACAAGTCCTCCGTTCTGATTTGCTATATCCATAAGAATCTGCGTGCGTTCCCTTGCCTGAGAGTTTTCGTAGGTTATATCGTGAAGGTCGGGATTATGACCTATATCCTCAAAATGCAGATTTACGGCATTTTGTATGTTTATTTCCTTTAAGGACGCGCCGAGGCTGTGCACAAGGCGGCAGGCGTTGTTGTAGGTTCTGTCGGTAGTGCCGAAGCAAGGCATCGTTACGGCGGTAATGCCGGAGCGCTCAAGCTTAAGCATATCGAACGCCTTGACCGTCACAAGCAGCGCGAGAGTGGAGTCAAGACCGCCGGAAATGCCGATTACGGCGTTTTTACAGCCCGTATGCGCAAGCCTTTTTTTAAGCCCCATAGCCTGAATGGTAAGTATTTCCTCGCACCTTGAATCCCTGTCCGCCTTATCGGAGGGAACAAAGGGCGTTACGTTGTATTTTCGGCGCAGAGAAATATTCCTGACTTCAAGATTAAAATTTATTTGGAAGTAATCTTCGGAGTAGACAGCGGGAAATGTGGATATACGCCGCCTCTCGCTGCGGATTCTTCCCAAATCCACATCTGCGTATATCGATTCGTTTACAAAGCGCCGCGCCTCCGCAAGAATCGTGCCGTTCTCGCAGATAAGACCGTGTCCGGCGTAAACCAAATCCTGAGTGGATTCTCCTTCGCCGGCATCGGAGTAAACATATGCAGATATAAGGCTCGCAGACTGTCCGCTTATGAGATTCCGTCTGTACGCATCCTTGCCTGTGGTTTCGTCGCTTGCGGAGCAGTTTACTATAACCGTCGCGCCCGAGGCTGCAAGTCCGATGGACGGAGGAGCGGGAACCCATACGTCCTCGCAGATTTCCGCGCCTATTACAAGCTCCGGAATATCGTCGCAGCGGTACAGGAGCTTAGGACCGAAAGGTACATTCGTATATTTTCCCATATCCGTAAAATTAAAACCGTCGGGAAACGCAACGAAATGTCTTGCCTCATAGAATTCTGAGTAATTCGGAAAATGGGATTTGGTTGTCATTCCGAGAAGCTCTCCGTCAGATACGGCGGCAGCCACGTTGTACAGCTTGTTTCCGTAAAGAACGGGGAGTCCGATAAAGGCGATGAGATTCATGCCGTCGGTGTGCTCGGCAATCCTGAGAAGGGACTGCATAGCCTCGGACAGCAGCTTGTCCTGCAAAAACAGGTCGCCGCAGGTGTAACCCGTAAGGCAGAGCTCGGGGAAAACAACGATGTTTGCGCCCGCCTCGGACGCCTCGTCAAGAAGCCGAATAATTTCCCTTTCGTTCGCGCCGCAGTCGGCAACCGTAACATTCGGAACCATTGCCGCGCATCTTATAAAACCGTCTTTCATTCTTAAATCCTCCGATTGCTCAATACTTGCCTTTAGTATAAATTATAACCGTTTTTTTTTCAATAACCGCTTTCGCAGTATAAGAATATATGCTAAAATGTCCGTAAAGCAATTAGCAGTGCGAAAACAGCCAAAGGCAGCCCTGCTGCTTGCGGCAAGGGATGACTGAGGCTGTTTTCATAGGGCGAAAGCCCGCGAGCGAAAAGACGCGAAGCGACTTTGAGCGTGCACTGTTAATATCAAACCGCGAAAGCCCGCGAGCGAAAAGGCGCGAAGCGGCTTTGAGCGCGCACTGCTAATTTCAAACTGCGAAAGCCCGCGAGCAAAAGCATAAAACGTCCAGTCTGTCGCTTGATTTCTTTCCGACATGACAAAATACAGTCCACACATCCGACAGCCGTTTAAACGGCGCGGTATTGTATGGACTGTAAATCCGGTATGGGAACGACGGCGTTCCGGTTCACCTTCCTCCTAAGGCTTTGCCTTTTCGAGAGCGTCGTTGATGGCGTTTATCAGCACTATGGAGGTATATTTACTGTCGGAGGAATATGTAACTTTATCCGTCGAGTTGTTTCTTACAACCTGAGCTGCAATATCGCTCAGAGAAGAGGATATCAGCGGGTACATTGTGGCAACGGATTCGGACGTGTTCACAAGGCTTATGGATTTTATCTGGTTGCTGTCCACGACGACCTCAATATCCACGGGATTGGTTGAGAGAACCATGGAGGAGGTATAAATTCCGGGGACAAAAGTCTGTGCGGCAGGCGGCGCGGAATGGTTTTTCTTGGATTTCCCGGTAAAAATCAGGAAAAGCAGTACGATAAGTATTATGCCGAGAACCACGAAAATCAAAGTATATATGATTTCCTTAAGCTTCAGGACAAGTATTTTGGTTTTGGAACTCATGGCAAACTCCCATAACTGATTACTACAGCTTATTATTTTACGGACGAAAATATTACTTTTTTTGAAGGACGGATAAAATGTCACTGCAAATTCTAATGGGTGCGTCAGGACACGGAAAGTCGTTCACTTTGTACGGCAGAATAATTGAAGAGGCAAAAGAACGGCCCGATTGCAGATTTGTGATTGTCGTTCCGGAGCAATCCTCTCTTCAGACCGAAAAAGATATAGTCAGAATGAGTGAAAACGGCGGCGTTTTCAATATTGAAGTGCTTACCTTCGGGCGCATGTGCTTCCGCATATTTGATGAGCTGGGAATCGAGCTTGCGAAAAACATCGACGACACGGGCAAAAATCTCATTGTGCGCAAGGTGCTGGAGCGCGTGGGAGGTGACCTTGCCATTATAAAGCCCAACAGAAGACAGGGCTTTGTGAGCGAGGTAAAGTCAATGATTTCCGAGCTTAAGCAGTACGGGATAACGCCGCAAGAGCTTAAAGAGCTTTCCGATTCCCTTGAGACGGGGGACAGGCTTAAGCAGAAGCTTGCGGATATACAGATTATTTACGAGGGCTTTGAGGAATATATACGGGATAAATATACGACCGCCGAGGACAGACCGGAGGCGATGCTCGGAGTTATGGAGCGCTCGAGCTTTTTTGACGGCGCGGTAGTTGCGTTTGACGGCTTTACGGGCTTTACTCCGGTGCAGTACCGCATATTGGAAAAAATAGCGGCGGCAGCCGAAAGAGTAATAATTACAGCCACGGTTCCGGAGGACGAGCGTTACAATGTGATAGAGGGCGAGGAGGATTTGTTCATTATGAGCAAAACCATGATTGCCAAGGCGGGAGCGCTTGCGGACAGGCTTATGCAGCCCGTTTCATACGAGTATCTTCCGACGGACTATGAGAACTACCGTTTTGCCAAATCGGACGAGCTGGATTTTCTTGAGCGGAATATTTTCAGATACAACGGAAAAATATATGACGGCGAGGCAAAGGATATAAGGCTTTACCGTCTTGATAACATACGTGAAGAGCTGCAGCTTGCCGCAGCGAAGATACTTGCCCATGTGAGGGAGGACGGACTGCGCTTCAGGGATATTGCGTTGGTGACCGGAGATATGGAAATGTATGCCGACGAGGCGGTGCGGATATTCGGGGAGAGCGGCATCCCTTTTTTTGTGGATGCCAAAAGAAGCCTTATCGGCAATCCTCTGGTTGAATATATAAGGGCGGCGCTTGAAATCGTGAATACGGATTTTTCGTATGAGAGCGTGTTCCGTTTTATCAAAAACGGCTTGTGCAGCGTGGACAGGGAGCAGGCGGATATGCTCGAAAACTATGTGCTTGCCCGCGGAGTGCGCGGAAGAAAGCGCTGGCAAAATAATTTTGAGGGCGCGTATCCGGGCAAGGCGAAGGATATGGACGCTGTAAACGAGGCGAGACAGGCTTTTTTTGACAGAATAAAAGCGCTGGACGAAACCGCGCGGGGTTCCGAAAACAGGGTTTCGGACTATGTGCTTGCGGTTTATAACCTTATGGAGTCGGAAAACGCTTATGAGCGCATGGAGGAGCTTGCGGACAGCCTTGAGGCGGAAAATCCCGGGGATTTAAGGCTCGGTGCCCTGGCAGCGGAGTACCGCCAGAGCTACAAAAGAATCGTCGAGCTGCTTGAGCAGACGGACAGCCTTATGGGTGACGAAAATATCGGAATAAAGGAATTTGCGCAGATTCTTGACGCGGGCTTTGAGGAGATAAAGGTCGGAATAATCCCGCCGTCGGTGGACTGCGTGACCGTGGGCGATATAGAAAGAACAAGGCTTGAGCATGTGAAGGTGCTGTTTATGCTCGGCGTGAACGAGGGGATAATTCCGAAGCTTGCCGCCAATAAGGGAGTTTTGTCCGAAACGGAGCGGAGAACGCTCTCGGAAAACGACGTTGAGCTGGCTCCGACGCCGCGCGAAAGAGTATTTATACAGAATTTTTATCTTTATCTCAATATGACCGAGCCGGAGCGGGGGCTTTATATACTGTGCCACAAATTTGACGCGGCGGGCAAGGAAAGCAGACCGTCACGTATTTTTTTCATGGTTAAAAGGATGTTTCCGAAGCTTTCCGTACACGAGGGCGCAAAGGATTTCGAGCTGCTTACCAATCCCGATAATTCGGGGCATCTGCTCATGGGCGGAAACATATCGGACGGGCTTTGCGGCGCGCTTCTTATGTTTTTTATGCATACGGAGCCTTACGCGTCAAAGCTTCGCGGTCTTTCGGAGCTGATTGCCGCGATGGACGGAGCGGACAGCCTTACAAGGGAGGCGGCGGGACGCCTTTACGAGGGAATAAAAAGCAGCAGCATCACAAGAATAGAAACCTTTGCGGGCTGCGCGTTTTCACATTTTGCTAAATACGGGCTGGAGCTTGAGGAGAGGAAGCTCTACGAGGTAAACGCAGCCGATATGGGAACGGTTTTTCACAAGGCGATAGAGATGCTGTCCGAAAGCCTTGCCTCCTCGGGCAAAAGCTTTGCGGATATGAGCGATGAGGAGAGACCTTCGCTGGTGCAGAACGCCGTTGACAACGCGCTTGAAGCGTGCGGCATATCGTATTTTGACGAGAACGAAACGGGGCGCTTCCTGCGTAAAAGGATAAGCGACATTACGGAGCGTACCGTGTGGGCGCTAGGCAGACAGCTTGAAAAGGGCGAATTTGTCCCGGAGGAGTTTGAGCGTGTTTTTCACGGACAGTACGAAAATACTTCAATCGGCGGCAAAATCGACAGGGTGGACATAGCGAAGCAGGACGGTAATGTTCATGTCAAGGTTATTGATTATAAGTCGGGGCGCAACGATTTGTCGCCGGACGAGATATATGCGGGTCTGAAGCTTCAGCTCATGGTTTATCTGCACAACACGCTTGAGAGCGCGGCAAGGGAAAATCCCGGAATGGGAATTGTTGCGGCGGGAGCCTTTTATAACAGGATAGACAATCCCATTGTGCCGTATGTAAACGGAGCGACGGACAAGGACTATGAAAAGGCGCTTCTTAAGGAACTCAGACCCACGGGAGCGGTGGGGCTTGAAAGCGTCGGGCTTATGGATTCATGGGAAAGCTCCGATTCGTTGGTTATACCCGCAAAGCGGAAAAAGGACGGACTTTTGCAGATGGACGAGCACAGTCACGTATATACCGACGCGCAGCTTAAATGTCTTGCGGACTTTGCCGCAGGAAAGCTTGCGGAGCTCGAGCGTGAAATCAACAAGGGAAAAATCGGGGCGGAGCCTTACGAGGATTCCTGCGATTACTGCCCTTACGATGCGGTGTGCGGTTT
>JAAVHB010000131.1 GCA_014799955.1 Butyrivibrio sp. | reverse complement strand
TTTCAAATGATCGCAGTCGGCGGGGCTTGAATACAAAAAATGTATCCGCATAAAATAATCGGGAAAGGAAGTGTTACCCAAATGAGTTATAAGGAGCTTGCCAAAAATCTTATAGATCAGATACCCGACAGCAAAATGTTCTATGTTGTTTCTTATCTTCAGGGAGCAGCGGTCCCGGCAGAAATACCAAACGCGGAAACCATTGCTTCCATGGAGGAACTGGATAACGGCGGCGGTACGGTATTTACTGGCAACACAGAAGCTTTATTTGCCAATCTTGACCGAACCGGTACCCATGCGGATTTGTTCGGAATGTGAGTTGAAAAAGCTATTTTATCCTTGCTATGCGGTGGAATATAGTGTGTAAAAGTACACTTTTCTCTCACATAAAAAGAGGACAGGCTGTAAACCTATCCTCTCATACTTCATAATCCTTTATAAATCTTAACCGAAATACCTCTTCAGCAATCCCTCAAGCGCTCTGCCGTGTCTTGCCTCATCCTTAGCCATCTCATGAACGGTGTCATGGATTGCGTCGAGATTGTTCTTCTTAGCGCACTTTGCAAGGTCGAACTTGCCTGAGGTTGCACCGAACTCGCAGTCAACGCGCCACTTAAGGTTGTCCTTTGTTGAAGCCTTCATGTTGGGCTCAAGGTCCTCGCCCAGGATTTCAGCGAATTTAGCGGCATGCTCTGCCTCTTCGTAAGCAGCCTTTTCCCAGTAAAGACCGATTTCGGGATAGCCCTCGCGATGCGCGATACGAGCCATGCAGAGATACATTCCGACCTCTGAGCACTCACCCTCAAAATTAGCCTTAAGCTGCTCGAAGATGTACTTCTTGTCCTCGGCGCTGATGTCGCCGTTGTCTCTTACGGTCTTGCCGTAAATTCCGAACTCATGCTCTGCCGCGAGAGTAAGCTCACCCTCAACCTTCTTGAACTTGTCCGCTCCGACATGGCATACGGGACATTCTGCGGGAGCCGATTCTCCCTCGTAAACATAGCCGCAAACGCTGCATACAAATTTTGCCATAGATTTAATCTCCTTTATAAAATTATTTTAAAAAACAATAATGATTATTGTTTTAATATAATACACTGAAAATGGAAAGTCAATATATTTTTTTAATTTCTTCCCTTACAGTTTCGGCATTTACCGTAAAAATATGCGGAATGGCCCGAAATTTCGCCGTCAAAGCCTTTGGAGGCTTCTTCGTTTATATATTCAAGCTGCGGAAGCCTCAAATCGATTATCGCGTGGCATTCCTCACATATAAAATGATAGTGTGGGGTCGGGTCGCCGTCAAAATGGTCAAAACCGTCTATTCCCGGCAGCTTGGCGGCTTCGCCCAGCTCCACCAGGAGCGAGAGATTACGGTAGACGGTACCGAGGCTTATGCGCGGATAAACAAGCCTTAAATTCCGATAAACAACCTCCGCCGTGGGATGGTCCTTACGGTTCATCAGAAATTCCCTTATGGCTTCTCTTTGTCGGCTGTACTTCATTGCTGTCTCCGGCATGGCAATTCTCCTCTGATAAAAATAGTAATTATTATCACTTTAATATAAATTGATTTATTTGTCAAGAAAGTGTATACTGTAATTATGAGGAAAATAAAGGGAATCATTTTGATGTTATCGGTGCTGGCGACGGCTTTCTGCCTCGGGGGCTGCGCCGCTCCAAGGGGAGTGAATTATACCGCCGACGGATACAGCCTCAACACCTATGTTAAGGTGACGCTCTACGGCTGCGGCAGCCAGCGGGTTGCGGACGAGGCGGTTAAAATGTGCTCGTATTACGAGGAAATTTTCAGCAGAACATCCGAAACCTCAAGGCTTTATGCGCTTAACGAAAACGGGAGCCTTGATATTGAAACCGAGGAGGATAAGCGGCTTGCGGACGCGCTTAAGTCTGCCCTGCAATACGGGGAAATGACGGACGGAGCGCTTGATATAACAATCGAGCCCCTGTCGTCGGCGTGGGATTTCGGCGGCGACGCCTCCGTGCCGGATAAGGAGCAACTGGAAGCGGCGTTAAAGCTTGTGGACTACCGTAAAGTGGAGGCGAGTAATGATAGAATACTTCTGAACGGAGCAAGGCTTGACATGGGAGCCGTTGCGAAGGGCTATATCGCCGACAGAATCAAAGAATATCTTATCGGCGAGGGGGTTGACAGCGCGCTGATATATCTCGGCGGCAATGTTCTCTGTATAGGCAAAAAGCCGGACGGGGAGGATTTTCTTATCGGACTGCAAAGACCCTTCGGAGAGGGGAACGACGTAATGTGCGCTTTGAGGGCCTCGGACTTAAGCGTCGTAACTTCGGGAGTGTATGAAAGATTTTTTTATGAAAACGGTAAGCTTTACCATCATATATTGGATCCGGATACGGGTTTTCCGTGCGACAACGGGCTTTTATCCGTCACTATAATCGCAAAGGACTCGGCTTTGTGCGACGCGCTCAGCACCGCGTGCTTTGTAATGGGACAGGAGCAGGCAATGCGTCTTGTTGACGGACTTGAGGGTGTGTACGCGATTTTTGTTGACAGCGAGTACAGGCTGATTTATTCCGAGGGCGCAAAGGAGTTTGTGCAGGAGTAGCGCATACCGCTGCGAGGAAAGCAGCACAGAATCAAGGAGAATAATTGTTATGGATATTGCGAAAATAAAGGCACAGGTTGAGGAATGCCTGAATACGGCGGAGGAGATTGAAAAAGCGGGCATCATTAAGGACAGGCTTAACACGGACTTCAGGGAGCATGTCAGGTATGAGATGTTCAAGTTCCTGTCGTATCTTTCAATGGGCGACGGACAGTTTGCCTCAAGAGAGGAGAGCTTTGTCAAGGAGACTGTCGGCTTTACTGCGAGAGAGGGAATGGTAAGGGCGATAATTATGAGCGAGCATCTTGACAGCCCCGAATATTCCGAGAAACCCTCGTTTTCGCTGAAGTGCTTCGTGCTTGCGGACGCCGGAGGCAAAATGAAGGACAATAAGCGCAAAACCATGACCTTCATAAATACCTTCAGGGCGCTCGGACAGGCTTACATAGCCTGCAACGATATAACGACCGACGCGGAGATTTCGGCTCTGACGGCGTATGTGGGAATGATGGAAAAATACGCGAAGGAATACGGGCTTATGAGCCCGAAGGGCAGCGTTAAGGAAAGCGATGTCGAGAAAAAGAGCGTTGAGGAGGCTTTGGAGGAGCTTAATTCGCTGACCGGACTTGAGGAAGTCAAAAAGGATGTAAACAGTATTATCAACCTTATGCAGGTTCAGAAGCTTCGCGAGGAACGCGGAATGAAGCTTCCGTCCGTGTCCAAGCATCTTGTTTTTTCGGGTAATCCGGGAACGGGCAAAACAACGGTTGCAAGACTTCTGGCGGGCGTATATTATTCGCTCGGAGTGCTTTCCAAGGGACATCTTGTAGAGGTGGACCGTTCGGGACTTGTGAGCGGATATATCGGTCAGACGGCGGCAAGGGTTATGGAGGTAGTGGAGTCCGCCATGGGCGGCATACTTTTCATAGACGAGGCGTATACTCTGACCGCGGGAAAGGGCGAGGGCGATTTCGGGCAGGAGGCGGTGGACACGCTGCTTAAGGCCATGGAGGATAACAGGGACAATCTTGTGGTAATAGTTGCGGGCTACACCGATTTGATGGAGCGGTTTTTAAACTCCAATCCGGGGCTTCGGTCGCGCTTTAACAAGTTCATACATTTTCGGGATTACACGCCTATGCAGCTTCTTGATATTATGAAATCAATGGCGTATAAGCAGGATTACGTGCTTTCCGAGCCTGCCAAGAAAAAGGCGCTGGAATATTTTGAGGAGTGCATGGCTGATAAGCCGGAAAACTTCGCCAACGCGAGGGAGGCAAGAAACTATCTTGAGCGCGCGATGGCAAGGCAGGCAGGGCGTGTATTGAAGGTTAAGGACGCGGACCGGGACACGCTTATGACTATCGAGCCGGAGGATTTGGAGGACTGAGAGGATTCGAGGCGGCAGACGGCTGCCGCGAATAAGTGAATGTTTTGTGAATTGCTTTGATTTTTACGGGAATATATGATATAAGTAAAGTGCAGACAATGCAATAAATATCGGAGGATTTTTCAATGAAAAAGAAATTGACGGCGCTGCTTCTTGCGGGAGCGGCGGTTATGGTAATGGCGGCGGGCTGCGGAAAAAATTCCGGCAGCGAGACGGCGACAGGAGATAATTCGACGGAAAACGGAACCGTTGATCATGTATCGCTTACAGTTACGCAGAAGGATTACAGCGATTTGGTTACTCTGGGCGAATACAAGGGATTGGAGATAGATGTTGAATCCGCGGATGTTACCGACGCTCAGATGAAGGAAGCAAAGGATTCCGTAATCAAGAGTATGACCAAGCCGGAGCAGATTACCGACAGGGTTGTTGCGGACAAGGATACAATACATCTTCAGTACACCGGCTATCTCGGCGATGAGGCATTCAGCGGCGGAAGCACCGGAGAAAGCGGAACCGATTATACAATCGGAGGCAATTATATAAAGGACCTTAACGACCAGCTTATAGGTCTTGAGTGCGGCAAGGAGTACGATTTGAACTGCACCTTTCCGGAAACCTACGAAAATAACAAAGACCTTGCGGGCAAGGAGGTTGTTTTCAAGGTAAAGGTCGATTATATTCACGGAGAGGATATTGTGCCCGAGTGGAATGATGAGCTTGTTAAGGAATATTCCAAGACATACACGAACGGCGAGCATAATACCGTTGAAGAATTTGAGAAGTATATGAAGGATACTCTCCATGAGAATAATCTTCAGCAGCAGAAGGAGCTTTATGAGGCAAGCCTCATTTCCACAATAATTGAGGCGTGCGAGATTTCCGAGCTGCCTGAGGACAGGGTTAAGGAAATCACGGACAGCTACTACAATTATTACAAATACCAGTATTCCATGTATGCCGCCATGTACGGAATGGATTACGAAACGTTCCTTAAAGCGATGGATATGACCGATGATAAGCTTAAGGAGATGTGCGAGGAGCAGGGCAAGTACAGCACCGAATGTATTGTCGTATTCAGCGCGATAGCAGCCAAGGAGGGTATAAAGGTATCCGAGGAAGAGTATAACAAGATGGCTGCCGAGGAGCTTGCGACGGGACAGACGGGCTACAAAACGATAGCCGAAATGGAAGAAGCTCTTACGCAGGAGGCAATATACGAGGATTTCCTTAACAATAAGGTTCTGGAATTCCTTGAAGAACAGAACACTATGGAAATTTCGGAGAATACCGAAACAGAAGCGGGAACCGCAGAATAACACCCTGCCCGCGGCAGGGATGCTGACAGAAGGGGGAATGCGCATGAATAAAATTGAGGACGAATTAAATGTTTACAAAACCGTTGCGGCTATGGTAGGAAGCATCCTCTACCGTTACGATCTGAAGACCGATATGATGGAGTTTTTCTTCGGGCGCGCGGATTTGTCCAAATACGGCTCTGTGGTGAAGGACTATGTTCAGATGCTTCAGCGGCAGAGAGCTGTCAACCCCGATATAGATGCGGATAATTTTATCCATGCGCTTAAGGGCGGAACCGGATATTTTGAATGCAAGTCAAGAATGAACGATTCCATGGGTACGGTTAAGTCCTATACGGTTATAGGCAAGGCTCTTTATGACGATAATAACGAGCCCTCGCATATAGTGGGCAAAATGATTGAAATTAACGAGCCCGGCAGTGAAAACGGCAAGAGAGGCAAGGAAGACATCTATACGGATAAGCTCACCGGATTGTATAACAAGAGCGGAATCAAGAGCAAGCTTGAATCGCTGTGCATTGAAAAAAACGGCGGAGAGGGCGCGCTTCTGGACTTGACCGTAAATAACCTTAAGTCCATTGCGGCGGCAAACCCCGCAATGACTCCCGACATAGTGATGATAAAAATTGCGCAGTGTCTTAAGGATATGTTTCCGTATGACGCGTACATCGGCAGGATGCGTCAGGATGAGTTCAACATAATATATTACGGCAGCGAAATCGAAGAACGATTCATTATGTGGATTAACGAGCTCTGCGACAGAATCGAAAATATTCTCGGAAGCGGCGAGACCTTGCGCGTAAAAATAAGCGGCGGACTGTACTGCGGTCCCTTTATTCAGGGAGAAGAATTCGATATACGCGAAAAGGCGTATATGGCGCTGTTTTCGTCCAAATATCAGGACAAAAAGAGTGTGGTTATGTATTCCAAGCAGCTTGAGGATTCATATGTAAACGATAACTGGGATGCGGTTAATAAAGCGTTTGACGATGTACAGTTTGACCATAACCTTGTTGAGAACGCTTTGCAGATAATGTCCTCCAGCGGAAATATCGACGATGCCGTAAAGCATATTTTCAGTAAGGTGGGACGAAAGTACAAGATTGACCGCATTACCGTGTGTGAGCGTGATTCTGACAGCAAAACCATAAGCTCATCCTACGAGTGGGCGGGAAGCTCGTATATCGGATGGATTATAGACGTGTACAGACCGTTTGACTATAATACTTTTGAAAAAATATACAGCAACGAAGATGTTATAATCGTACCTGACACCGGCAAATGGCAGACGGAGGAGGAAACCAAAACGGCGCTTATGTCGATAGGTGTAAAATCCTTTGTTCGCTGCGTATTTTCGGGGAACAACAGAATAAGCGGATGTATTGCTTTTGAGTGCTATGAGAGTAAGCGCGACTGGAGCGAAAACGAAATCAAGACACTTAAGCTGATAACGCAGTTTGTATCCTCCTATCTGATTACGGTACGCGAGTACGAGGGAATGCTTTCCGAGAAGGAAAGCTACGAAACTCATGACACGCTTACGGGCTACTATAAATACAATACCTTCATTAAAAAAGCCGCGCAATGCGTGGCCCTGGACAGAACGGGCAAATTTGCCGTTATGTACACCGGAATCAAGCAGCTCACCGATGTCAACGCGCGTTACGGTTATGATGCGGGAGATGCGGTTCTTAAGGGCTTTGCCGAGATTATTGCCGGATATAAGGACAGATTTATAATGGGCTGCCGTGTGAGCGCGGATAATTTTATAATACTTGCCAATGTTTTTGACTCAAGAGGCAACAGAATTTCGGCTGCGCTTGTCAACCTTTTCAGTAATGCCTTTTACGATAAATTCGGGGACATATGTCCGGGAATAGATATTTCTCTTGATGCGGGAATCTCGATAATCAACGACAAGACGAAATCGGTTGAGGAGTACATAGAAAAAGCGCTTGAGGCAAGAGGAAGAGCGCGCAATATCGGTATCGACGGAATAATAGCCGACTAACCACCGGACACGGACGGAGGAAACAACGTAATGCTTTTGGCGATAGATATGGGAAATACGCATATAGTTACCGGCTGCATAGACGGTGACAGGACGCTTTTTGCCGAGCGGCTCAGCACGGAGCACACCAGAACGGAGCTTGAATACGCAATGGGCTTTGAAACAGTGCTGAAGCTTCACAAAGTTCCGGCATCCGGCATTGACGGCGCGATAATATCCTCC
This sequence comes from Butyrivibrio sp., assembly GCA_014799955.1. Classification (GTDB taxonomy): domain Bacteria; phylum Bacillota; class Clostridia; order Lachnospirales; family Lachnospiraceae; genus Eshraghiella. The sequence continues at coordinate 16,758 of JAAVHB010000131.1, read as the reverse complement.
GTGGTTCCTCCGCTCACCAATATAATAGCCTGCGCCGTGGAAAAGATTATCGGCAAGAAGCCCATGATAGTGGGGCCGGGAGTTAAAACGGGGCTGAATATCCTCATGGATAATCCCAGAGCGGTCGGAGCAGACCTTGTGGTCGCGGCTGTTGCGGGAATCAGCGAATACGGTGCGCCGCTTATCATGATAGATATGGGAACCGCCGCAACGATTGCGGTTATTGACAGGGACGGCAATTATATCGGCGGAATCATTGCTCCGGGAATGGAGGCGTCGCTTGCCTCTCTGGTTGCGAGAACCGCTCAGCTTCCTAATATAAGCCTTGAAGCTCCCGCCTGCGTTATCGGCAAAAATACCGTTGACAGCATGAGGAGCGGAATCGTATTGGGATGCGCAGCAATGCTTGACGGACTGATAGACAGGATAGAGGAGGAGCTTGGATATACCGCGGCGATTGTGGCGACTGGCGGAATGGCAGGTACGGTTATTCCCGTGTGCGCGCACCGTATAACCGTGGATAATGAGCTTCTTTTAAAGGGATTGAGCATTATTTATCATAAAAATAGAGGAAAAAGTCATAAAAATGCCTAAAAGTGCCTTTTTTTCTTGACATTTCCACTCAAAACAAGTATAAATAATGTGTAGGTAATGCGGACGGAATTATAAATAATAATTTGGAATCTGTTTTACACGATTAATTATATGGTATTAGGAGGAAATAATCCATGAACAAGACAGAATTAGTTGCAGCTATTGCGGAGAAGACCGAACTTTCAAAGAAGGACGCAGAGAAGGCTCTTAAGGCTTTCACTGATGTTGTTACTGAAGAGCTTAAGAAGGGTGAGAAGGTTGTTATGGTTGGCTTCGGTACATTTGAAGTTGCTGACAGACCTGCAAGAACAGGCCGTAACCCCTTGACCGGAAAGTCAATTAAGATTAAGGCTTCAAAGGCACCTAAGTTTAAGGCAGGAAAGGCTTTAAAGGACAGCCTCAACTAATTGCGGTTGATTAGATTTTGACTATATGCTTAAAGAACAACGTCCGGGGCAGTGCCTTGGGCGTTTTCTTTATATGCGCAGGGGCGCGCAGGGTATATGCTGCGCACGCGCCCCGCGCGGCGGGCAGGAAAACTTCCCTGCCCGATATACATGACATTTATTCTGAATCGGGAGGAAAACAGTATGAGATTGGATAAATACCTTAAGGTTTCAAGACTTATCAAAAGACGCACCGTCGCCAACGAGGCTTGCGACGCGGGGCGTGTGCAGCTTAACGGAAAGGCGGCAAAGGCGTCCGCGGAGGTGAAAATAGGCGACGTAATTGAAATTCAGTTCGGCAGCAAGAACGTGAAGGTGGAAATTACGGACATCATAGAGACGACTAAAAAGGATGAGGCGGGCGACATGTATAAATACGTGTGAGGCAAAAGCCGCCGCGCCGAACTGTAGCCTGTCCCGCGATGAATACCGTTGACAGGTATTTTTCGCTTCCCTTTTGAATATATATTATTAAGTATGCCGGGGAGACGGGCGTATGGACTTTGTGGGAGGCGGCAATGGAGGAAAAATTAATCGGCAGGGCGCACAATGTTGCGTTTTCAAACCGTAAAAGCGGAACGGTTACCGGAGTAAAGGACGTTATTTCGTTTGACCTGACGGCGATTCTGCTTGAAACCGAGTTCGGTATGATGAATATAAAAGGGCATGATTTGCACGTCAACAGACTTTCGGTGGAAAAGGGCGAGATAGATATTTCGGGCACCATCGACGGCATAGCTTATTCTGATGTCAACTCTTACGCCAAGAAGGGCGAGTCCATATTTGCCAGACTGTTTAAATAAAAATGGCTGATTTTGTGACCGAGGAGCTTTTAAGGCTTCTGCTGTCCATGGCTGTCGGCGCGGGTTTCGCGATTGTGTACGATGTGTTCCGCATTGCCAGACGCGCGGTGAAGCACAGCTATGCCGCGGTATCGGGCGAGGATATTATTTTCTGGCTCGCGGCGGGGGTGGCTGCCTTTTTTTTCTTTCTGTTCCTCGACGAGGGAAAGCTGAGGTTATACACTGTTTTCGGGATTTTTGCGGGGATAATGCTTTACCGGATTACGCTTGGCAGGCTGTTGGTTCCTTTTTTCAGTAAAATTATTAAGAAAATTCTGAAAATTGCGACAAATCTCTTGAAAAAAGTAATAAACTGGTATAATATTAAAAGAAAGAAACATTCTGATAAACAAGGGGTTAAAAAGGGTGGCAAAATTGAAAAGAAGAGAAAAGCTTCTGGGACAGAGGCCGTCAAATAAAATTGTCGGGCTGGCTGTCGTTATTATAGTTATAGCGCTTGTCTTTATAATGAATTCGATGGGTAAAGAGGTCGAGAACAGAAATAATCAGGACAACGCAAAAATAGAACAGCTTCAGAATGAGATAGAGCAGGAGAAGGAGCGCAGCAAGCAGCTGGAGGCATATGAGAAATATGTCAACACCAAGCAGTTTGTCGAGGAGATAGCACGTGATAAGCTCGGTCTTATATATCCTGACGAAAAGATTTTTAAAGAAGAGTGAAATACCCCGCAGCAAGCTACGGGGTATTTCACCCTCGCGGCAGTCGCCAAATGTCTGCAAGCCGCCATTTGGCTCGTTGCTCGCGGGAATTGCGATTGTTAAGCCCTCTGGTCTGAGGCGCAGGCATTTAAAAGAGCCTGCTCCTTTGAAACAGGGGGCGTTTTATGTCGATAAATTAAGCGGCTTAGCCAATGGGATTTGACAAAAAATTCGCGTTATGACCGTTATAATGATATGCTATCACGATTGTGGGGGAAGGGATATGCAATGATTGATAGCGTTTCATATTCACAAATGCGGATTATGGAAACAGCGCAAAGCTTCAGAAGGCTGAACAGCATATATGAGGACAGCGCGGGCACGGACGATGTGGTCGGGGCGCAGCTGTCAGAGGTGGCTGAGCTTCTGGAAGAGGCTGCCGGAGTGGGGATTCGGGCGGTCACGGCGGATGCCGGTACGGGGAGAGCGATAAAAAGAGCGGCTGCGTCCGTGGGGGTGCGCGTGGAGTCGGTCATGTTTTTCAGAAAAAGAAGCGGCGCTGCCGAGCTGTCGGTCATCGCCCGCGCGACAAGGCACGGGTGTGTCAAGGCGGCTGAGCTTGCCGCCGTTCTGACGCTGCATCTCGGAAAAGAATATATCCCGTCAAAAGGCGGGCGGGGCGTGATAACCGACAAGCCGAACGAGTTTATATTTGAGGAGGCGCCTGTATTTTTTACGCTTTTCGGACATGCGTCCGTGAGCAAGGACGAGGACATAGTATCCGGCGATTCGTATACTTATTTAAGCGGCTGCGGGGGAAAAACATATGTGGCGCTGGCAGACGGAATGGGAAGCGGAAATGTGGCGAGGCGGACAAGCGGCGACGCGGTTGAGCTGTTTGAGCAGTTTGCACAGACAGGCTTTGGTGAAAATACGGCGTTCAGGCTGATTAACGCCGCTTTCTCCTCCCGAAACGACGATAATCCGGTCACACTGGACTGCGTGGGGCTTGATCTGGTAACCGGGGACTGCCGCATAGTCAAGCTCGGGGCGGCGTCAAGCTTTGTCAGGCAGAAGGAATCCGTGACGATAATAAGACCGTCCTCGCTTCCGGCAGGAGTGCTTGCCGAGGCAAAGCCCGATATGCAGGAGATTAAGCTTACCGACAAAAGCTATGTGGTGCTGGTGAGCGACGGCGTGCTTGACGCGCTTCCTTTTTACGACAAGGAGCTGCAGTTTGCCAAAATACTCGAGTCGCTTGAGGGGGAGAATCCCAAAGTCATGGCGGAGAGGCTTATGGAGGAGGTCCTTTTTTATCCGAGGGACAAGTACAGGGACGACATGACCGTGCTTGTGCTTGGCGTATGGAAAAACAGATAGTCATATAAGGATTTGGTACTTGACTTAAACGGGCGGCTGGGCTTTAATAAAAGATATGTACGACAAGATTAAAAACTATGTGCAACAGAATAAAATGCTTGAGGGCTGCCGCCATGTGGTGCTGGGACTGTCGGGAGGCGCGGATTCGGTGTGCCTTGCGCATATCATGAAAAGGCTTTCGGCGGAAACGGTCGGCTTTACCCTGAGCGCGGTGCATGTGCATCACGGCATCAGGGGAGAGGAGGCTGACCGAGACAGGGATTTTTGCGTAGACCTCTGCCAGAGACTGGAAATAGGACTTCGGGAGTTTTATTATGACGTACCCGCGTATGCGAGGGAGAGAGGAATTACCTGTGAGGAGGCCGGCAGAAGCCTGAGATACGCGGCGTTTTCGGCGGAGGCAGAGAAGTATGGGAACGCCAAAACGGCGGTGGCGCACCATATGAACGACCAGGCGGAAACCGTTATTTTCAATATGTGCAGGGGCAGCGGAATACGCGGAATGCGCGGAATGCTTCCCGAGAATAACGGGATTATAAGGCCGCTTCTTTGCTGTACGAGGGAGGAAATAGAGGAATATCTGAGAGCGGAGCGCGCGGATTTCTGTACCGACAGCACCAACAAAGAGGACGCTTATGCCAGAAACAGAATAAGGCACGGTGTGCTTCCGTTTCTTGAGGAAAATATAAATACGCGCGCGGTGTATAACATCGCGGCTATGGCTGACAGAATGGCAAGGGCGGAGGCATATCTTGAGGCGCAGACGGACAGCCGTTACGCAAAAGCCGCGGAGACGGTAAACGGCGGAATACTGTTAAAAAATCTCGAGACGGAGGATTTATATATCGCCGGAAGAATTATAAGGAAAGCCCTGAGCGGGCTGGCATCCGGACTAAAGGATATAGGAGAGACGCATGTTGAGACGGTGGCGGCGCTTATAAACGCCGCGAGCGGCAAACGCGCAGATGTCCGTCAGGGTATAAGGGCGAAACGGGTGCAGAACGGGATTTTCCTTTGGCGGGGAACAGGGGAGGCGGCTTTTACGCCGGTAAAGGTGGAGGTTCCGTCCGTGATTGAGCTGCGGGGCGGGACGGAAAGCTTTGAATTTTCCGTAGAGAATCGGAATAAAGAGGAAAAAATATCAAATAGCATCTGTACGAAATACTTTGATTATGATAAAATAAAGTTTGGCTTGTGGCTCAGAACCAGGGAGGACGGAGATTATCTCACGATAGATTCTCTCGGGCACCACAAGAAGCTTAATCAATACTATATCGACGAGAAGGTACCGGAATATATGCGGGACAGCAGAACGGTGCTTGCCGACGGCAGCCATATACTTTGGATTGTGGGCGGCAGAATCAGCGAGGAATACAAGATTACCGAAAATACGAAACGGGTTCTTAAGGTAAGGTACGGAGGATTAACCTATGGAAAGGGTTGAAGTGCTGCTGACGGAGGCGGAGGTTGACGAAAGAATCGCCGAAATCGGAAAGCAGATAAGCAGGGATTATGAGGGCAGGTCAGTTCATATGATTTGCATATTGAAGGGCGGCGCGCCGTTTATGTGCGAGCTTGCCAAAAGAATAACCTGCAATGTGTCGTTAGATTTTATGTGTGTGTCAAGCTACGGCAGGGGAACCGAGTCGAGCGGGGAAATAAAAATAGTCAAGGATCTGGACGAGCCGCTGGAGGGCAAAGAGGTAATTATTGTCGAGGATATAATTGATTCGGGAAGGACGCTCAGCCGCCTGCTTGAGATTTTCAGGGAAAGAAAGCCGGCTGGCATAAGGCTTTGCACGCTCCTTGATAAACCGGACAGGCGCGTGGCAAAAGACGTGAACGTAGATTATGTGGGATTTCAGATTCCGGATGAATTTGTTGTGGGATACGGTCTTGATTACGACCAGAAATACAGAAACCTGCCGTATATCGGCGTGGTAAAATTTGATTAGGAGGAAGATGATTTGGAAAACAGAAAATCAAGGGGCAGCGGATTTATTTTTTATATAATCCTCATTGCCATAATCTTTGTCGTCGTTTTTGCCATAACACAAAACTCAAAGAAAAAGAGCAACTACTCATACGGCGATTTTCTTGCGGATTTGGACAGCGGCAAGGTGCTGTCGGTAACGATTACGCAGAATGAGGAAATCCCCACGGGAAAAATAACCGTCGGCATTCTGGAAAGCGACTCAAAGCGCGTAACTTATGTTACTGACGTAAAGGCGGTAGAAAACGCCATTATCGAGTATAACGACAGAAACAGCAAGGCTCAGGTCGAATACAGTATAGGTGACGTTGAGAGGGAGAGCATTTTCCTTACGACGATTCTTCCGTTTATAATCGTAGCCGCGGTAATTATTTTCCTGTTTGTTTTTATGAACAGGCAGGCGGCGGGCGGCGGCGGAAACGCCAAGATGATGAATTTCGGAAAGAGCCGCGCCAGACTGATGGACCCCAACGCCAAGCAGGTGAACTTTAAGCAGGTGGCGGGACTTATAGAGGAAAAGGAGGAGCTTGAAGAAATAGTGGATTTCCTTAAGGCTCCCAAGAAATATATATCTTTGGGCGCGAGAATTCCCAAGGGCGTGCTGCTTGTAGGCCCTCCCGGAACTGGTAAGACGCTGCTTGCAAAGGCTGTTGCGGGCGAGGCGGGCGTGCCGTTTTTCAGTATATCCGGTTCGGATTTTGTGGAAATGTTTGTCGGCGTCGGAGCCTCCCGAGTGAGGGATTTGTTTGAGGAGGCCAAAAAGAACGCTCCCTGTATCGTTTTTATCGACGAGATTGACGCAGTCGCAAGAAGGCGAGGCGCCGGAATGGGCGGCGGTCACGACGAGAGGGAGCAGACGCTTAACCAGATGCTTGTCGAGATGGACGGCTTCGGAGTGAATGCCGGAATAATCGTCATGGCGGCGACGAACCGTGTCGATATTCTCGACCCCGCGATTTTGCGACCGGGACGCTTTGACCGCAAGGTTGTTGTAGGCAGACCGGATGTTAAGGGACGCAGGGAAATCCTTGAGGTACATGTCAAGGGCAAGCCGATTGCGGACGATGTAAATCTTGAAACGATAGCCCAGACCACGGCGGGCTTTACCGGAGCCGACCTTGAGAATCTTATGAACGAGGCGGCGATATACGCGGCGAGAAACAACGCGCCCTATATCTGTCAGGCGGACATCGAAAAGGCGTTTGTCAAGGTAGGTATCGGAGCGGAGAAAAAGAGCAAGGTAATTTCCGAAAAGGAGCGCAGGATTACGGCGTTCCACGAGGCGGGACACGCGATTCTTTTCCATATACTTCCCGACGTCGGACCTGTCCATACGATTTCCATTATTCCGACGGGAACGGGAGCCGCAGGCTACACCATGCCCCTTCCCGAGAAGGACGAAATGTTCAATACCAAGGGAAAAATGCTTCAGGAGATTATCGTGGGGCTCGGCGGACGTGTCGCCGAGGAGCTTATTTTCGACGACGTGACAACGGGCGCGTCGCAGGATATAAAGCAGTCAACACAGATTGCGCGCTCCATGGTTACCAAATACGGATTTTCCGATAAGGTCGGACTTGTCAACTACGGTAATGACGAGGACGAGGTTTTCATCGGAAGGGATTTGGCGCATACCAGAAGCTACGGCGAGGACATTGCGGCGCTTATTGATTCCGAGGTTAAGCGTATAATTGACGAGTGCTACGCCAGGGCAAGGGAAATTATCAATGAAAACAGGCATGTGCTTGACAAATGCGCGGAGCTTCTCATGAAAAAGGAAAAAGTCACCAGAGAAGAATTTGAAGCGATGTTCAATGAGCTTTATTAGTTATTTTGGCTATGGAAATAGGAGTATTCCATTTTTGATACGTCAAAATTCATGAAAAAAATTAAAAAAATTGTGCAAGTTTGTGCACACTTATTTGGGGGTTACTGTTATACTTACACTGTAACCCCCAATACATTATATAGTTTTACTACACCCCATAAGAAACAAAATACCTTCTCCAAAAAGGACGGCGAGCCTGCCGTCCTTTTTAATTTGACAAAAAAATCTTGAAACGAAAACGACTTCGTTATACAATGTATTATGTATTACGGCACACCTGTCAGAAAGAGTGGAGATAAAATGGAATTTAAAAAGGATTTTGACGAGCTTGAGTCTTATGAGAAGACCTGGCTGTATCTTTCAAATCTTAAACCCGTGCTTAATCTGAGGGGCTTTTTCCATGACGCGACGGAACAGTTCCGTATGCCGTGCGAGCCCGACAAAAACAGCGAGGTATTGATAAAATTCAGAGCGGTGAGAAACAATGTAGACCGCGTGTCGCTTGTTGTTGAGGGGCTTCCGAGTGTTATGGAAAAGTCGGAAAGCGATGATTTGTTTGATTATTATACTTTGAATATAAATGTCGGAGAGGAGCCGCTTCATTATTATTTTGAGGTGGTTCTGGGAAAGACCGTCGTATACTATACGCAGCTCGGTGCGCATACGGATTTGAATCAGAATTACAATTTTGTGATTTATCCGGGCTTTAAAACTCCGGAATGGGTGCGCGGCGCGGTTATCTATCAGATTTATGTGGACAGATTTTACAACGGTGATAAAAGCAACGACGTTGTTGACCGTGAATATGCCTATATCGGCGAGCATGTAAGGCATGTCGATAACTGGGATAAGTATCCCGCCGCCATGGGCGTCCGCGAGTTCTACGGCGGAGATCTGGAGGGTGTTATCCAGAAGCTTGATTATCTTGAGGACTTGGGCGTACAGTGCATATACTTCAACCCTCTTTTCGTATCGCCCTCCAACCATAAATATGACATTCAGGATTACGACTATATAGACCCTCATTTCGGCGTTATCGTAGACGACGGAGGCGAGCCGCTTGAGGAGTACAACCTTGACAATTCAAAGGCAACCAAATATATCAGGCGTGTTACGGGGCTTGCCAATCTTGAGGCGAGCAACGCTCTTTTCGCAAGGCTTGTTGAGGAGGCGCACAAGCGCGGAATCAAAATAATAATCGACGGCGTTTTCAATCACTGCGGCTCCTTCAATAAATGGCTGGACCGCGAAAGGATTTACGAGGGCAGCGAGAATTTTGAGAATGGCGCGTACATCAGCGCAGACAGCCCTTATAAGGACTTTTTCCAGTTCAACAATCACGGAGGCTGGCCGTACAATGGAAGCTACAACGGCTGGTGGGGACACGATACTCTGCCTAAGCTTAATTACGAAGGCTCCCAGAAGCTTGAGGAATATATACTTGAAATCGGACGCAAATGGGTGTCGCCTCCGTACAACGCGGACGGCTGGCGTCTTGACGTGGCGGCTGACCTCGGCTCAAGCGAGGAATACAATCATTCCTTCTGGAGAAAATTCAGGCAGGCGGTCAAAAACGCCAATCAGGACGCCGTTATTCTTGCGGAACACTACGGTGACTGCCATAGCTGGCTGCGCGGCGGCGAGTGGGATACCATAATGAATTACGATGCGTTCATGGAGCCCATAACATGGTTCCTCACCGGAATGGAGAAGCACAGCGATTCGTTCAATTATGACAAGGTCGGAAATCCGGCGTACTTTTTTGATTCAATGCGTCACAATATGTCAAGAATGGGAGGCTCGCCGACAAGGATTTCCATGAATGAGCTGTCCAACCACGACCATTCGCGTTTTCTTACCCGAACAAACAGAACTGTCGGAAGAACCGAGTCAAGGGGACCGAGAGCGGCGGAGGATAATGTTGACAAGGCTGTACTGATGGAGGCCGTTGTTATTCAGATGAGCTGGCCCGGAGCGCCTACGATTTACTACGGCGATGAGGCGGGTGTGTGCGGCTGGACGGACCCTGACAACAGAAGAACCTATCCGTGGGGCCATGAGGACATGGAGCTCATAGATTTTCATAAAAAAATAATCGCGCTGCACCGCAGTACGCCGGCGCTTGTGGATGGCTCATTCAAGAGCTTATACGGCGAGTACAATGTTATAGCGTACGGGCGTTTTAAGGGCGACAGCAAGGCGATTACCGTTATTAACAACAATAACACCGAGAGGTATCTTGAGCTTGATGTCTGGGAATGCGGAGTAGGCAACGAAGAAATACTCCAACAGGTAATCTGCACCTCCGAAATGGGATTTAAGACAGACAACAGGCCATACAAAATCGTGAGCGGCAAGCTCAGAATAAGCATGCCGCCGCTTTCCGGAACAATATTGAGGGTGTCCCAAAACTAGGACTGATTAAAGTCATAGAGAGGGGCACCCTCTCTTTATGTCTCTGAACTACGGTTTTTTATCAAAATTGCAGCATTGAAAAGCGCTTGGAATTGACGTTTTTAATCCTTTGATTTATACATATAGTGCAAAAATATCACAATACGGTGAAATGAATGACACATTATGTAACAAGCAGAGAAAAATCCTGAATATATAAGTAAAAGGATTTGGATGGTGAGTTCGGGTGAAAAGAAAAATATTTCGTAAAATTTTAGGGATATACATGATTTTAACGCTTGTATTGTGCGGAAATATTACGGCAAAATCGGAGGAGGATACCAAAGCCGCGGTACATGATGTACAGTTTCAGGAAGCAGCACTGGCGGACGAGGACAGACCGGAGGCTGTTGCGCCGGAACTGGTTGAGGAGAAAAAACATATTGCCAGGCTTTACGATAAGGAAACCGAGCTTGATACCGTTGTTTTTGCCAACCAGGACGGAACGGAAACGGCATATATATTTGACGAAGCGGTAAAATATTTGAACAGCGAGGGAATTATTACCGATAAAAGCAATAAGCTGTACAGTACAAGGAAAACAGATTGCGCATATATTAACTACGATAACGACATACAGACTTCCTTTCCCGCCCGCTTAAGCGCAGATACCGGAGTGCATCTCAATTATGGCGAATACTCTATTGTTATGTATCCCGATAACAGCGTTGTTCCGCCTGCGGCGAAGAAAATCGAAGATGATGAAGAATATGTGTATTATGAAAAAGTATTTGGACAAGGGACGTCGCTGCGTTATAAGACAACCTTTTCCGGATTTAAAGAGGACATTATTCTCTATGAAAACGTAGGGAACCGTTTTGATTTTATCGTTGAGTGCGGCGCTCTCGTTCCTGCGCTTGAAAATAACACGGTTGTTTTTACGGATTCCGATACGCAGGAAGCCGTCGCTGTGTTTGAGCCGGTTTTTGTATATGATAGTTTTACAGACAAAACCGACGGTTCTTTGCATGGGACATGGGAGAATACCGTAACCTTAAGTCAGATTGAGGACGGAAAGTACAGGATAACGGTTGCCGCAGATTCGGAATTTCTCAACAGTCCGAATACAGTGTACCCTGTTTATATTGATCCGAGCGTTACGGTTACCGCTTCGGTCAGCGGTACAGGGAAAACGATTATCGATACGCCGATTTACAATGGCAGCGGCGCCAAAAATATTGCGTCGGGAGCAAATCCGACTGCGGTGGTGGGATATGCAGGAACGCTGAATGGGGTTCAATACGGTGCAGGGAGGCTTTTAATGAAATTTCCCGGACTGATGAGCAAATCCTTTATGCAAAGTCAAAATTATTATATTGACTCCGCAAATCTGTATTTGAAGGACATATCGGGAAGCTCAGCATCAGCAAGAATCTGCGCCCACATTTATACCGGCCCGGCATGGAGTGAATCAAGTACATACAGCGATGCAATATGGAATGGGACATACATAAAGGACACTGTTTTACAGACGCTTTCAAGCTATGTATATTCGTATCCTGATTCAACAACAGGTAAATTTGACATTTCTTATGCGGTAAGACTGTGGCAGTCGAATCCATCCTATGCGGATAAGGGTATAATTTTACGGAATTGGACGGGAGAAAGCGCAGGAAGCGCGTACACATCACTCTGTACCTCGGAAGGCAGCACAAAGCCTTATCTGAGCGTGACATACAGCAGCAGAACTACTGCGAATAATGCGATGTTAAGTTATGGCGCTTCTTCCAAAACACTTACAATAAAGCTTGTCGGTTATGACGCGATGGCCGGATGGCAGCCGTTAATACGGAACTCTTGCACGGACTGGAACAATTCAAAGGCCAAGACTAATATCAGCGTGACGACATCCGGCTCGTCAAATTATACGATAGAGATTGTAGATAAACCTGCGGAATTATGGATTGGGATGACAACTCCAAATAGCACGTCTAACGGAGTTCTCACTTCGGCTGCAATTCAAATAAACAAAGGTAAAATGGATAATGCGTCATACAATGCCAAGCGCAGCACCGTTACACACGAGATTGGACATCTGTTTGGGTTGGCTGATAACCCGGAAACGGCAGACTATAGCTTAATGCTGCATGGAAGGGACAGGGAACTGATTTATACGCCGCAGTTGATAGATATTTATCACCTGGAACAAAAATATTGATATTTTAGGAAAGGGTAGGTGAATTATGAAAGTTAAATTATTAATGGTATTTATAATAGCTATGGTTATGTTGTCGGCTTGTTCAAAAAAAGTTGGCATACAAAATGACAGTACATCCGGAGCAGTACAGGGAACGGATATGTCCTCTGAAAAAATTGATGTTCAATATAAGGATATGTATGTTGATTGGATGGCTTATTCGGATACGGAAAAACTTATAGATGCGGGGAATATTGTGGTATTAGGAAAGGTAACAGGGATTTCGTTTCAAATGCTTGATTCACAGACCGCATATCCGCCTACAGAGGATTCCAATTCGGAAGACTGTTTTCTCTATACAATTTATGATGTTGAAGTGCTTACATCCTATAAGGGGACTGCCTCCGGGACAATTAAAATTCGCCTGATTGGTGGGTTAAAGGATATATATCTGAATGAACAGCTTGCCGCGCTTACCGGTTCTGATGGGAGAGAGATTCCTGTAGTGGTAGGAATGCCCAAGATGGAGATTGGAGAAAACTATTTGTTTGTGCTTTATCAGTACGAGGATACTATGCCAACTCCCGTTAACCCGGAACAGGGAATGTATAAGCTTGATGATCCGTTGGAAAAAGACGTATTTGCCTATGTCTCTCCCAAAGATATTATCTCTTATTTCGGAGAAGATAGGTGGACGGAGTTTATTTCCGAGGAAGATGCGGCGGAATAAACAAGCTGCTTATATATCCGGATTGGAACTTGCAACAGACTATATATCAAAAGCACCGCTAGGAAGCGGTGCCTTTGACAACTGTACATAATTCGGTTGTACACGGTATTATTTCTTTTTTTTCTTGGAATCGATACCGCATTCATCGACAATGTGCTCAACAATAGCAACATGGTCGCGGAAGGAGCGCAATAACTCTGCCATTTTGTCGCGTCCCTTGTCAGTCAGATGATAGTAGACTCTTGTAAGTCTTCTTCCTACCTGCTTCTCATAGGCTTCAATATCCCCGCTGTCAGTAAGCCTGTACAGAATAGGGTACATTGATCCTTCCAGAAGAGTGAGCTTGCCATCACTGAGAGATTTCATTTCCTGAGCCATCTGGTAGCCGTATTTGTCTTCTTTGGAAAGAAGTGCTAACAGAATCATTTCAACAGAGGCTCTTTTGATGTTTGATTTTATACTTTCCATATTTACACCTCGCACTCTTGATTATATTGTAAATGGTATTCACAAATAAAACAAGTCCTAATTATTAAAATGTATCTTATTTTAGCACAAAAATGAAAAAAAATCAAAAATTTTTTTCAAAAAAGTATAAAATAATGCACCGTACGACATTTTTCGTATGAAAAATCCTTTAATAAATTTCTCAGAATCAATTTTACAGGCTCTCGGTAAACGCAGATTTTATGTCATATTTGATTCCGAAACCGAGAAATCTCAGGGTTTTATCCAACGCTTCAAGCGTGTCCGCCATATCCCCTACGTTTGCATTATTACCCATATGACCGATTCTTAATACCTTACCAGATAAAATATCAAAGCTTCCGGCAATGAGAATCCCGTATTCCTTACGCATAATATTTATAATTTCGTCCGCGTTCAAACCGTCCGGAACATTAAAGACCGTTACCGTGGGTGAATAGCCTCCGTCGGCATAAAGAGTAAGTCCGGCTTTTGTGAGCGCGCTTCTCACGGCGGACGCGATACGGGCGTGTCTTTCAAGTCTGCTCGAATCCTCACGCACGGTGCGGACAGCCTCTTTCAGCCCGTAGATGTCGCTTGCGGGCATGGTGTACGGGAACCATTTGTCCCTGTAGTAATTGCGAAAAGCCGCTATGCTGCAATAAAAGGACGCAATCGGAGTTTTGCGTCTGTCAATGGCGTCGAACGCATCCGGACTTACCGATATAAGCGTAAGTCCGCTCGGCGCGGAAAGAGCCTTCTGCGAACCGCCGCACGCAATGTCAATCTGCCAGCCGTCCACGCGCAGCTCGGCTCCGAACATTGCGGAAACCGAATCAACCACGGTGAGTATGCCGTAGCTTTTCAGTAACGGGCATATGGCGGAAACGTCGTTTAGCATACCGCTTGGTGTGTCGCAGTGTACAACCGTCGCGTATTTAAAAGCATGGTCCTTTTCAAGAAAAATACTGAGCGCCTCCGTATCTATGGGATTTTTGTAATCCGAGCTGTAAAGCGTGGGGATGCCGCCGTACATACTTACGAAATCCGCGAAGCCCCTGCCGTAAATTCCGTTGTCGATTACAAGAACACGGTCTCCCGGCTCGGTGAGAGAGGCGCACGCCGCTTCAAGACCGAGGATTCCCTCGCCGTCCATGATGTAGACCTCGTTTTCGGTGTGGAGCAGTTCTGCCAGCAAGAGGCATAAACCGTGATATTCCTCGAAAAAATCCTCGTCCGTGTCGGAATTGGGAAACCAGAGGCTTCGAGCTCTCATAACGGAATCGGAAACGCTTGTGGGACCGGGCGTCATTATTCTGTACATATTTTTTTACCTCCTTAAAATTCCTCGAACCGGGCTTACCGCTGACATTCACGTGACGTACCGTGAGCCGGACGGGATTTACTCTCAAATCCGGGGAGCGCGGATTTCAGGAGCGTAATTATGGGTATTGATATTACCACTCCTACGGCAATCTGCGTGATGTTGCCGGGTACGGAGGCAAGCGGGGCAATCAGATTGCCGTAAAGTATGACCTCTCCGATGTAATAGCCCGCAATTTTTATGATAAAAACCGCGGCGGACGCAAGAATCAGCCTTGGAAGAGTGGGTTTTCGGTCTGTGATAAGTCCGAAAACGAAGCCCATAAGCCCGACCGTGACAAGACTGACGGGCGCCCATATTGCCCACGGGGTGAGCAAATCCGAAAGCGCCATTCCGACACCTCCCGCTATGGCCCCGGTTCTTTTTCCCCAGAACGCCGCCGCAATAAACAGGGGGACGTTGCCGAAATGAACAATTCCGCCCATTGCGGGCAGTACGGGAACTTGTATGAACATTGTGAAAACACAGGTGAGCGCCGTGAAAACAGCGCAGATAGCTATTGAAGTTATTGCTGATTTTTTGGTTGTTGCAATGCCGTTGCTTTTCATAGTATAATCTCCTTCGGAGGCTTTATTCAGCCGTATAATTTATATAAGATAATAAGACTATAGTGGTATATTTAAAATATCCAGTTTATAATAAATTGACCATACCACTGCGGACAAATAAAAAGGTGGAATGCTAACGGAAAGTCCCGTTCGGCACATGGGTGCCTCGCGGGAATGCTAGCGGAAAATTAAAGGAGAAAACATGCAGGAGAGAGCGATTTTAAAGAATAAGATATTTTTGTATCTGACCGAGTTTTTTGCGGGAATGAGCGTTATGGCTGTGGAGCTGGGGGCAAGCAGGCTTCTGGCGCCGTATTTCAGCTCGTCCCAGATTGTATGGACAATAATAATCGGGACGATAATGATTGCGATGGCGTTGGGAAATATTTACGGCGGGCGCAGCGCGGACAAAAATCCCAATCCGGACAAGCTGTACGGAAGAATTCTGATTGCGGCGGTGTGGATTGCGCTTATACCGGTTGCCGGGAAATATATAATCCTCGGAATTTCCGCGCTGCTTATTTTTACGGTAAACAGCAATTTCCTGATCTGGGCGGCGTTTGCGGCGTGCATGGTGATATTTGTATTTCCGCTGTTTCTGCTCGGAACGGTAACGCCGTCGCTTGCCAAATATTCGGTGAACAGCTTGAACGACAGCGGAAGAACGGTGGGGACGCTCGGAGCGTTCAACACGGTTGGAAGCATAATAGGAACCTTTGTGCCGACCTTTGTGACCATTCCTGCCGTCGGCACCTCGGTTACGTTTCTTATTTTTGCGGGAATCCTTATCGTTCTCGGGGTTGTTTATTTTGTGAGCTGTAAAAGCAAAAAGGGAGCGGTTAAAAGCGGTGTATCGGCGCTTCTTCTGGTTCTTGCCTGCGTATTCGGGCATTCCGACAGCTTCGCATTTTGGGAAAAGGACCTGACCTACGAGGGAGAATCGGTTTACAATTATCTTCAGGTTTATGAAAACGAGGAAAGAGTGGTGCTGTCCACGAATGTGCTTTTCGGCGTTCAGTCCGTGAAGCTGAAGGGAGAGGGACTTACCGGAATGTACTACGATTACGCGATGGCTGCGCCGCTTATGGCGGATATAGGGCATAAGGACAATGCGGATATACTGATTCTAGGAATGGGCAGCGGTACCTACGCGACGCAGTGCGAGCAGTATTTCGGCAACGTGAGCATAGAGGGCGTTGAGATTGACGATAAGATTACGATGCTTGCAAGAAAATATTTTGATTTGCCGAAGGACGTAGCCGTGACTACCTACGACGGGCGCGCCTATCTTAACGCG
>JAAVHB010000130.1 GCA_014799955.1 Butyrivibrio sp. | reverse complement strand
TTTCATCAAATATCCGGACCTGCCGGGACATACCATTACATTGATGGGTTATAACGACAGTAACAAATATATAAGAGTTTATGATTCGCAAAACACATACAATCCGGATAATGATTCTAATAAAGATAACCCGTATTCTGATGGGGATTATTATGAATTTTATTATAACAATCAGCCCAGAATAGCCAGAAATGATTCCGTGTATTCATGGGAAGCAACTCTTTCTGAATACTAATCATTAGGAGATGATCCTCGTATGAAAAAAACAATACCGTTATTTCTTATCCTGATATATATTTGCACCGCTTGTGCCAAATCAACGCCAGAACGTCCTCCGACAATTCCGTTTGAAGAAATTGACTGGGAAAACGCAGGCGCATACAAAGACAAATATATTCTATCTCAGGAACGAATTGAGGGTGAAGTCAGATATATCAATGATATAGATATTTTGATTGATGAAGCGTTAAAAGCTGTACGCGAAAAAATGCAGGAATCCTATGAAAAGGGCGAACTTCCTTGGGACGCTTATGCCGCGAACGATGCCGAGCTTTATTCTTTTAAAGGAAACGGCTATTATATTTCCAAAATTCCGATAACAACATACTGTAATAACCTTAATATGCTGCTGGATAATTTTTCACTGTCGGTTTTCAATGAAGATATGACTGTTCAGGCGGAAATTTATATCGAAAATCTAAACAACATTAATCCTAAAATTCATTTTAACGCTAACCGTTCCGTACCAATAACGGCAGAAGAAATGCCGGACATGGAATTCATTAAAATTAATGTATATAATCCTCCGCATAACACAACAATGTTTCTGGGAGAGGATAACCATATATACGGTCTTTCTGACAACACAAAAGCCATGTATGACATTTACGGCGATGTTTTCAATGCGCTGCCGGAGGATATGCGTTTTTCATACAATAAGATTATCGACAAAAGAAATCTGATTTGGGTTGAGTATGAGAAATAACCGCCGCACTTCAGGACTTTGAGATATATCCGTTCTTGACACACAAATATAAATTTACTATAATAAAGCTGTATTTGATATTTTTATATGAAGGGCGGTGGGAAGATGATGAAATAACAAAATAAAAGACACAGGTCAGTATTTTCGGACGGGACTGCCATAAAGCAGTATCATGCCCGTTTTTGTGTACTTTTGTTTTGTTATGCCGTCATCTTCCCGCGTTTTAGCGGGCCGGAGGGATATTTTTATCCCACGGCTTTTTTGGTTCCGTACCGTAATATATCCGAACCGTTTACGGCATCACATACAATTCCAATCTCCCCTGTGTTTTTTGACGAATCAAAAACAAAAAGTCTGTAAATATGAAACGGAGGAGAGAATCATATGCTACAAATCAGAAATTTAACCATACGACATAAAAAAGATTACCGCGTTCTGCTTGAGGATTTCAATCTGTGTATCAATAAAGGCGACAAATGCGCCTTAATCGGCGAGGAGGGAAACGGAAAAAGCACGCTGCTGAAGCTTATCCATTCTCCCGAATCGGCTGAAAGCTACATTGAATACGAGGGTGAAATTATGCGTTCGGGCGAACGGCTGGGCTATCTTCCACAGGAACTGCCGGAGGATAAACACGGCATCACCGTGTTCGGGTACCTTACCGAAGGCGACGGTTTTTACGAAACAAATCCCGGCGAGCTTGCGCTGCTGTGCCGGAAAATGGGATTTCCCACAGAACGCCTTTACTCTGACGAACCGCTCGGCGTACTCTCCGGCGGCGAGAAAATCAAGGTACAGCTCATACGGCTGCTTATCGGACAGCCCACTGTTCTTCTGCTTGACGAGCCATCCAATGATTTGGATATCGAAACCCTTATCTGGCTGGAGAATTTTATCCGTGAAAGCGATATTCCGGTGCTTTATGTTTCCCACGACGAAACGCTATTGGAGCGCACCGCGAATATGATTGTCCATATTGAACAGCTGCGGCGCAAAACCGTGCCGCGCCATACGGTAATTCATACTGATTATCATAATTATATTTCTGCGAGAAGCCTGCAATTTGAAAAGCAGGAGCAGACCGCCCGAAACGAGCGCAGAGAATATGACAAACAGCAGGAAAAGTTTCGCCGCATACAGCAGAAGGTGGAGCATGATTTAAACTCCGCCAGCCGTCAGGACCCGCACGGAGCCGCTCTGTTAAAGAAAACCATGCACAGAGTAAAGGCGTACGAGGCGCGTTTTGAAAAGGAATTTGAAACAATGACGGAGCTTCCCGATTACGAGGAGGCGATGTTCACTAAATTCGGGAGCAGCGCCGCCCTTCCGAACGGAAAGGTCGTGCTTGACTTCTTTCTTGACGAGCTTCGTGTTCCCGAAAAAGATGACGCTCCGAACCAAACCCCCGACGCGCGCGTTCTCTCGCGAGGCATACGCCTGTATGTACGGGGTCCCGAACATATTTGCATCACCGGAAAAAACGGCTGCGGCAAAACGACGCTGATGCGGCTTCTTGCGCATGAGCTGTTACAGCGAACGGACATAAAAGCCGCCTATATGCCGCAGAATTATGACGAACTGCTGAACCTTAAGCAGACTCCGGTGGAATTTCTGTCTGACGGCAGCAAGGAAAGCATCTCGCTTATGCGCACATATCTCGGAAGCATGAAATTTACAGCCGACGAAATGTCGCATCCAATCAGTGAGCTGTCGGGCGGTCAGAGGGCAAAGGTACTGCTTTTACAGCTTTGCGTCTCGGGCAGCGACGTTCTTTTGCTGGATGAGCCGAGCCGCAATTTTTCTCCGTTGTCAAACCCCGTAATCCGACGGATACTCGCGGCTTACAATGGAGCAATCATAAGCATATCTCATGACCGCAAATATATTTCCGAGGTGTGTGGTAAAGTCTATGAGTTGACAGAGGAGGGACTTGCGGGCATGGATAAAATATGATATGCAAATTTATGTCAGATTATATAAATTTGCTGTTGACACTTTTAGTACTATATAGTACTATCCTATATAGGAATACACATCGGGTATACCGTTATGCAAGTAAAGACAAGGAGGAGTTTTAATATGATAAGCAACGCCGGCTTTCTTATTTCACAAATAAAATCCGTGGGAGGACGGGTTTTTGAAAAGCTTCTCTCCCGTGAGGGCATAAACGAGTTTAACGGGGCTCAGGGCAAAATCCTATATGTTTTATGGCAGAAGGACGGCATCTCTATTGCCGAGCTGTCCAAATCCGTAGGTCTTGCCAAAACTACGCTTACAAGTATGCTTGACAGAATGGAGGCGTCGGGACTTATAGTGCGTACTCACAGCAGCAAGGACCGCCGCGAAATTCTTATTTTCCTGACTCCGAAAGCGAGAAGCTTAAGCAGCAAATACGAAGAGGTTTCCGCAAGAATGACCGACGTGTATTTCAAGGGCTTTGAAGAAGACGAAGTCAAAGAGGCCGAAAATTTCTTAAACCGCATTTTAGAAAATGTCAAGGAGGAACTCGAATGAAAAAAATCGAAACAGCAATTTCAAATGACTTTTGTCCGCAGACAATGTTTATTTACGGAACCTACAAGGAGGACGGCACGCCGGATTTCGGTCTGTTCTGCTGGATAAGCTACTGCTGGGACAAGGAGCTCGGTGTAATGGCGTGCATCGGAGGCGAAAAGCTTACCAAAGACAGAATCCGCAAGACAAAATGCTTTTCCGCGAATCTCGTGACCGAGGAACTGCTCCCCCTAGCCGACTATTACGGCAGCAACGACGGCTACAAGGAAGACAAGGCAAAGGCACACCCCGTCGAAACGGAAAGGGGACGTAAGCTTAATGTTCCCATACTCTCGCAAAGCCCCGTATCCTTTGAGCTTGAGGTCGCTCAGTCGATACCGCTCGACGACGGCGAGGTTTTTCTCTGCAAAATAAGAAACGTGCTTATTTCCGAGGAGCTTGCCGATACGTCCGTGTCCGTTGAAGCGCGCATCGCTAAAATCGCTCCGGTAAGCACCACCTGCGAAACATATTTTTCATGGGACGGAAAAAATATCGGAGAGTGGAACAAGGTACAAAACCGATTATAGACAAAAATCGAGTAGGGAAGATTTATCTTCTCCTACTCGCCGCGCGACCCGTGCGCCGCTTCAGCGGCATATACCTATGCACGGGTCTGTGCATAAAAGAGCGGAACGCGCTTAACTCAACGTGTTCCGCTCTTGTTTTTTGACGTTTTATACAATCCTGCCGTCCTCTATCCTCACAATCCGCTCCGTCCTCGCCGCAATTTTTTCGTCGTGCGACACAAGGATTATCGTCCGCTCACTGCTCCTTATTTTATCGAAAACATCCATGATTTCCTCACCTGTTTTCCTATCGAGCGCTCCCGTCGGCTCGTCCGCAAGCAGTATATCGTTGTCGGCGGCAAGCGCCCTCGCGATTGCGCAGCGCTGCATCTGTCCGCCCGATATATGTACCGGCAGCTTTTTACGCAAATCCGCAATACCGACAGCCTCCATATTCTGCTCGATTATCCGCCTGCGCTCCTTTTTGCTTATTCCCTTGGCGAGCAACGGCACCTCGATATTCTCATATACGGTGTAATATTTCATGAGAGCGTAATTCTGAAAAACAAAGCCTATGTGGTTCTTGCGGAACTCATCCTCCTCTTTTTTGCTCAGAGCGCTGACCTCGGTATCATTGTAAAAATACTGTCCTTCGCTGAGCTTATCCATCATCCCGAGAATATGGAGCAGAGTGGATTTGCCGGAGCCCGACTGCCCCATTACGGTCAGATATTCTCCCGTTTCAATTTTCAGGTCGATTCCGCGCAGAGCGTCAACTCTCACACCCTCGGAATTATATGTTTTTTTAACATTGCGTAATTCAATCATCACTACTCCTCCGCGCCCGACAGTCTTGACACAAGACTCATTCCCGTAAGACGGAATTTCAAATATGCCGCCGCAAGTACAATCAACTCAAGAACAGCGCTTACTGCCGCCGCTGCCGCAAGGCTTTTCATTATAAAAAGTAAATTGCAGCGCTCCATAAAATGATAAACAATTACCTCCACAAGCATAGCAAGAAATATTGCCAAAACGAAAATCATCAATATTTGCGCACAAATCGGTAAAAATATCTGTCTTTCCTTCATTCCGTAGATTTTCTTTATTAAAATATTATCCTTTTCATTGTAAAGATAAAGCTGCATCGTTTGAAAAAGAAGTCCCGCGCACATAAATACCGATAAACCCAGAAAGACATACTTTATACTTGAATAAATTACAACGGTAGAAACGGCAGGCGTTACCGCTCCTGTATCACCGTCTTTGTATATCAAAAACGGATATTTTCCGATAATCTCTTCAAACCTTTGTCTGTATTCCTCCTCATCTACCGAATTACTCTCCGCCCGCACCGTAACATAATTTGAATAAGAATAGCATTCGCTGACAATATATTCAGCAGCCTCATTACGCGAAATATCCGAAAGGTCGGCATATTTTATATAAATAAACTCGTTTTTGTCAAAGCCGGAGGACGCCATAATTCCGATAACCTCAAGCCTGTCGGCAAACACACTCAGCACTCCGTCCTTTATATAGTCAGCATTATAGTTTCCTACATAAGCTCCCGAATTTGATGAAAACTCCTTCGCCTTGCCCTCAGCAGCCACCGGAAGTTCCTCATTTACAGACATATATAAAGTATACAGTGCCCGACCTCCATCTCCTATATCTCCGGCAACCGGATAAATTGATACATTTCCGCCGAGTCCGCATAAATCATTCAAAAAATCCCCGGCCTGCTGCTTTGCTTCAGGCTTGTTTTCCGCTTTATCCAAACCTCCTATATCCATACCGACGTCAAACGCCGCTACATGAGCATAGTAAAATCCACTTGCCTCCGCCAGCTTTCCGATATAGTATTTATCCGCCACCGCCCATAGATTGGTCATCACAACAATCGAAACCGCCGTTTCTATAAGAAGCATAATTTTGACCAACGGAGCCCTGAAAAATCTTTTAAGCATAAAATATCTCCCGAATTATATTATTTTTCCCTTTAAAAGATTGACCGATGGCGTTTTACCGATAAGTCCCGCAGGAATTAATGATGACAGCAAAACTGTCAGTACCGACAAAATCAATACAATCGGCAAGATGTATTCAAGACATATAATGTTAATAACATAGTGCTCCGGTTTATTCATATATCTTCCATAAATTTTATGAATCACCGCAAGCATAAGCGCAAAGCTTATCAATACCGCAATAAATATCCTTATAAGATTCTGCATAAAAATTATTACCGTCAAATCTCTTTTCGAGGCTCCGGACGCAAGCCAGATACCGTAATTTCTTGTCTGCGTAACAATTGAAGCAACCTGTCCCGCCGATACCGCAAAAATCATAATAACCGCCAGAATTATTGCCGCCTCCTTGAGATAATAGGTATTCTTATCGGTATTGCTTTTCATAAGCTCCGCAACAGAAGCGATATTAAAAACCTGAACCTCAACACCGTTATGGGCGGCAAGCGCCCTTATCCTCCCGCTGACTTCCGCATATTCACCGACAAATGAAAAGAAACCGCTTTCCGGCTTCCCCCGATGAACTGCAACAACTCCGTAATCAAGTGGGTAATAGCCCTGCTTTTCCAAAACATCATTAACAATATACGAATCGATAACAGACGACGATTTGTCAAAGAAGCCTGCGACCTCAAAACAGTAAAGTAATTTGCCCTCATGCTTTACTTCATAAAGAACATCTCCGACCTGTGCCTCTCCCCTGAATGACTCCGATAGATATATAAGCACATCCGGATACATATCCGAGGTATCATACTCTATTTCAGCGGGCTTCTTCCCTTCAGTCAGCTTAAGATTCATAACCTCCCATAAATCTCCGCTGATATTTACCGTTTCAACGCCTCCGCTCTTTTCAAATTCGCTTTCGGTAATAATATTTGTATGCCCTCTCTGCGCCTCGTGAAGCTTTTCAAGGCCGTCAAAGCAAAGAAGTCCCCCGCTTCCGCTGTCAATATCTCCGTAATGCACAACCCCCTCCACATTCGACAGCTCACTTCCGAACCGAGAATCCCCATCAGAATAGCAGTATCCCAGCTGTTCAAGCGGAACATTTACGCCTCGCTTCATTCTGTCAAGATAACTGTACGAGGAGGCAATCATATATATAATTTGTATCGCAAGACACATAAACGCGATTATCTCCAACACGGACAAACGAAATCTCGCTTTTTCCTGTAGGCAGAAATCAAACGCAACTCTCAGACGTATTCTGTTTTTCATATAAATCCTCCGGCAATCTGCAATTATTTCATTGTGTATTCCTCCCCATACCCGTCAAATGTCCATTTGGCGCAATTCCATTATCCGTCCATTTGACGCTAATTGTATCATATAATTATAATTATTTCAACAATATACTCGTTGTTGGTATATCTGCAAAACAGAACACCCATCTTTGCTCTTTAAAAAACTGTTGACATTTTCCCGCGCATAGCATACAATACTTTCATCAGGCTAAATGCCGTGAAGGGAATAAGTAGTGTTTTGAGGATACCTACAGAAAGCTGCCGGTTGATGAGAGGCGCAGGAGAATCACTGCATGAATACCTCCCTGAGCTGCGCACCGAACGGAATTTCCCAAGTAGGCTGCGACGTGGGGCGCACGTTACAGCGCCGGAGTGTTGTCGGACACTCGCTGAGGCAGTCGGCGCAAGCCCTCTGCGAAAAAAGGTGGTAACACGGGTCAATTCTCGTCCTTTACATTTAAGATGTAAAGGGCGTTTTTTTGTGCAGGGGCGCGCAATTTATATCGCTGCTTTGCGGCATGCTCCCCGCGCGTCGGGCAGGAGAAAAATCTCCACTGCCCGGTTCCGTTTTTTCCGACAGAACAAATAAAAATATTTTATACAGGAGATGTGATTATGAAAGAACCATCAAGTCTTTTGAACTACCGCTCTGGAATCAAGGTAGTTGACGCAACTTTACGGGACGGAGGTCTTGTGAACGACTTTTATTTTTCGGACGAATTTGTGAAAAGGCTTTACCTCACAAATATCAAGGCGGGCGTGGATTATATGGAATTCGGATACAAATCCTCACGCGAAATGTTTGACGAAAACAAATTCGGCAAATGGAAATTCTGCAGGGACGAAGACATCCGCGCAATCGTAGGCGACAATGACACCGATTTGAAAATAGCGGTAATGGCAGATGTCGGACGCTGCGATTACAAAACGGATATTGTAAGGCGTGAGGACAGCCCCATCGACCTTATCCGTGTGGCTACGTACCTCAACACTATTCCCGCCGCCATCGACATGATTGAGGACGCAGCGGAAAAGGGCTACGAGGTAAGCTGCAACATAATGGCTATTTCCAACACTCAGGAAACCGATTTGAAAATCGCTTTGGATATGCTCGGCAAATCGTCCGCCAACGTACTCTATATTGTGGACAGCTTCGGAGCGCTCTACCCCGAACAGATTGCCCGTATCGTGGATACTTACAAGGAAGCCGCAGAAAAATACGGTAAGATAATCGGCATACACGCGCACGACAACCAGAAGCTTGCTTTTGCCAACACGATAGAGGCTGTCGGCGACGGCGTGGATTATCTTGACGGAACCTACGCCTGCATGGGACGCGGCGCGGGAAACTGCGCGATGGAGCTTCTTCTGGGATTTTTGCGCAATCCAAAATACAATGTGTATCCCGCAATCCAGTTTATCGAGAATTATATGCGTAAAATGCAGGAAGACGGAGTTGTCTGGGGTTACGATTTGCAGTACCTCATGACCGGACTTTTGAACCAGCACCCCAGAACCGCAATTCAGTTCACCAAGGAGGGCCGCTCCGACTACAGCGAATTTTACAAAGAGGTTGTCGCTCAGGATTAAACAGAATCTCACAGTTTAAATGAAACCCTCTTCGAGGATACCATTATGCGCTGAAAGACAGCGCAATATCAAGGAAAGGAATTTCGACTATGACCTTATATGACGAATTGATTGCCCGCGGTCTGATTGCTCAGGTAACGGACGAGGAATTAATTAAGGATTTAATAAACAACGGCAAAGCCACCTTTTACATCGGCTTTGACCCCACCGCCGACAGCCTTCACGTCGGTCATTTCATGGCGCTCTGCCTTATGAAACGTCTGCAGATGGCGGGCAACAAGCCTATTGCGCTTATCGGCGGCGGCACCGCAATGATTGGCGACCCCTCGGGCCGCAACGATATGCGCTCGATGATGACAAAAGAAACCATTGATCACAACGTCGAGTGCTTCAAGAAGCAGATGAGCCGTTTTATCGACTTTTCCGACGGCAAGGCTCTGCTTGTAAACAACGCTGACTGGCTCATGGATTTGAACTATATAGACGTATTGAGGGAGGTCGGGCCCCATTTTTCCGTAAACCGTATGCTGACGGCGGAGTGCTACAAGCAGCGCATGGAAAAGGGTTTAAGCTTTCTGGAATTCAACTACATGATTATGCAAAGCTACGACTTCTATGTTCTTTTCCGGAAATACGGATGCAGCCTGCAGTTCGGCGGCGACGACCAGTGGAGCAATATGCTCGGCGGCACGGAGCTCATACGCCGCAAGCTCGGCAAGGACGCTTCCGCGATGACTATTACTCTGCTTCTCAACTCCGAGGGCAAAAAAATGGGAAAAACCCAGAAGGGTGCGGTGTGGCTTGACCCCGAAAAGACCACTCCCTACGAGTTTTTCCAGTACTGGCGCAATGTGGACGACGCCGATGTGCTTAAATGCATTAAAATGCTTACGTTCCTTCCGCTTGAACAGATTTCCGAAATGGAGGACTGGCAGGGCAGCCAGCTCAACGAAGCCAAGGAAATTCTCGCCTACGAGCTTACCGCTCTTGTTCACGGCAATGAGGAAGCCGACAAAGCCAGAGAAAGCGCACGCTCCGTATTCGGTGCCGGGGATTCCTCAAATATGCCCACCGCCCAGGTTTCCGAGGACTCGTTCCGCGACGGCAGGGTTGACCTCATCACGCTCCTTGTCGCAGGCGGTCTCTGCCCCAGCCGCTCCGACGCGCGCCGCAATATCGAGCAGGGCGGCGTAACGGTAAACGGCGAAAAGGAAACCGATTTCAACAAAACCTACGCCAAAGAGGATTTCGGCGACGGAATAGTAATCAAAAGAGGAAAGAAAAACTTTAAGAAAATGGTACTGTAAACGGCCATTAGCCAAAAACGCGGGCTTCTGTAACGAAGCCCGCATTTTTATTATTTCAAAACCATCCAAAGCATTTCCCGACCCAGTATCCGAGTCCCAGTAGCCAGCTTGTAAATATTCCGTACAGAATTACCGGACCGGCGATTGTGAAGATTTTGGCTCCGACACCGAAAACCTGCCCTTCTTTTTTAAACTCAATCGCGCTTGCGGCAACCGAATTGGCAAAGCCGGTTATCGGAACGAGCGCGCCCGCACCGCCGAATTTCGTAATTTTCGGATAAAGCCCGACGGCGGTAAACAGCACCGACAAAAATATCAGAATCAGCGAGCACCATGTAGACGAGCTTTGCTTGTCAAGATGATAGTAATAGGTACAGCAGTTATAAATTGCCTGACCGATAACACAAATAATTCCGCCCACAATAAACGCCTTGAGCATCTGCAAAAAAAGATTGTGCGTCGGGGTCACGCTCTCAACATATTTGTTGTACTGTTTCTTTTCCTTCTCATCCATACCTTTTTCCTCTCAGAATCAAATTTTTCTCCGGCTGTCACCGTTATGAAATTAGTATGGATTAAAAAATTACGTTTATTCCTGTATAGAGGAATTTATCCACTCGGAGCAGGAAAGGATGAACCTGGAATTGGTAGGCTTGACATCGTCTGTGCCGAAAATTTCCTCAAAAAGCGCGGCATATTTCGGGTCTCTGCGCCCTGCCCATGTCACCTCTATCACATACCGTATATTTCTCTCCACATTCCCGGATGAAGTCTGGTGAGCCTCCGCGATTTCAGGATATATGGTTTTGGTGATTGAAGCGAGCGAATCCGAGTCGTTCACCGCTAAGATAATCGCGTCCCTTATGTATTTATAGCCCGTCATTCTGACGGAAACACCGAGATTTCTCAGAAGCCTTACCGCAAGCATATACGTCGTCGGCTTGGTATTCTCGGCTGAAACCGCGCGTACGGACGGCATGGGCTGTCCGACCGTCCTCGCCGCTATCTGTTTTATACGTTTTACAAGCGCCTCCCCGTTAAACGGCTTCATTATAAAGTACGAAGCACCCATTCTGATTGCCTCGCTGACTATCCCTTCGCTCCCCGCCGCGGAAATCACTATGTACTCCGGCTTACAGTCCCCGTAATTTTCACTCTGCGAAATCTCCTCCATGACACCGAGCCCGTCCACCTTCGGCATAACAAGGTCAAGTATCACCATGTCCGGCATCGTATCCTTTATAACTGTTATTGCCTCCTCGCCGTCCGTAACGGTCCCGACAACTTCTATATCATCCTCCTCCGACAAATAATCAACTATCAACTTTCTTGTTAATTCACTGTCGTCTGCCACAACAATTCTGATTTTATTCATTTTGTATACACTTTCTCTTATGTCTCAAATGTCTGCAAGTATTTCTTTTGTATATTATCATATTTTTATCGCGAATACAACTTACATCGGCATCCCAAAAATAAACTTTATCATTGCGTTTTTCAGCCCTTGGAAGCTAAATCCGCAAGAAAATAAAACAGACCTCCGAGCCCTTTGCCTAGCGCAAAAAAAACAATAATCAGGCAAAGCCCTGTCGTAAGCCTTGCGCGGCGCACAAATATCGGAATTCCTTTGAGCGCCTCCGCCAACGACACAAGAAAACAGCCGGTGAACACTCCCATAAAAAGCACCGCGGGTACCATAATCCATGCCGGAAACGCGAGAGGCGGCATAAATACGAATGCGATATTTCCCAAAGCCGCCCCGCAGATTACCATCAGCTCATAAAGACGTATCTTGCCCGCGGTGTGCGTATACTGAGCAAAGCGGGTAATAACTCCGACCGTCGCAATAATCGCGAAATATCCGCCCGCCGTTGCCACTCCGCCGCCGAAAGCGAACAGTATCAAAAGCGCTGCCTTAATCCACATCCTCTGCCTTTTCCTCCCTGACACTGTTATTGATTACCGCCGTGTTTACCTCGTCCTCATAAAGACGCATTTCAACCTCCAGGGGCGTGGGGTCCTTCTCGTAACGCCTGCGCCCGAAATGATTGTAAAATACGATAATTCCTCCCGAGAGCCCGATGCAGTACGCCGCCTGCATCCATACAAGCCACTGCTCTCCCCCGGTGACAAACTCGCACACGGAACCGAACACGGAATTAATGTCAATATCGTTTCCGTACGCCATAATCGCAAAAGCGCCTCCGAAAAAAACAATAAACGATACTATGACGACCTTAAGCCACTGTATAAAAGGATTCGGCTTTATATCCTCCTTATATGAAATTACAAATTCGGGAACGCCTATATTGTTGATTTCCGCGTCCGGACATTCTTTTTTGATAAGCTCGACCATTTTCATAACGGTAAAAACATAGCGGCGGCTTTTTACCTCCGGCACGTTTACAACCGTAATTGCCTTTACTCTTGCCGCCATACTTCCGTCGGAACACCAGACCGACGCGATATCGCTCATTTTCACCTTGCGTTCATGAACCTCCGTGTTCTTATTGAAGCTGATATATACCGTTTCACTCACAAGCGTCACCGTCTTTCGCAGATTTTTACAGTTTACATTAGTATCCTGCGTTTGCGGTATATTATTCACACCTCCATGAATTTTCTCATGCGAAGAAGAATTTTTTTCTCAAGACGCGAAACCTGAACCTGCGATATACCGAGCTTTTCAGCCACCTGACTCTGCGTTTTGTCCTCAAAATAACGCATTGTTATAAGCTGTCTTTCATTTTCCTCCAAATCGTCCAGCATCTGTTCAAGCATCATGCGGTTTATAAGGACGTCGCCCGTTTCACTTTCCGCCGCGGCGGCAAGCTTATCGACAACGTAAATTTTGTTGCCGTCGCCCTGATAAACAGTCTGATAAATCGATTCGACGTCCCTTCCGGCAGCCATCGCTATTACAATATCCTCCACCCCGATTCCGGTTTCCTCGGATATTTCCTCCACGGTTGCGTCCCTGCCCTTCTGCTGGGACATACGCTCCGACGCCTGACGGATTTTCCAGCCGTTTTCCTTGATGGAGCGGGATACCTTAATCATTCCGTCGTCCCTTATAAAACGCTTGATTTCCCCGCTTATCATAGGTACGGCATAGGTTGAAAACATTACAGGCTGCTCCAAATCGAATTTGTCTATGGCCTTAATCAGTCCTATCGTTCCTATCTGGGTGATGTCCTCCATCTCGTAGCCTCTTCCCAGAAAACGTCTGGCAATGCTGTAAACCAGTCCCATATTTTCAAGAACAAGCATATCCCTTGCTTCTCTGCTGCCGGAATGCGCCAGTTCTATAAGCTCTTTGGTATGATCCATAATCACACCTCCAGCTTAAAGAACCGTTTCACCAATCCTTTTTTTCATTTTAACAACGGTGCCCTTGTCCGGCTCGGACCGCACCTCCAGCTCATCCATAAACACCTCCATGAAGGTAAAGCCCATGCCCGAGCGCTCTTTTTCGGAGCCGGTGGTATAAAACGGTTCCAATGCCCGCTCCACATTCTCTATTCCCTTTCCGTAATCCGTAATAATTACTTCAAGCTCACGCCCCTCAATCGCCGCCTCCATAATTATCCTGCCGCCTTTTTCGTCATACCCGTGTATAACGCTGTTGGTAACGGCTTCGGACACCGCAGTCTTGATATCGTTTATTTCCTCCAGTGTGGGGTCAAGCCTTGCGGCGAAGGCGGCGACGCACACTCTTGCAAGCCCCTCGTTCTCGGATATTGCGTCAAATTCCATCTTAATCCTGTTCATATGTAACCTCCTTTATATTCCGCTTGGGTAAAGCTTCGTTATTGATAACGCAGTCAATTTCGTGGCTCTGCTTCGTTATGCCGTTCAAGCCGCTCAGACCGAAAATCCTTTGCAGACGGCAGTTCAGATTTGACACATAAATCTCGCCTCCGGCGGGTTTTATTCTTTTATATCGCCCCATTATAAGCCCTATTCCCGAGCTGTCCATAAAGCTGACGTTTCTGAAATCAAAGGCTATGGTAAATATCCTCCGGCTTGACACCATTTTGTCGATTTCCTCCCTTATTTTTTCCGTGACGTGATGATCCAGATCGCCCTGAAGACTGACTATAATCATGTTGTCCCTGGCGGTGCATATATTTTCCATGCATATCCTCCTCTCATTGTTATCGCGCCGTTTTCCCGCGAGTAACCAAAATCCGCGCGGGATTCCCTTTATGAAAATAAAAAAGCGGAGCAAATTTCATGAAATCTGCTCCGCCACATATTTGCCGTATGTGAGGTTTTATCTTACTGTGGAAGCGCCGCAATATACTCGTCAAGCTGCGCTGCGTATTCGGAATCGCCGAAATTATTGTGTATTATGTCGATGTAGGGCTGCGCCTTTTCCGCGTCATTCAGCTCCAGATACGACATCGCAAGGTAGTACGGCGTTTCGACGGTTGTGCCGTCCAGTCTGAAGGCCTTTTCAAGATATGCCGCCGCGTCCGTGTAATTCTTTTTGTTGTACGCATTCACGCCGTCAATATAATATGAAGCCGCACCGCCGTTACAGTTTTCCTCCATTGTCGTATACAGATCTTTCGCCTTGTCCGACGGAAGCTGCGTCACGTCAATCTGCGCAAGCGCCCTCACAGCGGCATCAAAATCCTCGTCAATGTAGGCGCTCACCGCGTCAATGAGCTTTGCGTACATTACCGCCTCGCTGCTGTCACCCTTAAGTGCCGCCAGTTCCGTATTAGCAGCCTCAAGCTGATTTTCCAGTCTGGTCTTGTCGTTTTCAAGCTTGGTTATATCTATGGAATATCCGGCAAGCTGCTCGCTGTAGCCCTTTATAACCTCATTGTTCTCATGCTGCGCGCTCTGAAGCTTGGCGGGAACCACCAAAAACCATACAAGCGCCACTCCGATTATTATTCCCAAAAGAATATAGACAACCGTAAATACGCCGCTTGACGGTTCCTTGTATGAGGTTTTCGGCAGAATCACGTCATTGCCGGATACCGGCTCTCTTGATTTCCTCCTGCCCTTATCGGCATCGCCGTTATCGGCTGAAACCGCCTGTACCGACGCATGGGTAAGCTCGTCGAGATATTTAAGAGCTACGGTATTGCTCCTGTCAATCTTCAGCACCTTGCCGACCAGCTTAAGCGCCTTTTCGTCGTCGCCCTTTTTCATATACAGCAGGGCAAGCAGATTATGCGCCCTGATAAATTTAGGATGGTTCGCGACTATTTTTTTGAGTTGGATAAGCGCAACGTCGTCGCCGCCCTCCTTCGCCTTCTCAAGCGCTAAATTATATTTTTTCGCCGCCTGATTTATTGCCTCAAGACGGTTGGGGTTGCTTTTAACCTTGTGTATATATGACTCCGCGATATTTCGCTCCGGCTTATAATTTATGCTTAAGACCCACTCGGAAATCGCCCGTGCGACCTCGCCCATCTCATAATACACAAGCCCCAGAAGATTTCTTGCTTTTATATTGTTTTTATTAAGCTCAAGGCTTGTCCTGAGCGCCGGAATCGCTCCCGACAAATCCCTTACCTTCACTCTTGCCAGTCCCATATTGTAATATGAGTTTGACGCCCTGACCACCAGCTTATAAGCGGAAACGTCCGCTCCGCACTTAAGACAGTAGTCATTATCCGAAAGTACGTTGTTGCATTTGTAACATCTCATGGGATTAGCTCCAATCTATTTGTCCGTAATTACTTTGACTATCCTGTCTATGACGGACATCATATCCGCCGAATCGTTATTGTAAATGGCGTCCTCTGCCTCATCCACCTCAAGGCTCGGCTTATACTTTTTAACTTCCTCATCAAAATCAATCATATTTTATTCTCACTTTCCTTAATAAACGCTTAAAATCATATGCCGCGCGACAGTATTTCACCCGCAAGATACAGCGAGCCGACAGAATATACCATAAAGCCCTCGTTTATATATTTCCCGGCGGCTTCACATGCCGAATCTACGCTTGTACAGGCTTCGATCGGACGGTCCGTATGGCTTTCAAAGCATTTTTGCATTACGTCAAGCTCAAGTCCTCTCGGATCCTCAAGCCTTGCCAGTATGAACCCGCCAAACAGTCCGCTTTTGCACAGCTCGGACACCATGCCATCATAATGCTTGTCCCTCACAGCCGAAAACAAAAGCGCCCTTTTGTCTGCGCCGTCGGCGCCGACCGAATCAATAAATCTTCTTATTCCGTCTTCGTTATGCGCCCCGTCAACGATAATTCCCCAATCCGTTTCCTGCATACGCCCCATCCAAAAGGCAGAAGCAATTCCGGATTTGACCGTATCCGTATCAGTTATTCCGAGAACCGCGGCGGCAGTCGCCGCAAGCGAGGCATTTTCTGCCTGATATTTTCCAAGGGAATTAACCGTGAAACGCTCATTACAATAATACCCATTATCAAGTAAAAAATCAATCTTTTTATCCCGTATTCGTATATCCTTTATCTGCAGCGGTTCCAGAACATGAACAGGCGCGCCAAGCGCTGCCGCTCTGTCGGTAATCACCTTCGTTACGTCATCTCTGAGATTTTCAAAAACAACGGGTACGCCCGACTTGATTATCCCCGCCTTTTCCGACGCTATTTCGGCATAGGTGTCTCCGAGAAACTCCGTGTGGTCAAGACCTATGGAGGTAATCACGGTAAGGCAGGGCTTACCGAAAATATTGGTAGCGTCAAGCCTTCCCCCGAGTCCCGTTTCCAATATAATGTAGTCCAATCCGCGCGAGGCAAAAATATACATCGCCATACCGAAAAGAAACTCAAAAAACGACGGATGCGCGAAACCGTCACTGACCATTTCCTCCGATATACTCCTGACCCTTGCAAAGCTCCTCTCAAACTCGGAGTCATCCGCCTGTACGCCGTCAATCACGATTCTCTCGTTTATGCGCACAAGATGCGGAGAGGTAAACAGACCCACTTTAAAGCCCGCGTTTCTCAGTATACTGTCAAGAAACGCGCAGACCGAGCCCTTGCCGTTGGTTCCGGCAACATGAATTATCCCGGCATCGCCGCAATCTGCCCCCAACCGGCGTATAAGCTCCGCGGTATTTTCAAGCGACGCCTTTCCCGCGAATTTAGGAATACCGTATATGTAATTTATTTCCTCCCGCATTCTGCCTCCGGTAATATAGATACTATATAATATCTTTTTGTTTTTCAAGTCAAAAAAATCGCAATAAAAGACATCTTTCGCCGCCGTCTATTGCTTATCCGCCTGTGAAGCCGCAGGCTCAAGTGTGCTTCGGATGTCCTCAATAAATCTCACATAGTCATCCCTGACCTCGTCGGGACCTTCAATCACAGCCCTGCCCCTGAGTCCCGCTATCCACCCGAAAAACTGGTCGCTGACCTTGACCTTGAGCCTTGCCGTGAAAAAATCCCCGTCTTTGCCGCCTGCCGGTTTAATGGATACGTTTTTACCGAAACGGTCAATTACAACGCCGATAAGTTTATTGGGAAATCTTACGCTTACCGTTTTTTCCTCGCCGGAAAACATTCCGAAGTGTTCCCTCGCATATGCCGCAGGGTCAAAATTATTCATAATGACATTCATGCTTCTTTTGTCCGAGGACACGTTTACGGAAAGCATTTTATCGACACGGAAGTGCTTGATGATGTCGGATTTCTTATCATACGCGACAAGATAATAATTCTCGTCGTCCCACATAAGCATAATGGGGTCTACCGTATACACCGCGCCGCCGTTTCTCGGCACAAGTTTGCGCTCAACGGTCCATTCGCCGTACTGAAACTCTATTTTATGGTTGGCGGCAATCGCCTCGTGAATATAATCTATACTGTAAAGTATCGACTCATTGTCGGTCTTAACCCGGTTTGCAACATACACCTGCACCTGAAGCTTACGCCCCTCGTGATGGCTTGTCAGCTTCTCTATCTTCTTTATCAGGAGCATGCTTTTTTTCTCCGTTATGAATTTGGAGGACTGCACCGCGTCTACCAAAAGCTTAAGTTCCGCCAGTTCAAAATCCCTTGACGCAAGATAATAGCCGGAGGGAGCCTCCCTTCGGTTAATGATTTCGTATCCCATCACGTCAAGAGCGTCAAGGTCTCTGTATATGCTTTTGCGCTCCGCACTGATTCCTTTTGACGCAAGATAATCGATTATCTCCGACATGGTAACCGTATGCTGTTCGTCCGTTTCCTCGGTAAAAAGCTTTATAAGATATAGGATTTTGAGCTTCTGATCAGGCGACTTCGGCATAATAAAGACCTCCCGTTCCCTAAAATCTGCTTCCCGTACAGCAGCAGCAATTGCACAGCATTTCAAGACAAAGCAGTCTCATACAGCAGCTTCCCATTCCGCTTCCGGTCCCACCGTATGCGTTCCCCATGTTCTGATACCAGTTCCCGCTGTTCTCAAGCCGGTTGAGAAGATTGATATATTCCTGATTGCCCGGCTCCAGACTCACGGCACGTCTTGCGTCCTCTCTGGCATTGACTATATTGCCCATGCCATAATTGGCGTACGCATGAACATAATACCACCTTGCGCCGCGCTCATGAAGCGGCATTCCCTCCAGAATATTCATTGCCTCCGCATAATGCCCGCTGTTTACATAATTTATAGCGGCGCTGATTCTCGGACTGTCCGACGCGTTCCCGGACGCACTCTGACCGTAGCCGTAGCCCCCGCCACCGAAGCCTCCAAAGCCGCCGTATCCTCCGTAACCGTAGCCTGCGCCTCCATAGCCCGGACCTCCGTATCCCTGACCTGCGCCGCCCCTGTTATTGCCGTAGCTTCCCTCGCCGTGCTCACGCTCGTACATTATCCGGTCGTAAGCCTCCTGAACCTGCTTAAACTTCTCCTCCGCCTGCTTCTTGTTCGGATTATTCACATTAGCGTCCGGATGGTATATACGGCTGAGCTTTCTGTATGCTTTTTTGATTTCGTCCGCGTCGGCGCTTCTTGACACGCCGAGCACTGAATAGGGGTCTGTCATATCTGTTATTTCTCTTTCTCTCTTTTAAGGCAAATCCGGTTGAATTTGCTCCAAATTCCCGAATACAATATATTCCTAAGTATATCAGCATTGGCAAGTATTGGCAAGGCTTCAAAAGCCATGGAGCTCTGAGCGGCAAACATTGTAAGCATTTCTCTGCATTCACGGTCAAATTCCCCGCGCTCCATTGCGCTGCCGCCTGTGTATTTTATGCGCAGAGGATTATAATTATTATGACGTATATCCTCCTCCAAGTCGTCAAAAGCGTCCATTATATATATAAATTTGCCGAGAAAGAAGCCCATTCTCCTCAGGTCCCTCTGCCAGACTCCTCCCTTCATATCGAAAAGCTCAGCCAGCATTTCCCCGGTAGGATTTGCGGCAATATCCGCGCTTTTCTCTCCGGACGCCTCACACGCGCGCTGTTTTTTTATATAACGCCTGATTGCCCGCGCCTGTCCGGGATAACGGTGTGACGCCTTACGGTACGCGTGCTTTAAAATTCCGGCAAACGCTTTGCCTTTGACGCTTCTCTCATCCTCCCAGTCATCCTTGAGCTTGTAATAGCTCAGCATTATATTCATCGCCGCCGCATAATCGGTATATTCGTTGCAAATCTCCTCGTGAGGCTTAACCGGATGCGGCACGCATCGCCTCATCTGCGGCTTTGTTCCGTCCTCATAGAGAGAGCCGAGAAGAAGCGCCAGAAAGGTCATATCGTATGTCAGCGTCATACGTCCGGACAGTCCGTATCCTCTCTCAAGACTGCGGCATACCCCGCAGTAATACGACTGATACCTTCTGTAATCCTTTATTTTCAGTTCATCCTTATTAACGGTAACATAACCGAACATTGCATCCTCCGGTATCAGGTCTTCTTGATAAACTCAATCCTGCATTTAGGGCACTTAATGCTTATTCTTCCCTTACCCTTGGGCACGCGTATCTTCTGCGCACAGTTGGGGCATTTGAAAATTCTGTGCGTTTTCCTGTCGAGAGCCTTTTTCTGCTTATCGGTCATGGGCTTGGACGCATCGCCGCTCCGCGCGCTCTGATAGCTGCCCCCGTATCCGCTGTAGCCTCCGTTGCCGCCGTAACGGCTGTATCCGCCCCTGTACGGGCCGCCCTTATTGCGGTAGCGTATCGAGCAGTATTTACGGTTCTCGGCGTCACGGGCGGGCAGATTTCTTGAAAAAATCCTGAAATAGCTGTAGCCCAGAAGCAGCACCGCCGCAATCCATACAAACGGCACAAAAAAAGATACCACGAGCAATATAATCGTGATTATATTGAGAAACCGCCCGAATTCGTCCATTCCGTATCTCCCGGACATAAAATCGGCGAGTTTGTCCCTGAACCTCATAATTCAAAACCTCTTTCCGGTACTTTATATCTAAAATATATCATACACATTTCCGTCCGAATATTCCATTAATTTTTTCTGTTTTTTTTATTAAATTTATATAAAGTAAAAGTTGCAATTATTTATTGCCCTGCCTGCCCGTATTGTTATATACTTTACTTAAAACAAACGACACGGAGGTTTTATATACTATGCAATACACTAATCCGGTATTAAGCGGATTTTATCCCGATCCGAGCGTCTGCTTCGCAGACGGAAAATATTATCTCGTGTGCAGCTCCTTTCAGTATTTTCCGGGAGTTCCGCTTTTCGAGAGCGACGATTTGGTAAACTGGACGCAGACGGGCTATGTACT
>JAAVHB010000129.1 GCA_014799955.1 Butyrivibrio sp. | reverse complement strand
TTGCAGGAACAATCAGACGTGATGCCTTATCGCCGCGAATTTCCACCTTGTGGCCAAAAAGCCTTTCGGCAAGGAGCGGGATAAATTCGTCTGCAATATCCTTATGCACCAAAAGAGATTCGCAGGCGTTGCATACCCCGATTCTCTGGGTCTTGGCGTTTTCTATAATATCGAGAGCCATATCAAAATCTGCGGAGGCATCGACATAAACATGGCAGTTTCCGGTTCCGGTCTCTATTACGGGAATCG
The DNA here is from genome assembly GCA_014799955.1 of Butyrivibrio sp. GTDB lineage: Bacteria > Bacillota > Clostridia > Lachnospirales > Lachnospiraceae > Eshraghiella. The sequence goes on along the minus strand of JAAVHB010000129.1, from coordinate 5,778 downwards.
TGGCGTTATTTACCACCGCCTTTATAAGTCCCGCGCCTCCTCTCGGTATCAGCACGTCAACGTATTTGTTGAGATGCATAAGCTCCTCTGTTACCGCTCTGTCGGTGCTTTCTATAAGCTGGATGCAGTCAGGAGTAATTCCTCTTGCCTCCAGGGTTTCCCTTATTACGGCGGCAATCTCCTTATTGGAATTTATCGCGTCGCTTCCGCCCTTAAGAATTACTGCGTTTCCGGCTTTAAAGCAAAGACCGAAGGCGTCAAGCGTCACATTGGGTCTTGACTCGTATATGATTCCTATAACGCCGATAGGAACGCGCTTTCTGCCTATTCGCAGCCCGTTCGGACGCTCCCACATTCCGAGAATTTCGCCGGTCGGGTCGTTCAGGGCGGCGACCTGCAGAATTCCGTCCGTCATTCCCTTTATCCTGTCGGCTGTGAGGCATAGCCTGTCAAGCAGTCCCTGCTTCATATTGTTCTGCCTGCCAGCCTCCATATCAATTTCATTGGCGCGCATAAGTCTGTCTGCGCTGTCCGAAATCGCCCTTGCTATGGCGCAAAGCGCCTCGTTTTTTTCATTTATTCCAAGCTTTGCCACGGCGCGCGAAGCCGTTACGGCACGCTGTCCCATCATTTCAAGTTCAGTCATAAAAGTTCCTCCTAACATTCCCGCGAGGCTTGAAGAGCCGAACGGGACTTTCCTTTAACATTCCCGCGAGGCTTGAAAACGCCTAACGGGACTTTCATTAAAGCGTCACAGGACGGTAATGTACGCCCTTGTCGGTAATTACCATATCAAGCGGAACGTCGTTTTCGTCGGTTTCAATATCCTCAAATACCTGTACGTTGTACGCGACTCCCATTGTAATAAGGTCTGGATGCTTTTCGAGGAAACGGTCATAATAGCCGCCGCCGTATCCGACCCTGCTGCACATTGTGTCAAAGGCAAGCCCCGGCACGATTGCTATTCCGTTGTCCGTGTTGACCAGATTGTACGGATTGTCCGAGGGCTCCAGAATTCCCATATATCCGAAAAACAAATCCTCAATTGAGGCGATTCTGTAAAAATTCATATTGCCGCTTGAAACGCGCGGCAGGGCTACGGTTTTGCCCGCCGAAAGCGCCGTCGTTATTATTTTGTCCGTATCGACCTCGTTGTTTATGCTCTTGTATATGTATACGGTTTCGGCTTTTTGGAATTCCTCCATTCCGATTACAAGCTCGGCGATACGCGCGCTCATAAGCTCGGCGTCCCTGTCCGATAAATTATTCCTGAATTTTTTTACCTTTTCTCTTGCTTCGTCTTTGCTAATCATTAATATCCAAACTCTCCTATAATTGATTCGTCATTCTCAATCCATTCGCTGACGTTTATTTCCCTGTAGTTATCCTTATCTTCTCTTATAATTACCTTAGCTATTCCCGCGTTGATAACGGTTCTTTTGCACATTGAGCAGCAGCTTGCGTTTTTTACATATGTCAAATCCGGAAGCTCAAGCCCGACAAGGTAAAGCGTGCTGTTAATCATTGATTCTCTTGAGGCGCTGATTATCGCGTTTGCCTCCGCATGGACGCTCCGGCACAGCTCATAGCGCTCTCCTCTCGGAATTCCGAGCTTATTGCGGACACAGTAGCCCAAATCGGAGCAGTTTTTGCGGCCCCTGGGCGAACCGACATATCCGGTGGAGATAATTTCGTCGTTTTTTACGATTACCGCCCCGTACAGCCTTCTTAAGCATGTTCCCCGCTGTGAAACCGACTCGGCAATGTCAAGATAGTAATTGTTTTTATCCCGTCTGTCCATAAAAACCTCCCGAAGCTAATCAAGATAATCATGTATGTTAAAGTCTTCGTCATGGTGCGCAAGAAAAAGCGTTCCTATGTTTTCGCCGTCAACAGTGCGCGAAATGACATCTATATCCTTGCTGTTCGCGATGACCATGTCGGCTCCGGCTGCCGTTGCGATTGCGGCGGCGGCAAGCTTTGCCGTCATTCCTCCCGTTCCGAGACCTCCGGCTGAGCCCTTCGCCATGGCTTTGAATTTATCGTCGATACAAGGCACAAGCTCAATGAAGCGCGCGTCGGGGTTGACGTTCGGGTCATCCGTAAAAAGCCCGTCTATATCCGATAAAAGAATCAGCAAATCCGCGCCTACAAGCGCGCTGACAAGCGCCGACAGTCTGTCGTTGTCGCCGAATTCGATTTCATACGTGGAAACCGTGTCGTTTTCGTTTACAACAGGTATCGCTCCCAGCTTGAAAAGCTCGGCGAATGTGTTTCGGGCGTTGCGGATATGCTCCTCGTTGAACATTGAATACTTGGTCATCAGAACCTGCGCCGCCATCTGGTTATACTCAGAAAAAAGCTTCTGATACGTCATCATGAGACGGCACTGTCCTATCGCCGCGCACGCCTGTTTCTGTGCCAGATTATCAGGTCTGTGATTCAGTCCCACGGTCTGTCTTCCGACGGCGATAGCGCCCGACGATACCAACACCACATCCTTGCCCTGATTTTTGATGTCGCAGAGTATGCGCACCAGCTTTTCAAGCTTCCTGTAATTTATGCTGCCCGTACATTCGTGCGTTATCGAGGAGGAGCCGATTTTGACCACAATCCTTTTTTTATCCTTAAGAAGTTCCCTGTATTTATCCATTGTCATGTCACTCCGATATTACAATACTGACGATGCAACGGCCTCCGCCGTTTTAATGCCGTCCACCGCCGCAGATGTGATTCCGCCTGCGTAGCCTGCTCCCTCGCCGCACGGATAAATCCCCTTTATTCCGGTGCTTTGAAGATTATCGCCGCGCAGCATTCTTACGGGCGAGGAGGTTCTGCTCTCCACTCCGGCAAAAACCGCGTCCGGCATATCGAACCCATTTATTATTTTACCAAAATATTTCATGCCGTCAATAACTGATTCGCATATAAATTCGGGTAAAACCTCTCTCAGATTGCCGAAAGCGTACCTTCCCTTTATCTGAGGCGTTATTTTACCGGGGCTTACGCTTGCCCGCCCCGCCGTAAAATCTTCGTTAAGCTGTACGGGCACGGTGCCTTTTCCTTCTCTGTATGCCGCCGCCTCAAGCTTTCTTTGAAATTCCATTCCTCCAAGCACGCCGCCGTATCCGAAGTCCTCGGGGCCGACGGTAACTACAATCGCGCTGTTTGCGTTTACTCCGCCTCTTCCTGAATAGCTCATTCCGTTTACACAGGTATGCCCCGTCTCCGATGATGCGTTTACGACATAGCCTCCCGGACACATACAGAACGAATACACGCCCCTGCCGTTTTGCGCCTTTGCCGTAAGCTTGTAGTCTGCCACAGGCAGTAATCCGCTCTCCGGCGTGCCGTAGGCGTAACGGTTTATAAGGCTCTGGGGATGCTCCACTCTCATTCCGACGGCAAATGCTTTCGGCTCCATGGGAAGCCCTATGTCTTTTAACATACAAAAGGTATCCCTCGCGCTGTGCCCTATCGCCAGCACGAGCCTGTCGCAGCTGACATTTTCGTTACCGTTGACGCAAAGCCCGCAAACCGCGCCGTCCTTTACGGAAATTCCCGTCAAGCGGGAATTAAAGAACACTTTACCGCCGAGGCATTCTATCTCACGCCTTATATTATACACCACTTTTTCAAGAATGTCCGTACCTATATGCGGCTTGTTTATGTAAAGGATTTCGCGCGGCGCTCCGAATTCGACAAAGGTTTCCAGAACTTTGCGTATGCGCCCCGCCTTTTCCTTGACCGCCGTGTTAAGCTTTCCGTCCGAAAAGGTTCCCGCGCCGCCCTCGCCGAACTGCACGTTGGTATTCAGATCAAGCTCTCCGTTCTCCCAGAAGGCTTTGACTGTACGGCTTCTTTCCTCTACCGACGCGCCCCTCTCGTATATTACGGGTTTATAGCCCGCTCTCGCCAGAAAAAGTCCGCAGAACAGTCCGGCGGGCCCGCTTCCGACAATGACAATCTTTTTATCCTTTCCCAACGAAATCTCGGGAAAAGCGTATTTCACCGCATCGGTATACATAATATTTTTATCGTTAAGCTCTCGGACCTTTTTTAATTCGTCAACGCCGGAACAGCTTACTTCGACGCTGTAAACATATATAAGACTGTCCTTATGGCGCGCGTCGAGGGATTTTTTGACAATCCCGTAAGAAAATTCTTCGGATTTCAGGCGAAGCAGCTTTCGGATTCTGCCCTCAAGCGCCGCCTCGGGCTGAGCGATATTGAGTTTTATCTGATTGATTCGTATCATTTATACAGTCCCCGCTGTTTTTGAGGTGTGGGAAGGGAAGCTTTTGCCGCGCTTATTCCGGCGAGCCTTCCGCTCGCGAACGCCCAGTGCAGATTGTAGCCGCCGCATTTTCCGTCCACATCAAGTATTTCGCCCGCGAAATAAAGCCCGCTTACCTTCAGAGATTCCATTGTGGAGAGATTTACTTCGTCAAGGCTTACGCCTCCGCAGCAAACCTGAGCGTTCTCAAATCCGTTTGTGTCATATGGCGTTACCGGAAAACTTTTTATCAGAGATGCAATTCGGGAAATGCCGTTTTCGTCTATACTGCCGCAGGGCATGGAAGCGCGCATACCGCTTTCCTTTACGATTACGTTCGCAAGCTTTTTGTTGAGCAGCCCGCCGAGCGCCTCCGTAAGTCCGGCATCTTTATTGCGTTTAAGCATCAAATGAAGCATATTAAGAATTTCGGCGTCGGAATAATCGGGACAGAAATCAATATGTATAACAGGCTTTTCTCCCGCGTCAAGCAGACGTTTTGTTTTGCCGCTGAGCTGAAAAACGGGGATTCCCGAAATTCCGTAGTCGGTCAGCTGAAGCTCGCCGCGCTCCGAGAGCATTCTTTTGCCGCTGGCGGTAAGCGAAAGCGCCGTCTCCGTCCGTACTCCGTGCAGCTCCTTAAAAAATCCATCTTTGCACTTTAGCTGAACCAGAGCCGGAACGACGCTTACAATGCTGTGCCCGAAAGTCTCGGCAAGCTTATAGCCGCTACCGTCCGAGCCTGTTTTGGGCGCACATTTAGAGCCGGCTGCCAGAATAAGCCGTCGGCTTGCGTAAGTGCGTGAATCCGTCATTATCTCAAATTTACCGTTCTTTTTACGGCACGATTTTACGCGGACGGAAACCTCCGTTACGACTCCGAGCCGTTTCGTTTCCGCGCGAAGCCCGTCCAGAACGGAGGAAGCCTGCTCGGAAAATGGATATATGTACCCTCCCTTGTTTCGGGTATAAATTCCTATCGACGCCAGAAACGAGGTTAAGTCATCGGGCGTGAAATCCCTTATAACGCCGTAAAAATCGCTTTGAGAGGACGAATTGTAGCACTCTCTTGACATATTTGTATTGGTAAGATTGCATTTGCCGTTTCCGGTGGAAAGAATTTTCTTTCCTACCCTGTCGCCGTGCTCGATAATACAGACACCGGCTCCTAGAGCGGCGGCGCATATGGCCGCCGTCATTCCGGAGGCTCCGCCGCCTATAATAATATCGTAATCCATTCAGGTTTATCCTTTAAGTTGAGTAGGTTTCCAGAAAATCGTATAGCTCCGTCTGCGAGGTCAGTTTCTTGGTGTTAAGCACCTCAATCTGAACCTCTCTTGGCAGACTGTAAAGGCTTATATCCGTATAATCGTAAAAGCTGCCGTCGCCGCGGAAAATAACTACATAGCCCCGTTCAGCCTTGAGAAGATACACATATGTCTCGTGCGCTGCGACGGGCGCCGCCTCTGAATCCTCCGGATCGGAAGGCTTTTCCGCCTCGG
>JAAVHB010000128.1 GCA_014799955.1 Butyrivibrio sp. | reverse complement strand
GGACAGAGACCGAGCGACAGGGTGAGACCGGACGGACAGAGACCGAGCGACAGGGTAAGACCGGACGGACAGAGACCGAGCGACAGGGTAAGACCGGACGGACAAAAGGGCGATGGCAGATGGTCGAGACCGGACGGACAGAGGAACGATAACAGAGGCGGAAGACCGGACGGCAGAGGTGCCCGTCCCGACGGGAAATTTGACAGCAGGGGCGGCAGACCGGATAACAGAAACGGCAGACCCGGTGACAAGGCATTCGGCGGCGATGACAGACGTCAGGGCGGCGACAGGAATAAATTTCGCGGGAACGACAGAGACCGGAACGGCGGCGGTTTTGACGGCGGTGAGGCAATCAAGGAGCGCGAGGCAAAGGAACAGAGAAACCGTGACCGCGAGAACCGCAGGAAAGACAGCAACAGCTACGACAGGCAGGACAGACTTGAAAATACGAAGGCTCTTGAAAAGAATGTCAAATCAAGACAGCAGCAGAAGAAGGAAGAAGAGGAAACCATCAAGACGCTCGTGCTTCCCGATACGATTACAATCAAGGAACTTGCCGACAAGATGAAGATAGCTCCGGCTGTGTTGGTCAAGAAGCTTTTTCTCAAGGGAACGGTGGTTACAATCAACCAGGAGGTTGACTTTGACACCGCGGAGGAAATAGCGCTTGAATTTAACTGCATATGCGAGCACGAGGTAAAGGTTGACGTTATAGAGGAGCTTTTGCGCGAAGAGGAGGAAGATCCGGAAACACTTGTAGCCAGACCTCCGGTTGTATGCGTAATGGGACATGTAGACCACGGAAAAACCTCGCTTCTTGATAAAATAAGGGCAAGCAACGTGACCGAGAAGGAGGCGGGCGGCATCACGCAGCATATCGGTGCGTATACCGTCGAAACTCACGGTCAGCAGATTACATTTCTTGACACTCCGGGACACGAGGCGTTTACGGCAATGAGAATGCGCGGAGCGAAATCAACGGATATTGCGATTCTTGTGGTTGCGGCGGACGACGGCGTAATGCCCCAGACCGTTGAGGCAATTAACCACGCCAAGGCGGCGGGCATCGAGATTGTGGTAGCAATCAATAAGATTGATAAGCCGAGCGCCAACATTGAAAGAGTTAAGCAGGAGCTTGTGGAGTATGAGCTTATTGCCGAGGACTGGGGCGGTTCGACGATTTTCTGTCCTGTTTCGGCGCATACGGGAGAAGGCATTGACAATCTTCTCGATATGCTGCTTCTGACAGCCGAAATCCTTGAGCTCAAGGCAAATCCCGACAGAAGGGCAAGAGGACTTGTAATCGAGGGCAGGCTTGACAAGGGCAAGGGCCCCGTTGCCACGATGCTTGTTCAGAAGGGAACCCTTCATGTGGGCGACCATATTGCGGTAGGCTCGTGCCACGGCAAAATAAGAGCCATGGTTGACGACAAGGGCAGGAGAATGCAGCAGGCGGGACCGTCGATTCCGGTTGAGATTCTGGGACTTAACGACGTTCCGAACGCCGGAGATGTTTTCGTATCTCCCGAAACCGAGAAGGAGGCAAGGAGCTTTGCAGAAACCTATATCAGAGAGGGCAGGGTAAAGCTTCTGGACGATACCAAGGCAAAGATGTCGCTTGACGATTTGTTTTCACAGATTCAGGCGGGTAATCTCAAGGAGCTTGACATTATCGTCAAGGCTGACGTGCAGGGCTCCGTTGAGGCGGTTAAGCAAAGCCTCATAAAGCTCTCCAACGAGGAGGTTGTTGTAAAGGTTATCCATGCCGGAGTAGGCGCGATTAACGAGTCGGACGTAATACTTGCGTCTGCCTCCAACGCGATAATAATAGGCTTTAACGTAAGGCCTGACAATCAGGCGAGAGCGCTTGCCGATACCGAAAATGTCGATTTGAGGCTTTACAGGGTTATTTATCAGGCAATCGAGGATGTTGAAGCCGCAATGAAGGGTATGCTTGACCCCAAGTACGAGGAGAAGATTATCGGACACGCCGAGGTGCGTCAGACCTACAAGGCGTCAAGTATCGGAACCATTGCGGGCTCCTATGTTCTTGACGGCGTTATCACAAGAAACTGCAGCATAAGGCTTATGCGCGGCGACGATATGATTTATGACGGACCGCTTGCGTCGCTCAAGAGATTCAAGGACGACGCCAAGGAAGTCAAGGAAGGCTATGAATGCGGCTGTGTGCTTGAGAAGTTCAACGACATTGCCGAGGGAGATATCCTTGAGGCCTACACAATGGTAGAGATACCGCGTTAGCGCCTGGCGCAATGTGGGCGCGCGGAGGTTTGAAATGCGTAAAAACAGTATAAAATTAACCAAAATAAATAACGAGGTAATGCGGGCGTTAAGCAATATAATCCACACCGAGATTAAGGACCCCCGCATTAACCCCATGACATCCGTTGTGGCGGCGGAGGTATCGCCCGACCTTAAGGTATGCAAGGCATATATAAGCGTTCTGGGTGACGAAAAGTCACAGCAGGATACAATAAAGGGGCTTAAGAGCGCGGAGGGCTACATCCGTACCCTTCTCGCCAAAAGCGTCAATCTGCGGAACACGCCTCAGATTACCTTTATTTCCGACCAGTCTATTGAGTACGGCGTAAACATGTCAAAGCTTATCGACGAGGTAAACGCGGATATTGAGCCGGAGGAGGATTAATGGAATCAATCGCAAAGGAGCTTGAGGGAGCCGTAACTGTAGGAATAACCGGACATGTAAGACCGGACGGAGACTGCACCGGCTCGACGCTCGGACTTTACAATTACATTAAGGAAAATATGCCGCAGATAGAGGCAGATGTCTACCTTGAACCGGTTGAGGAGCATTTTAATTTCCTTGCGGGAGCTTCGGATATTCATCATAAGGCGGACAAGAAGCAGCGCTACGACGTGTTTGTGGTGCTTGACTGCGGCGACGCCGAGCGGGTTGCCCCTTTTGCAAAGAGCTATATCGCGGAAGCGGAGAAAACCATATGCATAGACCATCATATGGCGGGCTCCTCATTTGCGACGGTCAATCATGTGATGCCGAAAATCAGCTCCGTATGCGAGGTTTTGTACGAGCTTCTGGACGAGGACAAAATATCCCGCAACGTGGCGGAATGTCTTTATGTGGGAATGATTCACGACACGGGAGTTTTCAAATACCAGTCAACAACGGACAGGACGATGGAAATTGCCGGAAAGCTCATGAACAAAGGAATCGACTTTACCTCGATAATCGACGATACTTTTTTCAGAAAAACCTACGGACAGAATCTGCTGCTCGGCAGAGCTTTGCTCGAAAGCAAAAGGCTTCTTGACGGAAAGCTCATATATTCCTATGTTTCGTTTGCCATTATGGACGAGCTTGGCGTAAACGGAAGAGATACGTCGGGGATAATAGACCAGCTCAGATTTACCGAGGGGGTCGAGGTTGCGGTCCTGATGTACGATTTACCGGACGGCAGCATAAAAACAAGCCTGCGCTCCGTAAGAAACGTGAATGTCAACGATGTGGCGGGTAATTTCGGCGGAGGCGGACATATGAGGGCGGCGGGCTTTATTTCCGCTAAAAAGCCCGATGAAATTATGGCAATGGTGAGCGAATATGTGGCGGAACAGCTCTAATACGGCTGACCGTGCGGTGTGCGGATACCGGGAGCGGCGGAATGTATAACGGAATCATAAATGTTTACAAGGAAAAAGGCTTTACCTCCCACGACGTTGTCGCAAAGCTTCGGGGGATACTTAAGCAGAAAAAAATAGGGCACACCGGAACCCTCGACCCGGACGCGACGGGGGTTTTACCCGTATGCCTCGGAAGCGGCACAAAGCTTTGCGATATGCTTACGGACAGAAGCAAGGAATACGAGGCGGTGCTTCTTCTCGGCGTAAGTACGGATACGGAGGATATTTCGGGAAAAGTAACTGACAGGCGCGAGGTTTCGGCAGACGAGGAAAGGATACGCAATACGGTAATGTCCTTTATCGGCGAATACGACCAGATACCGCCCATGTACTCCGCAATTAAAGTAAACGGAAAGAAGCTTTACGAGCTTGCGAGGGAGGGGCGTGAAATCGAAAGAAAGCCGCGCCGCGTCACGATAGAATCATTGGAAATAATAAACCTTGAGCTGCCCCGTGTAAAATTCCGCGTAGGCTGCACAAAGGGTACATATATACGCTCGCTTTGCAGGGATATAGGCGAAGCGGCGGGCTGCGGCGGCTGCATGGAAAGCCTCGTGCGGACGAGAGTAGGGGGCTTTATTCTGAAGGATGCGTATACGCTTTCGCAGATAAGCGCTCTGGCGGATGCGGGCGAGGCTGATAAAATAATAACTCCCGTGGACGCGTGTTTTGAGGAATATCCCAGACTTGAGGTATCGGGCAGAGAGGCGGCGTTGGTCCGCAACGGAAATATGTTTCCGGAAGGCGGCAGTGAAATTCTTTTCTCAGAAGATGCAAAAAAGGTCAAAAGGGGATGCCGTTTCAGAGTGTATATATCCGGCAGCGGCAGAGAGGATTTTGCCGGGATATATGAGTATGACGGGGACAGAAGGGCTTACAGACCGGTTAAAATGTTCCTGAGTGGAGAGTGATAGCAATGTTGTGCATAAAAGACAGCGATTTTGTGCTGGACGGCAGGACCGTGGTGACACTGGGTAAGTTCGACGGCGTGCACAGAGGGCACAGAAAGCTTATCGATATGGCGAAAAGGCTTGCGATAACCAACAATATGAGACTTGCGGTTTTTACATTTAAGGTTGCGGACGGGCTTCGCTATCCCTATATGGACAGCAGCCAGATTACGACATTTTACGAACGCGAGCGTATTTTTGACGAGCTCGGCGCGGATGTGCTGATAGAATTTCCGTTTGACGACGAAATAGCCGATATGGAGCCGCTTTCTTTTATCGAAAAGGTTTTGAAGGAAAAGCTCAACGCCGCGTTTGCGGTTGTCGGCGAGGACTGGCGATTCGGAAAGGGCGGAGAGGGCACATGCGATTTACTTAAGGCTTCGCAGAAAATTTACGGCTTTGAGGCAACCGTGCTGGAAAAGGAGCTGCACGACGGACGGGAAATCAGCAGCTCGTGGGTACGCGACGAAATAAGAAAGGGCAATATGGAGACGGCGAGCGTTCTGCTCGGACATCCGTATTCTATATGCGGAAAAGTGGTTCACGGCAACGAAATAGGGCGGCAGATGGGATTTCCCACAATAAATATTGTTCCCGATAAGGACAAGCTTCTGCCTCCGAACGGCGTTTATACCGCAAAAATAACAATGTCTGCCGGAGAGTTTTACGGAATAACCAATGTGGGCGTGAGACCGACGGTCAGCGACGAAGGAGCGGTTACGGTGGAAACCCATGTTTTCGATTTTGATGAAGAAATATACGGACAGGAGGTTGCTGTCTGTCCCATACATTTCCAGAGACCGGAAATGAGGTTTCAAAGCAGGGAAGCTCTCATGCAGCAGCTGGAGCATGACATTGAGTTTGCCAAATCATTTTTTTAGAAATATCGGCATAGTATTGAAATGCCGTAGGAATTTATGCTATAATAAGCGCAAACGCTTATTATCATTCCGCGGTCGCTGAATATGCTTTCGGCATGCTCGGCTCGCCGCGTTATGTTATAATAAAATCCTGGTACTTTATGTCTTAATACATTCTCCTGATCACGAGAATGCATATACGGTTCTGCCAATCAAATTCAATTAACCGATACGGATTGCGGAATGATGCATCTGCCTGAAGGCTGCCTATAAGAGATGAATGGCGCGGACATATGAGAGTACTGTAAGCACCCTCTAATGCTATATAAAAGAAAGGATGTACCACTATGCGCAAAAGTATCAAATTGATGGTTGCTGTCAGGGTAGCAGCGGCTCTTATTTCCATACTGCTTTTCAGCGGCGTGACGACGCTGAATATTATGAAAATTGACAGCATGCAGACCTCAGATGCCGAAACGGCAGAGCTTCTGAACCGAGTGCAGTCTGCTGAAACGGCACATTATAAATGGTCGGCTAACCTAAGCAACGCTCTTTATGCCGGAACGGAATTCACTGGAAGCACCGACCCGACCACATGTGTTCTGGGAAAATGGCTTTACGGCGAAACAGACTCGGATGACGCGGTTGTTTCGGAGCTGCGCTCCAAGCTTGAGCCGCTTCACAAGGAGCTTCATCAGTCGGCGGTTCAAGCTCTGGAACTGCTGGAAACCGAGCCGCAGCAGGCACGGGATTATTATCAGGAGACAATTCTCTCCAATCTTACCACTCTGGTCGGCTATATGGACCAGGTTGTAGCGCATGAGCAGGAGCTCAGTGCCGAAAGCCGGCAGCATATGGACGACACAATCAGAAAAATGCACATCACGTGCGCTGTCTGCCTTGTTATTGCTCTTGCATGTCTGATAAGCCTTGTTCTGTATGTGATTGCAAAGGTTGTAAATCCTATTGTACGGATTACAGAAAATAGCCGTCCGCTCAAGGAGGGAAGGCTTGAACTGGATTTGAATTACAGAGCCAGGAACGAGATTGGAGATTTGGCGGAAACTCTGGGTGAGTCAATGGACACCATTCACGGATATGTCGATGATCTCACGCGGATTATGCAGCAGCTTGCCAATGGCAATTTTGACGTTGAAGTCTCAAAGCCGTATGTCGGTGATTTCCACTCGATTGAGCAAGCGCTGAATACCCTTACTTCAACGCTTTCCGCAACGATTTCAAATATATACAAGGCGGAACGTCAGGTATCGGGCAATGCGGAAATGCTTTCAAACGGAGCTCAGTCGCTTGCGCAGGGCGCTACGGAACAGGCAGGCTCCGTGAAGGAATTGTACGACACTCTGGAGGAGCTTACAAAGACTGCGGAGCATAATGTAAGGGTGACCGCGGAAGCCAGCGAGAACGCAAGGCTGACCGGAGAGCAGGTATCCGTCAGCAGCAGGCAGATGGAACAGATGGTGGAGGCTATGGATGATATCCGTCAGTCTTCGCATCAGATAAACAATATTATAGCTACTATTGAAAATATTGCTTTCCAGATTAATATTCTTTCGCTTAATGCGGCGGTTGAGGCTGCAAGAGCGGGAACCGCAGGAAAGGGCTTTGCCGTTGTAGCTGAGGAGGTTGGCAATCTTGCCGCCAAATCCGACGAGTCTGCCAAGGCGACAAAGAAGCTTATCGAGAATTCCGTACATGTGACGGAGCGCGGCGGCCAGATTGTCGAGGAGGTCTCCGGAACACTCCAGAAGACGCTGGAGCTTGTCGTAAAGTCCAACGATTATATCGCTTCCATTTCGGAGGCTGTGCAGGGCGAGGCGGAATCCATCGCTCAGGTAACAAACGGAATAAGCCAGATATCGGCGGTTGTGGAGATGAATTCCGCAAGCAGCGAGGAATCGGCAGCGGTAAGCGCGGAGCTGTTTGAGCAGGTTCATATTCTTGAGGCGCAGACAAAAAAATTCAGGTTGAAACGCATGTAAACCGCATTGGGGTACAGAGTTTGAATATATAAATGAATGAGTAAAATTTTTGCGGGAAAAACGCATATGAATTAAAAATACGCTGCAAGGGACACTTCATGTAAAGAAGTGTCCCTTGCGGCGTTTCAGTGAATTTGTAATGTCGGCTGCGCCGGACAAATAAAACGGAATACGCATTCTCAGCCGCGCATCAGCGCAATCAGACGGTCGTATTGCGTATACATGCGCTGCACGCCGTTTTCCAGAATATAATAGTGCCGGATATAGGGAATCAATAAAACGAGAATTGCCGCAAAGAGTACGAGCAATCCCACATTCATCGTGAAAAACAGCGCAAAAAATACAGCGAAAGCAAGCACGGCAAACAGACAGGTCACGATCAGATGAATGAGACGCTCATGCTGAAAAAAGTGAATCTGTGTCAGATGCTCACGGAGGATGTCCTCCGCATTCCGTTCATCTGATTTTGAGTCTGAATGCGTGCCTTCAAGCGAGGCAAGAAGCTCTTCCATGGCGGCAAGATAATTCTTTAAGCGTTTTTCCATCGTGCTGTCCTCCAAAAACGTCTTTTATCCTATCATACAATAATTTATCAATGATTTCAATGCGGCGGTGCAGGGGATAATATATAAATTAAAAGTTTCATCCATCTAAAGGTGAGAATTGGTTTGCTGATTTTAATGCAGGAAATTAGGCATTCCTGATGAACAGATGAATTGGTCGGAATAGGGGGCTTTTTATTTTTTAAAAATATTTCAGTCAGTTCACCGCAGCTTGTTTATTTTGTGCTATAATGCTTAATGTGGACAATTGGAAGTGGAGGAATAAAGTGCATGAAAGATTACAGTATGCAGAATAAGAAGGCATGGGAATATAATGCTTATGAATTTTGGGTAAAGACGTCAGGAACGCCTTCCGAAAGGGCAAAAAAAGATATTGATAATCCGGTTGGAATGTTAAAAAGATATTCGGAATATTTTGATACTTACGATGACGTTAAAGTAGCTAACATATGCGGCTCATGCGGAAAAAAAGCAATACCTCTGGCGCTGTTGGGAGCAGAAGTGACCGTTTTTGATATTTCGGAAGATAACAAGAGATATGCCCTTGAAGTTGCAAAGGCGGCAAATGCGGACATAAATTTTGAAGTATGCGACATATTGGAAATCGACACAGATAAATACGGTAATTATTTCGACGTGGTGTTTATGGAAGGCGGCATTTTGCATTATTTTCATGATATTGATGAGTTTATGAATATGATGTATTCCTTACTGAAAAAAGGCGGGAAATTAATATGCAGTGATTTTCATCCGTTTAGAAAAATATCGGATATACTGAATTTGGAGCAACCGGCTACGGGATATTTTTCAACAGATATTGTTGAGGGGGAAATGGCTCATGCCCGCTTTTTTGAAGAAGATATCCGCAGGCAAATGCCTAAATGCAGCTATAGAAAATACACAATCAGTGAGATAATAAATTCTATTATAAACAGCGGATTCCGTTTGGAAAAATTCGATGAACATCCTGCATGGACAAACGATAAAATACCGGGAGAGTTTACTGCCATAGCAATAAAACAGTCCCCCAAACGCAATCTTTCAAAATAATTTGCTTGATTTATTGCATTCACTGTGATACTATATCTAGGTGATTTGCATATCCGGCACTCGGGAACTGGACACTCCGACCTTTTTCTTAGTGTCAGGTGATTATATTTTAAGGAGGATTATCGTAATGATAACGAAAGAGAGAAAAGAAGCAATTATCGCAGAGTACGGCAGAAAGCCCGGCGATACGGGTTCGCCCGAGGTTCAGGTGGCATTGCTCACCGAGAGAATCACGGAGCTTACCGAGCATCTTAAGGTTAATCAGAAGGACCATCATTCAAGAAGAGGTCTTCTGAAGATGGTAGGACAGAGAAGAGGTCTTCTGGAATATCTTAAGAAGAACGATGTTGATGCTTACCGTGATTTGATAACCAGACTGGGAATCAGAAAGTAATAACAGCAAGGGCGGAGATTTCCGCCCTTTTTTGCGGAAAAACCGTGCAGCCTAAGATGTGCGAGACCACTGAAAAGCGCATGATTAATCGGCATGTTTTTTTCAGTAGTTTCGATATCTTATGCTGCCGGCAAAAAATTTATCGCCCGGAAATGAAATTCCCGTGTCATGATACGGCATAACGGGACGGAGGACAGGCGGGCAGAAGGAGAGAATATGTATAAGAGTTACAGTATGGAACTTGCCGGAAGAACACTTACGGTAGATATTGACAGAGTGGCAAAGCAGGCGAACGGCGCAGCGTTCATGCATTACGGCGACACAACCGTTTTGTCAACGGCGACGGCTTCCGAGAAGCCGAGGGACGGAATTGATTTCTTCCCTTTAAGCGTAGAGTATGAGGAGAAGCTTTACGCGGTCGGCAAAATTCCCGGCGGCTTTAACAAAAGAGAGGGCAAGGCTTCGGAGAACGCGGTTCTTACCTCGCGCGTAATTGACCGTCCTATGCGTCCTCTTTTCCCCAAGGATTACAGAAACGACGTTACGCTGGACAACCTTGTAATGTCGGTTGACCCCGAGTGCAGCCCCGAGCTTACCGCTATGCTCGGCTCGGCGATTGCGGTTGCGATATCTGATATTCCGTTTGACGGTCCCTGTGCCACCACGCAGGTAGGACTTATAAACGGAGAGTTTATAATAAATCCCAATGCGGAGCAGACCAAAAACTCCGACCTTAAGCTTACCGTTGCGTCAACAAGGGAGAGGGTTATCATGATTGAGGCGGGTGCCAACGAGGTTCCCGAGGCCCAGATGATTGAGGCTATTTACAAGGCGCATGAGGTAAATCAGCAGGTAATAGCTTTTATCGACAAGATTGTTGCCGAGTGCGGCAAGGCAAAGCATGAGTATACAAGTTGTGCGGTTCCCGAGGAGCTTTTTGAGGCGATTAAGGGAATCGTTACCCCCGAGCAGATGGAGGAGGCAGTTTTCACCGACGTCAAGCAGGTAAGGGAGGAGAATATCCGCCAGATTACGGCAAAGCTTGAAGAGGCGTTCGCTGATAACGAGGAATGGCTCGCGGTTCTTCCCGACGCCGTTTATCAGTATCAGAAAAAGACCGTGCGCAAGATGATTCTTAAGGATCACAAGAGACCGGACGGACGTGAAATCACACAGATTCGCCCTCTTGCGGCTGAGGTTGATATAATCCCCAGAGTTCACGGCTCCGCTATGTTTACGAGAGGACAGACACAGATATGCAACGTATGTACGCTTGCTCCTCTGTCGGACGCTCAGAGGATTGACGGACTTAACGAGCAGGAAACTTCCAAAAGATATATGCATCACTATAATTTCCCTTCTTATTCCGTGGGTGAGACGAAGGTTTCAAGAGGACCGGGACGCCGTGAAATCGGACACGGAGCGCTTGCCGAGAGAGCTCTTTTGCCCGTACTTCCCACAGAGGAGGAATTCCCTTACGCAATCAGAACGGTATCCGAGACATTCGAGTCCAACGGCTCAACGTCGATGGCTTCGACCTGCTCTTCATGTATGTCGCTTATGGCTGCGGGCGTTCCCATCAAAAAAATGGTTGCCGGAATTTCGTGCGGTCTTGTGACGGGAGATACTGACGACGATTATGTTCTTTTGACCGATATTCAGGGACTTGAAGATTTCTTCGGAGATATGGACTTCAAGGTTACGGGAACGGACACCGGAATTACCGCTATCCAGATGGATATAAAGATTCACGGACTTACAAGACCTATTGTGGAGGGCGCGATTGCAAGATGCCGCGAGGCGAGAATGTTCATTATGGACACCTGCATGAAGCCCGCGATTGCGGAGCCCCGCAAGGAAGTCAACAAATACGCTCCCAAGATTGTTCAGATTACTATCGACCCTGCTAAAATCGGTGATGTTGTCGGACAGAGAGGTAAGACAATCAACGCCATTATCGACGAAACGGGCGTTAAAATCGACATTACCGACGACGGTGCCGTATCGGTATGCGGAACCGATACCGAGGCAATGGACAAGGCGCTCGGATATATTCAGACAATAGTTACCGATTACGAGGAAGGACTTGTGCTTGAGGGAAAGGTAATAAGCATAAAGGAATTCGGCGCGTTCATAGAGTTTGCTCCCGGCAAGGAGGGACTGGTTCATATTTCCAAGATATGCAGGGAAAGAATCGAGCACGTTGAGGATGTGCTGACACTCGGCGACAAGGTTAAGTGCGTATGCCTCGGCAAGGACAAGATGGGAAGATACAGCTTCAGCATCAAGGACTGCAAGGAGAATTAATCGGAGGTACGGTATTTATGTCAGGACATTCAAAATTTGCCAATATAAAGCATAAAAAAGAAAAAAATGACGCCGCCAAGGGAAAGATTTTCACGCGTCTCGGAAAAGAGCTGATGGTCGCCGTCAAGGAGGGCGGTCCCGACCCCAACAATAACAGCAAGCTCCGCGACGTTATTGCCAAGGCAAAGTCAAACAATATGCCTAACGATACCATCGACAGAAGCATAAAGAAAGCGGCGGGAGACGCCGATGCGGCAAACTTTACCGCAATCACCTATGAGGGCTACGGTCCCAACGGAACCGCAATCATTGTGGAAACCCTTACCGACAATAAGAACAGGACTGCGTCGAACGTGCGCAATGCATTTACGAAGGGCAGCGGCAATGTCGGCACGCCGGGCTGCGTATCCTTTATGTTCGATAAAAAAGGTCAGATTCTTATAAGCAAAGAGGACTGCAAAATGGATTCGGACGAGCTTATGATGCTTGCGCTGGATTCGGGAGCTGAGGACTTCAGCGATGAGGACGAGGAGGAGTACGAAATCCTTACAGACCCCGATAGCTGCGGAACGGTGCGCGAGGCGCTCGAGGCTGCCGGACTTAAGCTTATGCAGGCGGAGGTTACAATGCTTCCTCAGACATGGGTTGAGCTTAAGGACGAAAACGACATAAAGCAGATGAACAGAATTCTTGATTTCCTTGACGATGACGACGATGTTCAGGCGGTATACCACAACTGGGATATGCCGATTGAGGACGAGGAATAGTTTGAAGGCTTATACGGGCCGCCGCATTGCGGCGGCTCTTTTTATGCACACTTTTTATCGGGAAGGTTTTAAAATGAGAGTGGAAGAGTTTAAAATGGAACGGGAAAACCTCGTCAAGAAAGGCGATACCGTCACAATAACGGAGGGTGAGCTGCCGTCAAGCTGGTACTACACAATCGTTCCGGCGGTGGCGATGTCGCGCAATTATAAATTTTCCGAAAGAATCAAATCAAGAGAAGGAATTGTCGAGGATATAGTACAGACGGAGAGAGGCTTTTTTGTCAAGGTAAGCTTTGACGAGGAAGAGCCGGCATAAAGCAAAGCTGTCGCTACGGTTTTTGGATAATTGCAGGGAATACGGTCAGTGTTGCGGCATCCTCTCCCTTAAACAGTCTTGCCACGCAGTCAGCGGCATGGTTACAGATTTCCTCGGCGCGGCAGTTTACGGAGGTAAAAGGGAAGAAAAGAAAGTCCGCGGATTCGGGAGTAAAGCCTACAGCCTCAAAATCTTCGGGGAGTGTCAGTCCGGCTTTTGCGGCGGCGCATAAAACGGCGTTTGCCGATGCCGCGTCGGCTGTAATTGCCGCGTCAACCGAAAAACCGCCGTCAAGCAGAGTGCGTACATAGGCTCCGGCGCTTTCCGCGTCGGGACAAATGTGAACATACTCAGGCGGACACTCAACGCCGTTTGCGGCGCAGGCATTTTTAAATGCTTCAAGCATATTCATATAGCGCTCCGACATTGACGGGAACAAAAATACCGGATTTTTTCTTCCTTTTTTGAAAAGAACATCTGCGGCGTTCTGCGCTGCCGAAGCCAAATCGCAGAAAGCGCAGTAAACTCCGGGCGCTTCAAGCAAAGCGTTCAGAAGAATGACGGGAAAGAAGGATGCAGCGGCGGCGATGTATGAATTGTCCGCGGATCCGTATTCCATAAAGTCCACGCCCTGTATTATGAGAGCGCTTATTTTTTTGTCCGTAAAAAGCTCAACGGCGCGGCGTTTTTTCGCGGGCTCCGTGCCGCATAGCATTAAATCCGTTTCATAACCGGCGGTGCCGAGTTTATGTATGAGCTTTTCAACGGTTACGGCGTTGTGATACGACATCAGGGTGGTGCATAAAATCCCGACTCTGCGTACCTTCGGCTTATTTTTTCCCCGTCCCGTTCCGGGAGAGTAGCCTGTTTCTTCTATAATATCCATTATTTTCCTGCGGGTTGTTTCGCTCACCTTCCTGCTGCCGTTTAACACCCGTGAAACGGTTGCTATGGATACGCCTGCTCTTGCGGAAATATCGTAAATATTCATATGCCTGTGCCTTTCTGCCTTTTTCCGTTTTCTGCCTGTTGTGATAAGTATATTATATAGAGTAACAAATCAAAAATCAATCGCAATAATTGTCGGTTAGAGCCATTGACGCCGGACGTGTGCCATTGGCGAAAGCGGGGTTATGTGCCGCGCGATACGGACGATATAAAAATTGAAGGAAGCAAGGACGCTTAAATTATTTTAAAGCGAGGAGATGTATCTATGAGGATTACCACACAAATGCTGAACGAATCGGCAAGAAAGGCGGGGCTGCCCTTAGACAATCACAGCCTTTTGGATTATATCAGCAACGATAAGTCATCACCGTCTGTTATGGATGATAAAAAAAGCATTCTCGAAGCGACAAGGAATGCCGTAAACGGCAAGGAATACCGCAAGCTCTGGCTGTCTGCCCAAAGCCTTGACACTCAGGCCAAAAAGTTTGCGGCTGAGGGTGAGGAAAATATTTTTGCGAAAGCAAAGGACGGGGATACCTCCGGAATATGCAAAGAAGCGGAGCAGCTTGCGGAGGGCTACAACGAAATGCTGAGTCTGCTGAAGAAAAATCCGGACGGAATGAACGCTTTATACTTCAAAACCCTGAAAAGCTTTGCGGACGGCAACAAAGCGGCGTTGGAAAGCGTAGGAATTTCGGTGGGGAAGGACGGGCTTCTTTCCGTGGATAAAGATAAGCTGGCAGCCGCGGACGCGGAATCCTTGAAGAAGGTATTCGGTGAGGAAAGCTCCTTTGTTCCCGGTGTATCGTTTATCGCCTCCAGAGTTGCGGACAGCGCAAGGGCAGAGGCGGAGAGTATTTCCAGTCTGTACGGTTCAAACGGAAAACAGACAGGCGGCGGCAGCTACGGAAAGTACGATTTCTGGGGTTAGGCGTCATAAACAGCCTGTTTGAACTAAAAATTAACAGAAGCAGAGGAATGGAAAATGGGTATTAACGGAATTTTGTCAAACTATCCGGGAAGATATTGGGCGGGAAAGACAGAAAAAAATACGTCCGAAAGATGCTTAATATCTCAAAAAAATTATGAGCAAAAGCATTTCGTTAATAAATCGGCGGTATCTGTTGAAATATCAGAGGAGGGAAAACATATTTTGCGGGAAACGGTACGCAAATTTGAGCCTGAGTCTGATTATACAAATGTAAAGGAACTGACAATACAAAATACGAACGAGGTTGCG
>JAAVHB010000127.1 GCA_014799955.1 Butyrivibrio sp. | reverse complement strand
TGTTCGGTGTGCCGTCAATAGTTGTGGAGATGGGCGCGGGCTCAAGAATCACAAGGGATTACGCGAGACAGATGCTTGACGGTATTTTTATGCTGATGAAGGAGTTAGGAATCTGGCAGGGCAGCGTATTTCCCGTTAAGGAGCCCTTAATCGCGGCTCCCGGAGACGTTTCGGCGATACATGCCGAAAGGTCGGGACTTTTTATAGTGGACGATACGGAAATCGGCGTGAATATTTCCAAGGGGCACAGAATCGGCAAGATTGTCAATCCGCTTACGGGAGAAATCCTTGAGGAGATAATATCGCCCAAGGACGGTTTTTTGCTCACGCTCAGAGAGCATCCGGTGGTTTACCGGGGCGCAATAATGGCGAGGGTATGCGGCTCGGACGGACTTGACTCCGCAAGTTCGCGGGATTCCGGGGAGGAAGGCCTGTATGTATAGAGAAAAATTATACGCGCTTGAGGGAATATACCGCGACGAGTTTAAAATAACGGGTTTCCGCTTCGGACAGGGAGATAAGTCCGCCTGTGTCGTGGGCTCGCTGCGCGGTAACGAATACCAGCAGATGTATATATGCTCGCAGCTTATAAAGGAGCTTAAAAAGCTTGAGGAGCACGGACAGATAGCCGGAAACAAGTCGGTGCTTGTAATTCCGTGCCTTAATCAGTATGCGACCAATATTGACAGGCGTTTCTGGCCCCTTGACGATTCGGATATCAACCGCAAGTTTCCGGGATATATCCACGGAGACACGACACAGCAGATAGCCGCGCATATTATGGAAATAATCAAGGGCTACAGTTACGGGATACAGCTTACCAGCTTTTATATGCCCGGTAAATTCATGCCCCATGTGCGCATGATGGAAACGGGATTTCAGAATCCGAGTCTTGCAAATCTTTTCGGGCTTCCGTTCGCTGTAATCCGCAAGCCGAAACCTATGGACACGACAACGCTCAACTACAACTGGCAGATGAGCGGTACAAGCGCTTTTTCGCTGTATACGCCATGTTCCGATTATGTTGACGATACCTCGGCAAGGCAGGCTGTCGCTTCGATTCTGAGGTTTCTTACGCGAATGGGCATAATCAAGTACAATAACCACAGCGGTTATATTGCCGAGGTTATTAACGAAGACGATTTGCTTCCGATAATGACGGATACGGCGGGCTTTTACAGAAGACTTAAGGAGCCGGGCGATACCGTTTACCGCGGAGATGTGCTGGGTGAGATAATCGACCCGTACAGCGGCGAGGTCGCAAGCAAGGTGCTTTCGCCCACCGAGGGACTGATATTTTTTGCATATACCGAGCCGACGGTCATGGAGGACGAGGTTGTGTATAAGGTAATACGAAGACTTCACGAGTAATATTTTTGATATCAAGGGAATACAGGAGGTTTATTATGGAATTACCGTCAAACATTGAAAAATTCAGGGGTGAGCTTGAAAAAACACTGAAGCAGGCCAATGAGATTACGTTTAAGCTTGAGGAAACAAAGCCGTGGGAAAGCAAGCTGGGCGGATGCCCGTACCTTGAGAGGGAAGAGGATTATCCGAGAGACGGCGAGGGCAGACCCATGATGTTTCTGGCGCAGATTAATCTTGACGAAATGCCGCCGATTGAGGACTTTCCGCAGACGGGAATTTTACAGTTTTATGTTGAGGACGACGATATGTACGGACTTGACTCTCCTTGTAAGGTGAAATATATCGAGAACTATACGAAGGACGAAAGCGGTCTTTTAAAGGAAAATCCGTACAGCGAAGGGTATCAGGGCTATGAGCCGTTCACGGGCAGCGGAAAAATTACGTTTACTCAAAGACAGATGCCTGTAAGCTCGTCAACGCTTCGGTTTGAAGAGCTTTTTGAGGATGATGCCGACGGGGAGGAAATGGACGCCCTGTATGACGTGTGCGACGCGTCGGATTCAAGAGTAGGAGGCTATCCGTATTTTGTTCAGAGCTCTCCGGCATACTATGACGACGGTATATGCGATGTACTGCTTCTGCAGCTTGACGTTGACGACGACTGCGGAATCATGTTCGGGGATTCGGGAAACTGTACCTTCCTGATTTCAAGGGAGAATTTGCTTAAACGCGATTTTTCCGATGTGGAATATGACTGGCAGTGCTGTTAGAATATAAAATTTTCATATGCTTAATTATTTTTTAAACACCCTTCGGGTATACATTATGCGCTGAAAGACAGCGCCGCCTCAAGGAAAGGAGAGCAAAAATGAGTAACGTAAGAAGAGTTTATTCCGAAAAAAAGCCCGAGTTTGCCGTTAAAGCAAAAGAGCTTGGAGAGGAAATAGGCAGCTATTTAGGCATTGACAGCGTTACGTCCGTGCGTGTGCTTACAAGATACGATGTTGAAAACATATCGGACGCAACCTATGTAAAAGCGCTGGTTACGGTGTTTTCGGAGCCGCCCGTAGATATACTTTACGAGGAGGATTTCAGTCATAACGAGGGCGAAACCGTATTTGCAGTGGAATATCTGCCGGGTCAGTTTGACCAGAGAGCCGACAGCGCAATCCAGTGCGTAAAGCTTCTCAAAGAGGACGAGGATACGGTAATCAAAACCGCCGACGTATACGTTATTCAGGGCAATCTCACCGAAGGACAGCTTGCGGCGATAAAAAGCTTCTGTATCAATCCCGTTGACTCGAGGGAGGCGGACATGGCAAAGCCCGAAACTCTCGTGACGGAATTTCCGGAGCCCGCCGATGTCATTATTTTTGAAAATATGCCGGAACGGGAGGATTTCATAGATATGCCCCAGGCAGAGTTGAAGGAGCTTTACGATTCGCTGAATCTTGCGATGACCTTCAAGGATTTCCTGCATATACAGAATTATTTTAAGAACGAAGAGAAAAGAAATCCGTCCATGACGGAAATCCGCGTTCTTGATACTTATTGGTCGGACCACTGCCGTCACACGACGTTTTCGACCGAGCTTAAAAACGTCACCTTCGGGGATGGATATTACAGAGAGCCTATCGAGGCTTCGTTTGATAAATATAAGGAAACCTTTGACGAGCTGTACGAGGGCAGGAATGACAAATTTGTCTGCCTTATGGATATCGCGCTCATGGCGATGAAAAAGCTCAAAAAGGACGGAAAGCTTCAGGATATGGAGGTTTCGGACGAAATCAACGCGTGCAGCATAGTTGTTCCCGTTACTATAGACGGAGTTACGGAGGAATGGCTTGTCAACTTCAAGAACGAAACGCATAACCATCCGACAGAGATAGAGCCATTCGGCGGCGCTGCTACTTGCCTGGGCGGAGCCATAAGGGACCCGCTTTCGGGAAGGACATATGTATATCAGGCAATGAGAATAACGGGAGCGGCGGACCCGACGCTTTCATTGGATAAGACGATGCCCGGCAAGCTTCCTCAGAAGAAAATAGTCCGCGAGGCGGCTCACGGATACAGCTCCTACGGCAATCAGATAGGACTTGCCACGGGATACGTAAAGGAAGTATATCACCCCGCATACGCCGCCAAAAGAATGGAAATCGGCGCGGTTATGGGCGCAGCACCGAGAAAGGACGTAATCAGGGAAACCTCCGAGCCGGGAGACATCATTATACTTCTCGGCGGCAGAACCGGACGCGACGGCTGCGGTGGAGCCACCGGCTCGTCAAAGGCACATACGGAGAAATCAATCGACACCTGCGGAGCGGAGGTACAGAAGGGAAACGCTCCGACGGAGCGTAAAATACAGCGTCTTTTCAGACGCCCCGAGGTCAGCCGTATAATCAAGAAATGCAACGATTTCGGCGCGGGAGGAGTGTCCGTGGCAATCGGAGAGCTTGCTGACGGACTCAGGGTTTCTCTTGATAAGGTTCCGAAAAAATACGCCGGACTTGACGGCACGGAGCTTGCAATATCCGAATCCCAGGAGAGAATGGCGGTTGTCGTTGACGCGGGCGATGTAGATAAATTCCTTGATTTTGCCAATGAGGAGAATCTTGAGGCAGTCCCCGTTGCGGTTGTAACCGAGGAAAAGCGCCTTGTTCTTGAGTGGCGCGGCAAGGAAATCGTTAATATAAGCAGAGCCTTTCTGGATACCAACGGAGCTCATCAGGAAACCGATGTTGCGGTTGATATTCCCGATTCCGACGCAAATCCCTTTAAGGTGCGCGGCGTAGACGATGTCAAAAAAGCGTGGCTTGATACGATGTCCGACCTCAACGTATGCTCGCAGAAGGGGCTTGTGGAAATGTTTGACGGCTCAATCGGAGCCTCCTCGGTATTTATGCCTTACGGCGGCAAATATCAGCTCACCGAGGTTCAGACCATGGTTGCGAAGCTTCCCGTGCTTAAGGGCAAAACGGATTTCGTGACGATGATGAGCTACGGCTTTGACCCGTACCTTTCTTCGTGGAGCGCGTATCACGGAGCGATTTATGCGGTTGTCGAGTCAATGGCGAAAATCGTGTGCGCGGGCGGAGATTATAAGAAAATAAGATTTACCTTTCAGGAATATTTCAGGAGAATGACGGACGACCCCGCAAGATGGGGCGAGCCGATGAAGGCTCTGCTCGGAGCGTTTGAGGCTCAGATGGCGTTCGGACTTCCCTCAATCGGAGGAAAGGACAGCATGTCCGGCACATTCAACGATCTGGATGTTCCCAATACCCTCGTATCCTTCGCGGTGGATACGGGAAGCTATAAGGACGTGATTACCCCCGAGCTTAAGAAGTCCGGCAACAAGCTCGTGCTTTTTGAAATAGAGAGGGATAAATACGACCTGCCCGTATACTCTCAGGTAGAGGAGCTTTACTCGGCGGTTGCGAAGGCGGTTGCGGACAAGGTGATTGTAAGCGCGTATACTCTCGGAGCTAAGGGCATAGTCGAGGCGCTGAGCAAAATGGCGTTCGGAAATATGCTCGGAGCGGAGGTTGATTCCGGAGTTGCGGCAGAGACGCTTTTCGCGCCTGCGTACGGCTGTATTCTCGCCGAGGCTTCCGCGGAGCTGCTTGACAAAATAGAATGTAAATATACGGTTGTCGGAACCGTTGCAAAGGAGCCGGTATTCACATACAAAACCGTGACGGTTGATATAAAGGAAGCTCTGGAGGCGTGGAAAAAGCCCTTGGAAAAGGTGTTCCCCACGGTTGCGGTAAGGGACGGCAAGGCGCTTGACACGCCCGTATACAAGGCTGACGGCATATATGTATGCAAAAATAAAGTGGCTAAGCCCACGGTATTCATTCCGGTATTTCCGGGAACCAACTGCGAGTACGACAGCACAAAGGCGTTTGAGAACGCGGGCGCGGACGTTGTGACCAAGGTGTTCAGAAACCTCACTGCCGAAGATATAAGAGATTCGGTTGAGGAGTTTGAAAAAGCGATAAATCAGGCGCAGATAATAATGTTCCCCGGCGGCTTTTCGGCGGGCGACGAGCCGGACGGCTCGGCAAAATTCTTTGCGACGGCGTTCAGAAACGCGAAAATCAAAGAGGCGGTTGAAAGACTTCTTAACGAGAGGGACGGACTTGCCCTCGGAGTCTGCAACGGATTCCAGGCTCTCATAAAGCTGGGGCTTGTTCCGTACGGGGAAATAAAGGCGCAGACCGCGGATTCGCCGACTCTGACCATGAACACAATCGGACGCCATGTTTCCAAAATGGTATACACTAAGGTCGTGTCGAATAAGTCGCCGTGGCTTTCGGGAGCGAACCTCGGCGGGGTATACGTTACTCCCGCTTCGCACGGAGAGGGACGCTTCGTTGCCGAAAAGGAATGGCTTGACAGGCTTTTTGCGGAGGGTATGGTTGCAACCCAGTATGTAGACCTTGACGGTACGCCCACGATGGACGAGGAGTGGAACCCCAACGGCTCGTATATGGCAATCGAGGGAATCACAAGCCCCGACGGAAGGATTTTCGGAAAGATGGCTCATATCGAGCGACGCGGCGACGCCGTTGCGATGAACATATACGGAGAGCAGGATCTTAAGGTATTTGAATCCGGCGTGAGATATTTTGAGTAATTTCTGCGAGGTGTGCCGATGTTAAAAGACAGCGAAAAGGGCGAGAGGATAGTACTTACATCCGAGCGGGACTGGAATTTTGAGGAATTCGCCGCAAGGGAGCGCAAGGCTATGTCGTCGGGAAAATCCCCCGAACCGAAAAAAGGTGACAAAAAAGCGTTAAGGGTATTTCTTGAATGGCTGAAGATAATTCTCATTGCGGCGCTGGCTGCGTTTGTGCTTCTGAGGTTTGTACTGATTAACGCAAGAGTGCCTTCAAGTTCGATGTATCCTACTTTAAAGGTCGGTGACAGAATGATAGGTCTCAGAGTGCCGTATTATTTTACCGACCCTAAGCGGGGCGACATTGTGATATTCAAATGCCCTGAGGAAGGCGAGAATTACAACAAGCTCTATGTCAAGAGGATTATAGGGCTTCCCGGAGAAACGGTCAGTATCCGGGCGGGGCAGGTATGGATAACCACGGCTGACGGCGATGAATTTCATCTGGAGGAAAACTATCTGAGAGAGGCTCCGAGAGCGGAAGACCATGAATATAAGCTGGGTGACGATGAATATTTTGTAATGGGAGACAACCGGAACGATTCTTATGACAGCAGGTATTGGCTGGCGTTCGGTTATAAGGTTACCCGCGACCGTATCAAGGCTAAAGCGGTTTTTAAATATTACAAGGGATTTGAAGTTTTGGAGTGAAATACCCCGCAGCAGGATACGGGGCATTTACCCTCGCGGCAGTCGCCAAATGTCTGCAAGCAGCCACTTGGCTCGTTGCTCGCGGGAATAAAATATGTGAGGTGATAAAATGTCTGAAAACAGTCAGGAAACGGAAGAGATAAAATTTGATTCGGAGGAAAGCACCGTATCGGGCACGGATTCTGCGAATAAGGCGGGAGCGAAGAGCAAGGGCGCAAAAACCCAGATGACTCCGGCTGAGCGCCGTGCCAAAAAGAAGCTTGAGAGGGAGCGCAAGGAGGAAAACAAATCTACCGGCAGAGTGATTTTTGAATATGTGCGGGTCGTAGTAATCGGAGCGCTGATTGCGTTTTTACTCTGCAAATTTGTAATAATCAACGCGGAGGTTCCGACGGGCTCGATGATTCCGACGATAAACCGCGGCGACAGAATGATTGGTCTGAGACTTGCGTATACCTTTTCGACACCCAAGCGCGGCGACGTGGCTATTTTTAGATGCCCCGAGCCCGGAAGGGATTACAACAGGCTTTTCGTAAAGCGCGTTATAGGGCTTCCGGGAGAAACCGTCAAGCTTTACAAGGGAGAGGTGTGGATAAAGTCTCCCGGCGAGGATGAATTCAGGCGGCTGGACGAAACCGAGTATATTTACGAAACCCCGAAACCGGATATGTCGGTTAATAATGATGAATGGGTTCTCGGCGACGATGAATATTTCCTTATGGGAGATAACCGGAACGGTTCCCATGACTGCCGCTATTTCGGTCCGGTTACCGAGGATAGGATGGAGGCAAAGGTTATTTTTAAATATTATAAGGGCTTTGAAATCTTTAAAAACGATGTCGCGGTAAGGTTTTATACGGACGAAGAGCCCGACTGGCAAAACGAACAGGATAACTGAAAAGAAAACCCCGCCGCTGGTATGAATCGGCAGCGGGGGATTTTTATCGTTTGTCGGCTTCAAAGAAAAGCGCTATTGTGCCCGGTCCGGAATGCGCTCCGATAGTAGGACAGACATAATTGATGATTATGTTCTTTATGCCCGTTTTCTCTCGGATAAGCGATGCAACGTATTCGGCGTCCTCTAAGGAATCGCCGTGGCTTATCATAACCGTATCGTTGTTGTGACCGCCCATTGTGGCAGTCATCTTATCGACCAGCGCGGACAGAGATTTGCGCCGTCCGCGGGTCTTGCCTATGGAAATAAGCCTGCCATCGTTATCGACGTGAAGCAAAGGCTTGATTCCGACAAGCGTTCCGATGATAGCGGTGGCTCTTGAAACTCTGCCGCCCCTGTGCAGGTGGAACAAATCGTCCACCGTAAACTGGTGGGAAATATTAAGCTTTATGCTTTCGATGTAATTTACGGTTTCGTCGTAGGTATGTCCCTCCTTCATGAAGGAAACCGCCTTATAGACCAGAAGACCCTCGCCCATGGAGGCGGCAAGCGAGTCGATTACGGTTATGCGGGAACCGGGAAATTCCTCCGTTATTTCGGAGGCGGCGATTGAAGCGTTCTGGAATGAGCTGCTCAGCGCGGACGAGAAAGCGATATGAATTATGTCATAGCCTTCCTTTACTCTTTTTCTGAAAATATCCTTTGAATCCTCGGGATTGCTCGCCATCGTGGTAGGCATGCTTCCGGAGCGCATGGCGGAGTAAAAAACCTTCGGCTCAAGCTGGCTGTCGCCGCCGTACACTATGCCCTCTTCGGAAGCGGCTCCCTGTGAATCAACATTTATCTTATAGTAAAGCGCGTGAATGTCTATATTGTTTGTCTGACAGTAATCGAGCGGTAAATCGCAGGTAGTATCCGTAGAAATAATAAATTTGTCCATTGCAAACCTCCTCCGGCTGTTATATAATGCTGTAGTCAGAATAATTACACTGAAATTTTACCATAAAATGGCTGAAATTACAATACATCAGGATTTTTGCCAAAAAGCTGTTGACATACACAGTTTTTAGTGATATATTGTAAAAGTTGGAAAAAGAAGAAGGGTATCCGCCCTCACCCTGGCGCAAGCGAGTGTCCCGGGTTATAATACAGATAATGATACCTGTGACGCTTCAAAGCGCGTTCACGGAGTCTTGTACTGTGCGGCGGATATATTTCCTGTCGCTTTTTTCATGCCATTTGTACGAACTATTTTTTGGAGGTGCACTACCATTAGCGAGTTAATGATTAACGAACAAATCAGAGACAAAGAAGTCCGGGTTATCGGTGAAAACGGAGAGATGATAGGGGTTATGTCATCAAGGGACGCAATGAAGCTTGCGAGGGAAGCGGAGCTTGATTTGGTGAAGATTGCTCCTACTGCCAAGCCGCCTGTCTGCAGGATTGTCGATTACGGCAAGTACAGATACGAGCTCGCGCGCAAGGAAAAGGAAGCCAGAAAGAAGCAGAAAACCGTTGAAATCAAGGAAGTGCGATTATCTCCCAATATTGAAGCCAACGACCTTAATACAAAGGTCAACGCGGCCAGAAAGTTTCTCGAGAAGGGCGACAAGGTTAAGATTACCCTTCGCTTCAGGGGACGCGAGATGGCTCATATGACCACGAGCAAGCATATTCTTGACGATTTCGCCGAGAAGCTTGCGGACTGCTCGGTTGTCGAAAGACCGGCAAAGGTTGAAGGCAGAAGCATGGCTATGGTTTTAGCTGAGAAACGTTAAAATATTTTGACTAAATTTAAGGAGGATTTTTATCATGCCCAAAATGAAGACAAGCAGAGCTGCTGCAAAGCGTTTTAAAAAGACAGGAACAGGTCAGTTGAAGAGAATGAAGGCTTACAAGAGCCATATACTCACCAAGAAGACAGCCAAGAGAAAGAGAAACTTGAGAAAGTCTGCTCTTGTTGACAGCACCAACGTAAAGAATATGAAGAAAATTTTACCGTATACGTAATTGGCATTGTAAGGAGGATGAGATAAAATGGCAAGAGTAAAAGGCGGATTAAACGCAAAGAAAAAGCATAACAGAGTTCTTAAGTTAGCTAAAGGATACAGAGGAGCCCGCTCCAAGCAGTACAGAGTTGCAAAGCAGTCTGTAATGAGAGCATTG
>JAAVHB010000126.1 GCA_014799955.1 Butyrivibrio sp. | reverse complement strand
CGAGCTGGCAACCTACTGCAAGATTTCATATAAAGAAGAGACAAACGGCGTTGTTGAGGTCAGCGTAGAGGGCGTGCCCTTTGCTGATGAATATTCCGTAAATTACATGGGTTATGACCTTATAGAGGGCGACAATTTTGCAAGACCTATATGGACTCAGCTTGCCGACCAGCCCGTATATGCTCTTACGGCAGATATTTCCACCGAGGACAACACGGACATCGGAGGTCTTAAGGGACTTCTTGTGGCGAGGGGCGAGCTTGCGCCTACCGCGGGAAATATGACGGAGCCGAATCCGGCGGATTATCCCGGCGGCACCGCGGATCCTGAATATATTGACAGGCTTGCGGAGTATAAGAGATACGAAAGATGCTATGAAACCTCCGCGATTGTCAACACAATGGCGAACTTTGATAAGCTGTTCTGCAGCATAGTCGAAAATCTTAATAATATTTTCTGCCCCGAAACTACTTACACGGCGGCGGACGGCACGGTTTACACGGTTCTTGATACGGCAAACGCTCCCACGTCAAAGGACGGAGTATACGGCACGGAACTTTTTTCACGTAATTTCACCGACAGGTACAATGAGCAGGTAATCGACGGGCAGACGATGTATGTCAGAAACGACAGGAATACCTTCGGCAATGTCGCTGAATATTCGGTTATGAACGTAACGGTCAATTCGGTAATCAGGAAGGATTACTCGCAGATGGCGCTGACGGGAGCCGACGGAGCCGACGATTATCAGACAGCCGGAGAACTTCTCGCCGTATTTTCCAAGGATACGCTGACCTATAACGGAGGCTTGGACGGACTTACCTTTGAGGAATTCTTCAGAACCATGACTGCCGATACTGCCACTACCGGCAAAATCTATAAGAGCATGGCGAACAATGAGGCGCAGCTTGCGGCAGGTCTTGACAACAGGCGGCAGGAGATTATGGGAGTTTCCTCGGACGAGGAGCTCGGAAGCATGATAAAATATCAGCAGGCATACAATGCCGCTTCAAGATATATCAATGTTGTAAGTGAAATGATAGAAACTTTAATCCACAACACAGGAGTTAGATAATTATGCCTAATACTTTTTTCGGACTGACAATCGCATCTACGGGGCTTAACGCCAGCAGCCTCGCAATCAACACAACTGCCCACAATATTTCCAATGTGAATACCAAGGGCTACAGCAGGCAGCAGACGGTGCAGAAGGCATCCCCCGGAATCAGGGTTTATTCCAATTACGGAACGGTAGGAACCGGAGTAAATGTCACGAGCATTACACAGCTCAGAAGCTCTTACTATGACACCAAATACTGGAACAATAACGCCAACTACGGAAATTATTCCACTCTTGAATCGTATTCGCTGCTTATTGAGGATTATCTTGATGAATTCAACCTTGAGGGCTTCACGACGGAGTACGAGAATCTTTTCAAGGCGATTAACGACCTTACGAACGATCCCTCCAGCGGTGTGGCAAGAAACCAGCTTCTCAATTATTCGCAGAGTATCGCGGATTATTTCAGCACCATTTCCGCGAATCTCTCCAGCGTTCAGAAGTCCGCGAACGATGAGGTGAAGAGCACCGTTGACGCAATCAATACGGTTGCGAAGCAGATTGCGGCGCTGAACAAGCAGATTAACATTATTGAGGTGAACGGCGGAGAGGCGAACGATTTGAGGGACTCAAGGGCGCTTCTTATTGATGAGCTTTCAAAATATATAAACACCACCGTAAAGGAAGAGGAAATAGGCAACGGAGTTACCGATTTTTATGTATATGTTGACGGCTATGAGCTTGTTGACGGGTATGAGTACAACACAATAGTACTCACCGCGAGAGAAACGGACGAGAGGCGCAATGCAAGTGATATTGACGGGCTTTATGAGCTTTCGTGGAGTTCCGGAATGGAATTTAACATGTACAGAAGCACTCTTTCGGGAACCTTAAAGGCGGCTATTGATATACGGGACGGCTGCAACGACTGTTACGAGGTGCTCGGACTTAAGGACGAGGACGGCAATTTCCTTATGGATGCCAAGGGCAAGCCGGTGGATGTGCAGGACCTTACAAGCGACGAATACGAGGCTTATACGGCGGCGGGTTATGTGAGAGATACTATTATTTATATTGATACTTACAGAAATTCCGATTACAAGGGAATTCCGTATTATCAGTCACAGATTAACGAATTCGTAAAGACGATAGCCCGTGATTTTAACTCGATTATCTCAAGAGGAGATTTGGGAGGCGAAGAGGTTCAGGATTTCTTTGTATCAAAGTTCGGATATGAATATGTTACGGCGGCGAGCATCGCGGTTAATCCCGATATGATAAGAGACCCCTCGCTTTTACCGTATTCCTTTGACAGCAGCAAGGGTGCTGCCAACAGAGACATGGCGGTTGAACTTTATGCTCTTAAGGAAAAGGATACGATAAATAACGGCACCTATCTTGAATACCTGCAGTCAATGGTGTCGGTTGTTGCGATAGATACCAGAAGGGCAAGAAGTTTTTCCACCAATTACGAAAATATCAAAGAAACGATTAACAACCAGAGACTTTCGGTCAGCGGCGTTGACGAGGATGAAGAGGCGGTTGACCTTGTAAAATTCAAGGAAGCGTATAATCTTGCATGCAAAATAGTTTCGGTTATGCAGGAAATTTACAATAAGCTTATTGAGCAGACCGGAGTATAACAGTCAGTTAAAGGAGTGTAAGGCATGAGAATTACCAATACAATAAGAACAAACACGACAATGCGTAACGTGAACAGGTCAAAGACAAATCTGCATGAGGCCGAAAATCAGATGTCCTCTGAGAAGAAAATAACCAGACCGTCGGATGACCCGATTGTTGCAATAAGGGCGCTTTCACTGCGTTCGACGCTTTCCGAGATAACGATGTATCTTAAGGACAATATCCCCGAGGGCGAGGCATGGCTTAAGGTTACGGAGGGCGCGCTCGACAATATGGACGGTCTTTTGTCGGATATATATCAGTATTGTACTCAGGGCTCGTCGGATCAGTTTACCGAGGATGACAGAAGCGCCATAATTCAGACGCTCCAGAAGTATAAGGACGGACTTTACGCCGAATTGAATACGGATTATGCCGGAAGATATGCCTTTACCGGATACAGAACCGACAGCACCTTTACTTTTCAGGATCAGGATGATTACGCTCAGAAAAAATACAGCATTACACAGACCTTTAAGAGTACCGAAATCGACACGGTGAATGTAATGAAGGGCGGGGTTGACCCCACCGTAATCACAAATATTCCCGCAAGCGCAACGCCCGAAACACGGAGCGCGTACCGCTTAAGGCTTGCATATACGAACTGCGAGGATACGGTTGTGGGGGACGTTACGATTGACGGAACCACGTATACACC
This sequence comes from Butyrivibrio sp., assembly GCA_014799955.1. Classification (GTDB taxonomy): domain Bacteria; phylum Bacillota; class Clostridia; order Lachnospirales; family Lachnospiraceae; genus Eshraghiella. The sequence continues at coordinate 6,774 of JAAVHB010000126.1, read as the reverse complement.
TCAGGCTGTTACACATGAGCAGTTTGAAACCATGGCTACCGACGGAACATTTGACGGCGCATCCAATTCGTTTTATTATATTTATGACACGGGCGAGCTGATAATGACCGATGATTTGTACGACACAGTGAAGGACGCGGAGGAAATTTCTTTTGTATACGAAAAGGAAGGCTTCCGCAAAGAGGATGTTAAGCCGGAGATGTATTTTGACTGCACCGATATAACGGATCCGGCCAATCCGCATGATTATCTTCAGGGCGATGACGGACAGCTGATATATTATGCCATTAATTTCGGACAGACGCTTCAGGTGAATACTCTGGGCAACCAGACGCTGACTCATGATGTGGGAAGAGATATTGACGATATGTGCAATTCCATTCAGGCCGTTGCCGATGCGGAGGCAAAGGTGGCGAAGCTTAAGGAAATGAAGAACAGCAGTGTATATTCGGACGCTCAGAAGGAAGATATAGAGTCAATGCTGACGGCGGCTCAGAAGGAGCTTGATTACGCCACGGATAATATGAAGAAGCTTTTCCAGAGAGAAATGGGAAGGGTAAAGGGCTATCAGGAAACGGTTGACCTTCAGATGGCTGACCTCGGTGCCAGAAACAAGCGTCTTACGCTTACAAAGAGCAGACTTACGGAGCAGTACACGACCTTTGACGATTTGAAATCGGTCAACGAGGATGCGGAGCTTGAGGAAACTGTTGTAAACGTTTCTTCTGCAAAAGCGCTCTATCAGGCAGCGCTCGGCGCGGCGTCAACGGTTATTCAGCAGTCTCTGCTTGACTATATAAGATAAAAATAAAGCCCTCCAGGCGGAATGTAAAGGAGAAAAGAAAATGCATATTGATTCAAGAGTATTCGGAGAAATTGATATTGACGACGATAAGATTATCCGCTTTGAGGACGGAGTTATCGGATTTGAGGAATATCACAACTATGCTCTTATTTATGACGAAGAGAAGAAAAGGGGTGCCAATGGCGGCATAATGTGGCTTCAGTGCATGGATGAACCGGATCTTGCTTTTCCGGTAGCGGACCCTCTTCATATTTATCCCGGATACAATCCGGTGGTGGAGGACGAGTGGCTTGCGTCCATCGGTGAGTTTAACGATGCGGAGGATATTTTTCTTTTAAGCATACTTACCGTACCCTCTGACATAACAAAGGTTACGGCGAACCTTAAGGCTCCTGTTATCATCAACATGATAACGAGAAAGGCATGCCAGACCATTGTAAATAACGAAGAGTACGAGATAAAGTATAATATATACGATTATGTTCAGTCTCTTAAGAAAAAGGAGGCGGAATAATGTTAGCTTTATCAAGAAAGAAAAACGAAGCGATAGTAATTAACAGCGACATAGAGATTACAATTCTCGACATAAAGGGAGACCAGGTCAAGCTTGGAATCACGGCTCCAAAGTCGGTTCCGATATACCGCAAAGAGGTTTATCTGCAGATACAGGAGGCCAATAAAGCGGCAGGTACGTCGGAAGGCATTGAAGCGCTCAAAAATTTTCTTGGCTGATATTAACTATTTCGGAAGGGAAGCCGAAATAAGTTACAGTAGATATAATTTGGCACAAAATCCGTCTGCCCTTAAGGCGGCGGGAAAAAAGGACACATGGAGGTGTTGTTATGACAATTGATGCAGTATCAGTAAACAGTACGAAGCCCTATGAGACAATGGACGTCAGTGCTTCGGTTGCCAGACCGGACTTTCAGACAGCCGAGCCGGTGCAGACGGAGACAAGGGATTCGGGCAATTCCGACGAGAAATACTCGGAGGAAAATCTTAAGAACGGCAATCCGCCCTCGGAAAACACTGTTAAGCAGGCAATTTCCGACATTAATAAGAAAATCAATTCTGACACGGTTGCCGAATTCGGGTATCATGAGAAAACCCACAGAGTAACTATTAAGCTCGTTGATAAGAATACGGACAAAACAATCAGGGAATTCCCCGCCGAGGAAACCTTAGACATGATTGCCAAGGTCTGGGAGCTTGCGGGAATGTTTGTTGACGAGAGAAGGTAGGAGGAACAGATATGGCAATAAGACTTACAGGTCTGGCATCAGGTCTTGATACGGATTCGATGATCAAAGAGCTCATGTCAGCCTATTCTACAAAAAAGGATAAGGATGTTAAGGCATCGACCAAGCATGAATGGACTATGGCAGCATGGAAGGAAACCAACAGCAAGGTGTACAGCTTCTATACCGGAGCTCTTTCCTCAATGAAGTTTTCCAAACTCGGCAGCTTAAGAAAGGCTACAATATCCAATTCATCGGTTGCTTCCATAACGGTATCCAACTCCGCGCCTGTCGGAACTCATAAGCTGTCGGTAATGCAGCTTGCGACATCCGGTTATATGACGGGCGGAGAGGTTAAGACAAAGAGCGGAGCAAAAGCTGCGGCTGATACAAAGCTTGCCGACCTCGGTGTGACGAACGGAACAATCAAGGTAAACGATACCGAGATTAAACTTGACGGAAATATGACAATGTCGAAACTTGCTTCTCAGATGAAGGAGGCAGGCGTTGAGGCGAATTTTGATGCGGCAAGCGGAAGGTTTTTCGTAAGCTCCAAGGCATCGGGCTCTGACGGTGAATTCACAATTACCGCCGGAGACGAGGACGGAATCGGAGCGCTCATGTCTATCGGACTTATGTCGGTTACGGACGTAAACGGAGACGAGACTGCCGAGATGGCTAAGTACAGAGCTCTTGCATCTTCCGGAAGCAACTCCGATGAGGCAAAGGCGGCACGCAGAATTGTTGAGATGTATGATGCGGGAGAGCTTGAGAATTCCTCGGAATCCGCAAGAATTTCGGCACAGGACGCTATAATCAAGCTTAACGGAGCGACCTTTACTTCAAGTACAAATTCCTTCTCCATTAACGGCCTGACCATTGAAGCTACCGCGGTTACTACCAAGGAAATTGAAAATGCGGACGGTTCGGTTACCATTAAGGATGAGCCGGTTACGATAACTACCGCGGTTGACAGCCAGGGTATATATGACAAGATTAAGAGCTTCCTGAGTGCGTATAATGAAATGATAGGCCATATCGACAGCCTGTATTATGCCGATTCGGCAAAGGGCTATGAGCCTCTTACTACAGAGGAAAAGGACGCTCTTACCGACAAAGAGGTAGAGGAATGGGAACAGAAGGTTAAGGACGCCCTTCTCAGAAAGGATTCCACTCTCGGAAGCATATCCTCGGCGCTTAAGAACGTATTCCTCGGTATGTCATATACTACGGAGTCGGGTACGACCTACAATATTGCTTCTCTCGGAATCGGAACAGGCAATTATTTCAGCACCGACGACAAGGACCGCGGAAAATTCCACATTAACGGCGACAAGGACGACGAGTCAACCGCCGCTTCTGCCGATAAGCTTATGGCTGCTATAGCTGCAGACCCCGAAGGCGTTTCGGAATTTTTCAGCAAGCTGGCAGATAAGCTCTACAGCACCCTTGACGACAAGATGAAGTCAACCACTCTCAGCAGTGCTTTTACAATATACAATGACAAACAGATGTCAAGCCAGTACAGCGAGTACAAGAAAAAGCTCAGCGATTGGGATACGCGTCTTGAAGAAATTGAGGAGAAATACGCAAAGCAGTTTGCGGCTATGGAGAAGGCTCTTGAGCAGCTTAATGCTAAACAGTCCGCACTTTCGCAGATGCTTGGTACGGCGTAGACGATAGCAGATAACACGGAGGTTAGCTATGGTTAATAACACAGAGGGATATAACACATATCTGAAAAGTAAGATAATGACGGCGTCCCCTGCGGAACTTACTCTTATGCTGTATGAAGGCGCAATCAAATTTGCGAACAAAGCCATTATGGCTATACAGAAAAACAGGATTGAAGATGCCCATATCAATATCGTTAAGACGGAAAAGATTATTGAAGAGTTCAGGGCAACTCTGGACTTCAAATATTCAGTAGCCAAGGATTTTGATATAGTGTATGAGTACCTTCTTCGTAGGCTTATGGAAGCCAACATCAAGAAGGATACGGAGATTCTTGAAGAGTGTCTTACGCATTTGAGAACAATGCGCGAAACGTGGAAAGAGGTTATGAACCTCAACAAGCCGAATGCGGCTGCAAAGGCTTAACAAGCACAGGGAAAAGGTAAACGCATGGAAAACACGAAGAATTACCTTCAGGTTCTCTCTGAGAGTCTTGATAAAAAAATAACAATCCTCGATAAGCTTGAAGCGCTTACGGCGCAGCAGAAGAGTATTGCACAGGCAGAGGAGTTTGACGACGATGCCTTTGATGCAAACACGGACGGTAAGGCGAAGCTTATTGCCGAGCTTGAGAAGCTGGATAACGGTTTTCAGATATTGTATGACAATATAAAGGCTCAGATTACGGGTAATAAGGAGCTTTACAGACAGGAGATTGAGCAGCTTCAGGCCAAAATAAGCATGATTCTTGATAAGAATGCCGCTCTTCTTGTTGAGGAGGAGAATAACCGCAAGCTTATCGCGGCGCGTTTTACTTCTCTTAAGAAGGAAGTGTATCAGATTAAGAAGAGCAGGGATATGGCGGCAAGCTATTACAGGAACATGAACAACATCTCTTCCGAAGCCTATTTTTATGACAATAAGAAATAGGCGGGAGGTGGGAATGACCCTAAAACCCCCGTATTTAGGATGTTTCAGAACATTTTGAAAAATTTTCAAAAATTTTCAAAAAGGGGTTAAGTATTCAGAAGTCGTTCCGATATATATTACAGCTGAGGAAAAGAACAGCTAAAACAACTAAGGTATTAAGTAAGAGCAATCCTAGGGGCTCAGACTTATACATACATTTACCTCTTGACTTATGTCGGGAGAGCGTAACACCTTTTGACATAGGTCAAGAGGTAAAAACATCAAAATTGCTCCGGCAAAGCCGGACGCAAGCCATAACAACGCAAAAGGATTTGCGAATTTAAAAACAAGGAGGACAATATTATGGCAATGGTAGTACAGCACAACATTACAGCAATGAACTCCAACAGACAGTTGGGAATAACGACATCGGGTCAGTCAAAATCATCCGAGAAGCTTTCTTCAGGATACAGAATTAACCGCGCAGGCGATGACGCTGCAGGTCTTAAAATTTCAGAGAAGATGAGAAGCCAGGTTAGAGGTCTTAACAGAGCATCCGATAACGCTCAGGACGGTATCTCCCTTATCCAGACAGCAGAAGGTGCGCTTAACGAAGCACACAGCATTCTTCAGAGAATGAACGAGCTGGCTGTACAGGGTGCTAACGACACGAACGAGAGCATCGACCGTGACGCTATCAACGAAGAGCTTTCAGCACTTACTGCAGAGCTTGACAGAATCTCTCAGACAACTCAGTTCAACAAGCAGAACCTGTTGGACGGCGGCTTCCAGGATAAGAACCTTCAGGTTGGAGCAAACGCAAACCAGAAGATAGCTATCAGCATCGACAACATGAACGCTCAGTCACTTGGACTCAGAAGCGTAACACGCCTGACTGAAGACAGAACTCAGACCGGTATGGAGATTACAACTTATACCTACAACGGAATGACAGCATCTTATAAGGCAACAGATGATCAGATGACAAACCTTTCCGCTATAAACGTTCAGTTCCAGGGAAGCGTTGCTAACATTTATGATTCTGACAGCTTGTATGCACAGCAGGTTGATACGACCACCGGTAGCGCATATTTTACTATGAGAGATACGACTGAGATTCCGGATGGCGTTAACACCGCTGCCGGCAAGACCGTAAATCAGACCGGAAGGTATGCTACAGCTGCATCCGCTAGAGCGGCTGAAATATCCTGCCAGCAGGCTGCTGTATCCAATGAGGTTATGGATAAGACTAACTTCACCAAGTATATTTCTACTGAGACGGATACAGCTAAGACTACAAGCGGTGTTGAGAGCAAGGGTATCGTAGGTGTTGACAACTACACGACAGCTAACAACTCTATCACTGCTATTCAGGAAGCTATTAATAAGGTATCTACTCAGAGATCCGCTCTTGGTGCTATCCAGAACAGACTTGAGCATACTGTAGCTAACCTTGATAACGTATCCGAGAACACGGCAGCGGCTGAGTCTCGTATCCGTGATACAGATATGGCTGACGAGATGGTTGAGTACAGCAAGAACAACATTCTTGCTCAGGCAGGACAGTCAATGCTTGCTCAGGCTAATCAGTCAACGCAGGGAGTTCTCTCCTTACTTGGCTAATAACCAACTAACTACAGGATTTCCTAGGAGATCACAAAATTTCAGAGGTACGAGCGATTACTCGTACCTCTGTTTTGTTAAATACGGGAATACGGAGGCTTTGAAAATATATGGAGGCGCTTGCCAGAAAGCTTTGTGATGCTATAAACAGAATATGCATAGAATATTATTATTTTAAAGCCGAAAATACGATGGACAAGGCTCTGGCGCTCCGTGGGGACATCGAGGAGCTCGTGAAGGGACTGTTTGCGGTATTGGGAGACGACAGTGAATCGGAAGAGCTTCGCGCTTATACTATCGGGGTGCTGAATGATTATATTGAGGCGGTTAAACAGAGTGACGAGGTCTTGATGCTGGATACTCTGGATTACGGCTTAAGGGATATATTGATGCTTTATATTGACGAAGAGGAGGGCACTGAAAACAATGAACAGTGAGATTTTTGAAAAAAATCTGGCGGCAATGGACAAGTGGTATTCCTCATTCGCGGATATTATAAGAAATGGAAAGTATGAGAAGGACGAT
>JAAVHB010000125.1 GCA_014799955.1 Butyrivibrio sp. | reverse complement strand
TTGTCTTCAATATATCCGCGGTATTCGGTGCCGTATTTTGAAAAGGATACGGGGTAAAGCTTAAACTCCGAAAGGATTTTTCCGAACCACTGCGGCATCGCGTGTGAAATTTTAACCTCCATAAGCCAATTCCCTGACTTAAGAAGCGGCGTTCCGTAATCTCCCGATTCCAGACTCAGATCCGTCCGCCTTGAGCGTATATTGGTGTCAAAGGTAACTCTGAAGCTTTCGTCCTCCCTGTCAAAATACGCTCTTCTGTCATAGGCGATGTATACCTTCGGCACAAGCCTGTAAAAATCCGTGAAATAGTCAAGCTCTCTGAGAATCTGCGTGTTGATTCCCGCCCAGGTCGGAGCCTCGCCCTTATCAAGATACGCCTTTGCCTGCTCAAGCGGCAGGACTATTCTTCTTTTATTAACAATGTCCCTGTATTTCTTTTTGATTTCAATGAACGCATCGCTTTGCGCCTTTGGTACGCCGTAGGTTCTGAGCCTCAGTTTTTCCTTGTATACCGGCTTGTCAATCGATTTCCTGATAAGCCTGTCGTCCGAAGTATCATAGTATATGTTGCATATGCTGTAAAATCCGCCCGCCCTGCTGTGCTCGTCTGAATCCATGCGCTCTTCGATGCGCCCGATAAGAGCGCGGTAGGTTTCCCCGTCAAGCATATACTTTTTTTCCTGACGGTTAAAAATCTCGACTGTCATCCGCGCACCTCCTTACCCTCGGTTCATTTCGTTTCACGGCTTATTTTCCTGCCTTCAGTATACAGTTTAAAAGCCAAATGTGACTGTTTTATGAATGAATCTTGTAATTTTGCTGAATATTATATCTTGACTTTCTTTGATAATATCATATACGGTAAAGGCGGTATACCTGATTTTTTAGTGACACCTTACCTTAATTTATAGCAGATTGATTCTGATACGGAAATTCCGTTCGCGCAAAGCCGCACACAAGATATTGTGTTTTTTTGTTTTTTTTCACAATATCTTGTAGACAAGCGTGCGATATGGTGCTATAATGTGAAAAGTGGCGCAGGAGGCGCCGGTTTTATACATATTTATGGAGGATGTTATGAAGGTTATTAAACGTGACGGCAGGGAAGTGGGTTACGACCGCAACAAAATTATTATCGCCATTCAGAAGGCAAACGACGAGGTTCCGTACAATGAGAAAATCTCCGACGAGAAGATTCACGGAATAGTCGCGTCTATCGAAAAAATCGGCGCAAGCACTCTTCAGGTTGAAGAAATCCAGGATATAATCGAGCAGAAGCTCATGGCTGAAAGAAAATTCGTTCTTGCCAAAACTTATATCATATACCGCTATCAGCGCGAAATGGTCCGCAAATCAAACACGACCGATGAGTCCATTCTCGGTCTTATAAGACAGACCAACAAATACGCAATGGAGGAAAACTCCAACAAAAACGCCGCCGTCGCGTCTACCCAGCGCGATTTGATTGCGGGCGAGGTTTCAAGGGACCTCACAAAGCGTCTTTTGCTTCCCGAGAAAATATCAAAGGCTCATGAGGAGGGCGTGATTCATTTCCACGATGCCGACTATTATGTGCAGTCTATTTTCAACTGCTGCCTTATAAACATAAGCGATATGCTTGACAACGGCACCGTCATGAACGGCAAGATGATTGAAAGCCCCAAGAGCTTTCAGGTTGCCTGCACCGTTGTGACGCAGATTATCGCCGCCGTCGCAAGCAGCCAGTACGGCGGACAGTCCGTCGATATACGCCATCTCGGCAAATACCTGCGCAAAACGAAGGATAAGCATCTTGCCGCCTACACCGAGGAATTCGGCGATTCATTATCACCGGAGCAGATTGAAAAGCTTGCGCGCGGCCGTATGTTAGACGAGCTTAAATCAGGAGTCCAGACGATACAGTATCAGATAAATACTTTAATGACCACCAACGGTCAGTCGCCCTTTGTAACGCTTTTCCTCAATCTTGAAGCAAACGACCCTTATATCGAGGAAAACGCTCTTATAATCGAGGAGATTCTCAAGCAGAGACTTCAGGGAATCAAAAACAAATCCGGCGTTTATGTAACTCCGGCGTTCCCCAAGCTTATATATGTGCTTGACGAGCATAACTGTTTAAAGGGAGGCAAATACGATTACCTCACCAAGCTTGCCGTCGAATGCTCCTCCAAAAGAATGTACCCCGACTATATTTCCGCGAAAAAAATGCGCGAAAATTATGCGGGCGAGGTGTTCAGCTGCATGGGCTGCCGCTCATTCTTAAGCCCCTGGAAAGATGAAAACGGCAAGTACAAATGGGAGGGTCGCTTCAATCAGGGCGTTGTCAGCTTAAACCTCCCCCAGATAGGTATTATCGCTCAGGGCAACGAGGAGCTTTTCTGGGAGCTTATGGAGGAAAGGCTTTCCATATGCTTCGAGGCTCTTATGTGCAGACATAAATCCCTTGAGGGAACGCTTTCGGATGTCAGCCCGATTCACTGGCAGTACGGCGCTATCGCAAGACTTCAGCCCGGCGAGACCATCGACTCGCTGCTGCACGGCGGCTACTCGTCGATTTCCCTCGGCTACATCGGTCTTTACGAAGTAACAAAGCTTATGACCGGCGTAAGCCACACCGAGCCTAAAGGAACCGAATTCGCTCTCAAAATTATGAACAGACTGCGCGAGGCAACCGACACATGGAAGCGCAATACCGGTATAGGATTTGCCCTGTACGGCACACCTGCCGAGTCTCTCTGCTACCGCTTCGCGGAAATCGACCGCAAAAAATACGGCGATATCGAGGACATAACGGACAAGGGCTATTATACCAACTCCTACCATGTGGACGTTCGTGAAAAAATAGACGCTTTCAGCAAATTCAAGTTTGAGAGCCAGTTCCAGAATATTTCCTCGGGCGGTGCAATCTCCTATGTCGAGATACCGAATCTCCGTCACAACCTTCCTGCTCTGGAGGAGCTTGTTAAATTTATTTACGACAATATCCAGTACGCGGAGTTCAATACCAAATCCGACTACTGTCAGGTATGCGGCTATGACGGCGAAATAATCATCAACGACAAGCTCGAATGGGAATGTCCTCAGTGCCACAACAAGGACCACAACAAAATGAACGTAACCAGAAGAACCTGCGGCTACCTCGGCGAGAACTTCTGGAACGTGGGCAAGACCAAGGAAATCGGCTCCCGCGTGCTTCACATTTAATTTACATCTTAATTTCAGTTATCACTCTCCCGGGGAATCTCCCGGGAGAATTAATTTAAAGGAAAGTCCCGTTCGGCTTTTTAATCCTCGCGGGAATGTTAAGGAAAGTCCCGTTCGGCTTTTTAATCCTCGCGGGAATGTTAAGGAAAGTCCCGTTCGGCTTTTTAAGCCTCGCGGGAATGTTAAGGAGTATTCTATGAATTACGCAGACATCAAATTATACGATGCCGCAAACGGTCCCGGAATAAGGGTCTCGCTCTTTGTCAGCGGCTGCACCCACAAATGCAAGGGCTGCTTCAACGAAGAAGCGTGGGACTTTAACTACGGAAAGCCCTACACGGACGCGGAGACTGACTACATTATCGGACAGCTTGCCCCCGACTATATTGAAGGTCTCACGCTTCTCGGCGGAGAGCCCATGGATCCTCGCAACCAACCTGGCATTCTCCCGCTGCTTCGCAGGGTGCGGGAAGTCTACGGCAACAGCAAGTCAATATGGCTTTTTACGGGATATCTTTTTGACAGGGATATTTCAGGAAAAATGTTATCCGAGATTCCCGAAACAAAGGAGATTCTTTCCTGCCTTGACGTGATAATGGACGGTCCCTTCATTGAGGAGCAAAAAGATTTGGGCGCGTATTTCAGGGGCTCCTCCAATCAAAGAGCAATTCTTGTTCAGGAAACCCTTAAACAAAATAACGGCGAGCTTGTCTTTTGGGAGCCGCAGAAACCCCGGTATGTATACTCGGCAACCTGACCGCTTCGGTATATCATTATACGCATAAAAAACCAAGGAGATAAAATGAAAGCAAATATAAAAATCAAGAAACTTAATGAGAAAGCAATCCTCCCGACCTACGGCTCGGAGTATGCGGCAGGCGCCGATTTATACGCCTGTATGGACGAAACCGTAACTATTATGCCCCACAAGACCGTTGTGCTTCACACCGGGCTCGCGATGGAAATCCCGGAGGGTTTTGCGGGACTTATCTACCCCAGAAGCGGAATGGCAAGCAAACGCCATCTCGCTCCCGCCAACAAGGTCGGCGTCGTTGACCCCGATTACCGCGGCGAATTCATGGTGGCAATGCACAATCATTCCGACGAGCCTCAGACAGTGGAGCCGGGCGAGCGTATCGCGCAGCTTGTGATTACCCCCTTCATAACCGCAGATTTTGAGGAAACCGACGAGCTTAGCGATACCGTGAGAGGCGCCGGAGGCTTCGGAAGCACCGGCTATTGAAATTTCATTCAGAAAAAGTCGTACGGCTTCATGGTTTCGTCAGCGCGGTACTCGTGCTTTTCGTAATAGCCGATAAGCCCGCCATCCTCATCGCGCAGTGCGACCATGTAAACGTCCTTTTTCTCCTTCTCGTTGCGGAATGTATAAACCATATTGTGCGAAACATCTTCGGCAAACCAGTCTACAACCTGCTTAATTTTCCCGTTTGATGCTTCGGAATGGCAGTCGAGCAGACTTTTGCCGATAAGACTGCCGTGCTTTTTGTAGCGCGTGACAGCGGCCGGATTCATATAAATTATCTCATGCTGCAGATTGCAGATAACCACAGCCGCGCGCTCCTGCTCTATTATGCTTTTAAAATACTGAGAAAGCTCCATTTTACCGCTCCTGTTCGTGTTCTTTTACATATTCAAGAAACTCGGGTGTTTTCGACCAGTATTTAACGCCCCAGTTCTCAAAATTCCATTCATCCATGTAATTGTTACACTCAAAATCAATATAGTACAGCTTTTCGTCCCGGACGACAAAATTCGTAGGAAAATAGTCAATATTCGTTCCCGCCGGATACAAAAGCGCGCACATATTTTTTACCTGCTCCAGATAAGCATCCTTCATACGGTCGTTAAGCACAAGCTCAAATACGGTTTCACCCTCTATGTATTCCTTAAGTATCCGCTCGTTTTCAATATCCGCGTCATACATTTCGGGCATACTGATGCCGATAGCCCTAAGTCTTTTATAATCCGAAAGCTCCGCCTGAATCTTATCCCCGAACTGATAATATTCGCAGGGCTCATGATGAATCTGCTTAAGCACATAGCTTTTTTGCCCGTCCGAAGCCAGATATGAATAGCCGCCCTTCCCTTTTCCGAGCAGCTTTATCACGGAAAGATCCCTGCCGTTTACACTTAAAATCCGTGGCTCCATATTATTTCTCCTGGTAGCTTTTAGGGAACGAATGCTTGATTTCTATTTCCTTCAGCACTCCGTTTGCGTACTCAAAACGCACCGTGTAATCCCCGTTTCTCAAATAGTGGAACAGATAATCGCTGTCCGCATCGTCAAGCTCCAAATCGGGATATGCGTTCTTTAATTCATCCCGCGTCATTCCGATTGGATTTACGCCGTTTATTGAAATATTCAGTTCATTACTGTCCTTCTTGTCGAGCGAATAAAAGCAAAGCTCTTCAATCATGCATTGAGAAACGCGCTTATCATCTGTACTCTCGTTTACCAGCGTCAGTCTGGCATATGAAACGCCGTCCTTTCTGAGATAAATCGAAGAGGTCCATGACCTTTCCGGCAAAGCGGAAATAAGCTTTTCCGAAGCGTCCGTCTCAAAGCCCTTATCCTCCAGATCCGCAGGCTTCATCTCACCCACGACTACCGCCGTGCCGTCTATAAGAACATCGGGCGGTGTCCCCGGATCCTTTTTGCCGCAGCCTCCAAGCACTGCAGTTGCGATGAGTGTACAGATAAGCAATAATTTTGATAAATGTTTCATAAGAAAACCTCCATAATAATTTATTAACATCAGCCATTCTTTGCTGCCGCGATTTTGCGTTTTCTTATCTGCCAGATAATAATAAAGCAAATTACGTCCGCAAGAAACGTTATCGCCCATGTCACCGGATACGACATATAGATAACCTGTGTCGTGTGGAATCTCGGAATCTGATAGACCGTGGCAAGCCACACAAGACGCAGTCCGCACGCGCCCACAAGCGATATGCTCATCGGAAGAATGGCGTAGCCCATTCCCCGTATCGAACCGACCATAACGTCCATGACGCCGCAGAGCAGATACGGTCCGCAAATCATAAGCAGACGCACCATTCCCGCCTCAATTGCGGCAGGGTTGTCGGTATAAATTCCGAGGAGCGGTTTTCCAAAAAGCACGGCAAGCCATCCAAGCGCAAGTCCCGTAACCGAAACGCAGGCAAGTCCGGTGAAAAGGACCCGCTTAATCCTGTCGTATCTGCCCGCTCCCATATTCTGCCCCGTAAAAGAAAGCGTAGCGTGGTGAAAGGCGTTCATACCCATGTAAACGAAGCCCTCAATATTGGCGGCAGCGGAATTGCCGGCAACCACAACCTCTCCGAAGGTATTGATTGAGGATTGAATGAACACGTTTGACAGCGAGAAAATGGAGCCCTGAAAGCCCGCCGGCAAACCTACCCTGATTATTCCCAGCACCTTGTCCTTTTTAAGGCGCATACGCTTCGGTTCAAAATGAATCGCGCCCTTGTCGCGCATCATGCAGATTACGACAAGCGCCGCCGAAACCGTCTGCGACATTACCGTGGCAATCGCCACTCCCGCGACGTCCATTTTAAAGCATATTACGAGCAGAAGGTTTAGCGCTACGTTGATGACGCCCGCCGCAAGCAGGAAATACAGAGGTCTTTGCGTATCTCCTACGGCACGCATTATCGCGCTTCCGAAATTGTAAATCATCATCGCAGGCATTCCGATAAAATATATCCTTAAATACACCGTCGCAAGGTCGAGAATCGCAGGCGGCGTTCTCATGAGTATCAGAAGCTGCCTTGCGAATATCTCTCCGATAACCGTCAGTATAATTCCGCTGACAAGACTTAAAAGCATCGCCGAATGAAGCGTTTCGTCCATGCTTTTACTATGGCCTGCCCCGTAAAACTTTGCCATAAGGACGTTTGCGCCGATTGACAGTCCGATAAACACGTTTGTCAGAAGATTGATTAACGCCGAATTCGAGCCTACTGCCGCCAGTGAATTGTCACCGCAGTAGCTGCCGACCACTATGATGTCGGCTGCGTTAAAAAGAAGCTGGAGCATACTTGAAAGCATGAGCGGAAAGGCAAACAGCAGCATTTTCTTAAGAATCGGGCCGTTGCACATATCTATTTCGTATCTTTTGCGCATTTTCATAACAACACCTCTTAAATTCACCTGCCGGGCAATACCTAACCCCTGAGCTTGCTTCCCTTGCCGTCACGCTTGGCGGTTTTAAGCTTCTTAAGGGATACGCCCCTGCCCTTGTAATCTACCGTAATATCCGCTCCGTCGGGAATCAGATACACGTCATCAAGCCTGTCGTTTGCGGCAAGCTTCATGCCCCGCACGCCGAGCGCACCCTTCTTTTTCTCGGGAATCTCCTCCAAAGGAAATTTCAGGAAATATCCGTCCGCGCTCTGAAGCACGACAATCTGGCTGCTTACAATCCTTGCCTCCTCGCCCTCTCCGAGAAGCGCTGCGTCGGTCGAAAGAATCGAAAGCACCGAGTCGCCATCTCCGAGCTTTGTTGAGGAAATCGTTCTTTTCGCCGCATCGAATTCCGAGCCGTCAACCAGCTTCATCATTGCGTTTTTGGTGACAAAAAGGAATCGCCGTCCCTTAAGCTGGTCGGAGGAGCATAAGTATACTATTTCCTCCCCCGCGCTGCTGTAATTTCCGAGATTATCAATCGGTGTTCCCTTGTCCTTAATCCGGGTAAACGGTATATCTCTGACCTTTATCTGATGAAGATTTCCGTTGTCCGTGAAAATACAGATTTTCTCTGTGTTCATGCAGTTAAACACATACTTATTTTCCGCGAAAACAGCCTCTCTGCTGCGCTCAAACGCGGCTACGTCAACTGTCTTGGAATAGCCGAAGCGGTCCATGATGAACACCACCTCCTGCTCGACTATCTGCGGCTCCTCGTATACTGCCGCCTCAGCATCCTCGATAACAGTGAGCCTCGGAATCCCGTATTCCTTTTTGATTCTCTCAAGGTCCTTTTTTATCGCCTTTTTCATGGCTTTTTTACTGCCGAGTATGTCCTCGTACTCCGCAATTCTTGCCAAGGTTTCCTCGTATTCCTTTTCAAGCGCCTCAATTTCAAGCCCGATTAATTTATACAAACGCAGCTCGAGAATCGCCGAAGCCTGACGCTCCGTAAAGTGCAGCTTTGACGCTGATTTTTTTGACTGCTCGGACTTGAATTTAATCCCTTCCGTTTCTCCCGAAATCAGACACGCCTTTGCCTGCTTAAGATTCGTGCTGCCGCGAAGAATTTCTATTATGAGGTCGATTATGTTGCAGGCCTTGATAAGACCCTCCTTGACCTCCTTATTGTCGTATTCCTTCTTAAGAAGCGTGTTGTATTTGCGAGTGTTTATCTCATACTGGAACTCGACATTATGCCTGATTATTTCTCTTAGGCTCAGAACCTCCGGTCTTCCATCGGCAATTGTGAGCATATTCACGCCGAAGGTGTCCTCAAGCTTTGTTTTTTTGTATAAAAGACTTTCAAGCTTCTGTATGTCGGCGTTTTTCTTAAGCTCCAGTACAATCCTTATGCCCTCCTTTGAGTACTCGTTGGAAATATCCGTAATATCCTGCGTTTTCTTGGTTTCGATAAGCTCTACGACATCCGATATGAATTTGCTGATTCCCGCTCCGATCATCGTGTAAGGAATCGCGGTAATCACGAGCTTGTCCTTGTCGGACTTTTTTTTGCCCGGCTCAAATTCGACATTGCCGCGCAGCTTTATTTTGCCCGCTCCCGTTTCGTAAATGGCAAGAAGCTCGCTTTTGTTGACCACCCTGCCTCCCGTCGGGAAATCGGGTCCGGGCATATATTCCATAAGCTTTTCCGTCGTTATATCCTCATTGTCCATATATGCCTCGACGGCATTTACTACCTCCGTCAGGTTATGTGTCGGTATGCTCGTCGTCATGCCGACGGCGATTCCCTCTGAGCCGTTCACAAGGACATTCGGAATCCGCACCGGAAGCACGGACGGCTCCTTCTCCGTTTCGTCGAAATTGGGGACGAAATCCACCACATCCTTATCCAGATCCTTAAGGTACACGTCCTGAGTGAATTTTTTAAGGCGCGCCTCGGTGTATCGCATGGCAGCGGCGCCGTCCCCCTCAATGGAGCCGAAATTGCCGTGCCCGTCCACCAAAGCCATTCCCTTTTTGAAATCCTGCTCCATAACAACAAGAGTTTCGTATATCGAGCTGTCGCCGTGAGGGTGGTACTTACCCATCGCGTCGCCGACGATACGCGCCGACTTGCGGTGCGGCTTGTCGTAATTAAGACCGAGCTGATCCATCGCGTAAAGCACACGCCTCTGCACCGGCTTAAGCCCGTCGCGCACATCCGGCACGGCTCTCGCGGTAATGACGCTCATCGAATAGTCAATATACGATTTCTGCATCACGTCGGAATATTCTGTTTTTAATATCGTTTCTGCCATACCTTCCTCCTTAACTTTCCCGCAAGGCATTATGCCGAACGGGACTTACCTTAAACGTCAAGCTCTGCGTCATGCGCATGCTCGTATATAAAATCGCGTCTCGGCGGAACCTCGGTTCCCATAAGCATCGACGTAACGTCAGAAGCCATCTTCGCGTCCTCGATTTCCACCTGCTTCAGAATTCTCGTTTCGGGATTGAGCGTCGTTTCCCAGAGCTGGTCCGCGTCCATCTCACCAAGTCCCTTATATCTTTGCAGTGTAAACGAGCTTCCCTCATGCTCCTTGCGGTAGCGCTCAAGCGCCTTGTCATCATATAGGTAGCGGCCCTCGCCCTTTTTCGGCACCACCTTGTAAAGCGGCGGCGTGGCAAGATAAACATGTCCCTCCTGAATAAGCTCCGGCATAAAGCGGTAGAAAAAAGTAAGCAGCAGCGTGTCGATATGCGCTCCGTCCACGTCCGCATCGGTCATGAATATTATCTTATTGTAGCGCAGCTTGGAAATATCAAAATCGTTGCCGTAGCCCTCGGAAAAGCCGCAGCCGAACGCCGTTATCATGGTCTTTATCTCGGCGTTTGCAAGCACCTTGTCCATCGTCGCCTTCTCGACGTTGAGAATCTTTCCGCGAATCGGAAGTATCGCCTGCGTGCGCCTGTTTCTTGCGCTCTTTGCGGAGCCTCCCGCCGAATCTCCCTCGACAATGAAAATCTCGCATTCCTCGGGATTGCGGCTTTCGCAGTTGGCAAGCTTGCCGTTGGTGTCGCAGGAGAATTTCTGCTTTACGAGAAGATTGGTTCTCGCCTTTTCCTCCTGCTTTCGGATTTTCGCCGCTTTCTCAGCGCAGGAGATTACGCTTTTGAGAGTTTCAAGATTCTTGTCAAAATACCGTACAAGCTCATCGCCCGCTATATCCGCAACAATCCTGCCCGCATCCTGATTGTCAAGCTTCGTCTTTGTCTGTCCCTCAAAGCGCGGCTCGGGGTGCTTGACGGCTATGATTCCGGTCATTCCGTTCCTTACGTCGCCTCCGGTAAAATTCGCGTCCTTTTCCTTAAGGATTCCAAGCTCCCTCGCGTACTGGTTAATCACCATCGTGAATTTTGTTTTAAAGCCCGTTATATGGGTTCCGCCCTCCTGCGTGTAAATATTGTTGCAGAAGCCCAGCAGTGATTCCTGAAACTCGTCCACAAACTGAAAGGCGCATTCGACCTCAATGCCCTCCTTCGTGTCCTTAAAATATATAGGCTCGTGCACGGCTTCTCTGCCAGCGTTCAGCGCTCTGACATACGCGGTGATTCCCTCCTCCTCGTGGAAGGTTTCCGTATCCTCAAAGCCCTTTCTTTTATCCTCAAAAACAATGGTAAGCCCCGGATTCAGATATGCCGTTTCGTGAAGCCTGTTTTTGACGCTCTCCGCCTTGAATTCCGTTTTTTCAAAAATAGTCGCGTCGGGCAGAAACGTCACCGTTGTTCCTGTGTCGTTTTTGCGGCAGGTTCCGCACTCTCTCAAGGGATAGCAGACCTTGCCCCTCTCGTAGCGCTGCTCGTAAACAACGCCTCCCGATTTAATCCGAACCTCCAGCCAGTCGGAAAGCGCATTCACCACCGACGCTCCCACGCCGTGAAGTCCGCCGGATATTTTATAGCCTCCGTCACCGAACTTTCCTCCCGCGTGAAGCATGGTAAAAACAACCTCCACCGCCGGGATTCCCGCCTTGGGGTGCATTCCGATGGGGATTCCTCTTCCGTTGTCCGTAACGGTCGCCGAGCCGTCGTTATTGAGCGTCACGCTTATGGTATCGCAGTGCCCGCCCAGATGCTCGTCCACCGAATTATCCGCAATCTCGTAAATAAGATGGTTGAGTCCCTTTGTTGACACGCTTCCGATATACATTCCCGGTCTTCTTCTGACCGCCTCAAGCCCCTCGAGAATAGATATGCTCGACGCATCGTATTTTTGGTCTGTGTTTCCCGCCATTCTTCATATTCCTCTTTCATTATAATTGAGCCGTTTGGGACGCATAACGCCGTATTTTACAGGAAATCCGTAAGATTTTCCCATAAGATAAAAACGGACCTATCACTATATTATAACACTAGATATAGTGATAAGTCCATTAATTTTTCCAAATATTGGGGTTACGGGAAGGCGCTGCCTTGGTCACTCTTCTTCCTTTACAATCTTAAGCTCGAACCAGAACACACAGCCGCTGCCCTCCGTCGAGTCAACTCCGTATTTCGCGTTATGGAGCTTTAAAATATTCTGTACAATTGAGAGACCGATTCCGGAGCCCTGAATCGCGCGTCTGTGATTTTTGTCAACCTTGTAATATCTGTCCCATATGTTCGCAAGCTCGTCTCCGGCAATTCCCATTCCGTGGTCCTCCACCTCAAGCCTTACGGTTTCGCCGCGTACCTTCTGTCGGACAATTACGGTTTTGTCCTCGCCCGCGTAATTTATCGCGTTGTTTATCAGATTGTAGATAACCTGATGTATTTTAAACTCGTCCGCATACACCTTTACATCGTCAGCATACTCGAAATTAATCGTGTATCCGCTCTGTTCCGTCAGCTTGGAAAAGCGCTTCATAACCGCGAGTATGCTTGCGGTAAAATCAAATTCCTCCGCGTTCAGCTCGGTAACGCCCGCCTGAAGCTTCGACAAATCAAGCATATCGTTTACTAACGTCGTAAGCCTGCGGCTCTCGTCTATTATGACCTGAGCGTTTTCCGGCGTGTTTTCTCCCGGCAGGTCGCGCATAACCTCCGAATACGCCGTAATCATGGTGAGCGGCGTGCGCAAATCATGGGACACGTTGGCTATTAAATCCTTTTGCAGACGTCCCGTGCGCCCAAGCTCCACCGCCGCGTAATTCAGCGTTTCGGAAAGCTCTCTGACCTCCCTGTAACCCCCGCCCTCAAACTTGACGTCAAAATTTCCCTCCGCAAGCTTCTTTGCGGACTCGTTGACATTCATAATCGGCTTTGAAATATGACGGGATATTACAAACGCGACTATAAGCGTTACAATTACGAAGATAACGGATATATATACAAACTGAACGCGCAGCGTGTGTACCGTAGCGTCAACGGGCGTAATCAGTGAATTGGCAAAAAGCACATATTCGTTCCCGTCGGTATCGGTGATTATCCTTGTATAAACCATGCTTTTCGCGTCCATTCCGTGCATATCGAATATAACGCCCGAACCGCCCATTCCGAAGCCGCCGTCAAAGCCGGAGAAATCGTCCGTATTCTGATGAGGAAAGCTTATATCGTGCTTGCCGTCCGGCATGGCGCCGCCGTTATTTTCACGGTACCTCCCGCTGACCTCGTACATAACCGTACCGCCCGCCGACTTCGCCTTGTCGTACATAATTTTAAACTGCTCATCCGAAAAAATATAAATATGACTGTTTTCCATGATGTTGGCATTATATACGCTCCTGCCGCTGCTGTCGGTAAGATTGATGCTTATATCGTAATCCGACGCAATCCTTCGGATATGCCATTCCAGATTGTCCGCGTCAAATTTCTCAAGAAGCTCCGACGCCGCCTTGCGCAGCTCATGCTTTTTTATTATTTTGTAAAAATTATTCAGATACGCTATCTGAAAAAACCATATCAGCGCAAGCATAAACACCGTGAACCCGAACATCACAAGGAACAGCCGCCATTTTACGCTCATTTTTTTACGCTTCAAAACGGTAGCCCACCCCTCTCAGCGTCACAAGATATCTGCGGTACTCTCCGAGACTGCTCCTCAATAGCTTGATATGCGTGTCCAGAGTCCTGTCGTCGCCGTAATAATCGTAGCCCCACACCTCGGTAATAAGCTTCTCTCTCGTGAGCGCAATTCCCCGGTTTCTTACCATATAAAATAAAAGGTCGTATTCCTTCGGAGTCATATTCACCTGCACTCCGTCCACAATGACCATTCTTGCCGTGAAATCCACAACCAACCCCTCTGACCTGTATACATCCCTTGTCTGCTCCTGTTCATCCGTCTGCGCCGCGCCTCTGGCAAGAACCGCCTTCACGCGCATCATCAGCTCCCTCGGTGAAAATGGCTTTACCACATAATCGTCAATGCCAAGCTCAAAGCCGTGTATCTTGTCGTACTCCTCGCCTCTTGCCGAAAGCATGATTATCGGGATTTTTTTGACCTTGCGGATTTCCCGGCACGCCGTAAAGCCGTCAAGCTCCGGCATCATAACGTCAATAATAATCAAGTCGTAATCATTATTTCCAAGCTTTGCGAGAGCCTGCATTCCGTCCTCCGCCTCGTCTATTTCATAGCCCTCAAATTCGGCGTATTTGCGTATTATAACCCGTATTTTTTCCTCATCGTCAACAACCAAAAGTCTGCTCATAGCCAAATCCCTTTCCGCGCGCTGCCGTAATGCTCCGTCCTGATAAAAAGCCGCCGCACTGCGCTTATAGTTATACTAAAGCACAAATGTGACGGCGGGGTGTTGTTTTAGTTAATATTAAGTATATTTTTTACCGTTTCACGCATCTTATCGGCATCGCATACCCTATCATGCAGTACGGGAGCGGTTCTTATATCCTCAATCGCCTGCGGAATTTTTACATTGGCAATCCTGCCGAGCTCATCAACAAGCTCAAAATCCTCCATAGTACCGTACTTTTCCTCGTCGATGGCGTTCATAACGCTTCTTGTGAATTTGAAAGGGCTTGCGGTTGAAGCGATAAGCGTCTTTGCGGTATCGCCAGTGGCGGCTTTGTATTTCTTGTATACGGCGGCAGCAACGGCGGTATGAGTGTCAATCACATATCCTGTATCCTCATAGATTGCGCGAATCGCCTCGGCGGTCTCGCTCTCATCCGCATAATTGCCGTAGAAATCCTTAAGCTCTTCTCTCATTGCCGGAGTTACCGAATATACGCCCTCGGACTTAAGGCTGTCCATTAACGCCTTGTTTGCAGCGGCGTCCGCGCCCGCAATCCTGTATATGAGCCTCTCCAGATTACTTGAAATCAGTATATCCATCGAGGGTGAGGAGGTGAGCTTGAATTCTCGGTTTCTGTCGTATGTTCCCGTGGAAAAGAAATCGTAAAGCACCTTATTCTCATTCGAGGCACATATAAGCTTTCCAATCGGAAGCCCCATGTTTTTGGCGTAAAACGCCGCCAGAATATTTCCGAAATTGCCCGTGGGCACAACGACGTTTATCGGCTCTCCCTTTGAAATCTCGCCGTCCGCAAGAAGCCTTGTGTAGGCATAAACATAATACACAATCTGCGGAACGAGCCTTCCTATATTGATTGAGTTGGCAGAGGAAAACTGATAGCCCGCCGCGTCAAGCTCGTTCGCAAGCGTCTTATCGCCGAACATATTTTTAACGCCCGTCTGCGCGTCGTCGAAATTGCCGTGAATTCCGACAACATAGGTATTGGCTCCGCGCTGTGTGAGCATCTGCTTTTCCTGGATGGGGCTTACGCCGTTTTTCGGGTAAAATACGATAATCTTCGTCCCCTCTACGTCCGCAAATCCTGCCATTGCCGCCTTTCCCGTATCTCCGGATGTCGCCGTAAGAATCACGATTTCATTCTTTATATTGTTCTTGCGCGCACTGGTGGTGAGCAGATGCGGAAGTATCGAAAGCGCCATATCCTTGAACGCGATGGTCGCGCCGTGAAAAAGCTCCAGAAAATACGCGCCGTCCGCCTTTACAAGCGGAACAATCTCCTCCGTATCGAATTTGCTGTCGTAAGCCTTGTCTATGCACGCCTTAAGCTCCTCCCCGGTAAAATCCGTCAGAAAAAGCTTCATCACATGATAAGCCACCTGCCTGTAATCCATGCCGGAAAGCTCCTCAAGGCTTAAGTCCAACGCCGGAACC
The DNA here is from genome assembly GCA_014799955.1 of Butyrivibrio sp. Classification (GTDB taxonomy): domain Bacteria; phylum Bacillota; class Clostridia; order Lachnospirales; family Lachnospiraceae; genus Eshraghiella. Next base: position 2,200 of record JAAVHB010000125.1, on the reverse strand, counting down.
GTCTCGGGCACATAGAGCCCTCCGTCGTCCGCCAAGCCCTTCAATATCGCCTGCGAAGCCGTAACACTTACGCCCGCGCTTCTCGTACTCTGATACATCAAATCCATCTTTTCACCTTCATTAATTTAATATTTTCAAAAACGCCGGAGGCGTTTGTTTCTTGTCTGCTATATACTAACACAAACCGCGGTATAATTACAAGTACTTGCAAAAAAAAGGAACCGATTCGGCGAACCGGTTCCCGATCTTTTGTTTTATTCTCCCGAAAGAAGAGCCATCGGAGCAATTTTTCTGATTCTGAGCGACATAAGGCAGGCTGCGGCAAACGCGAATAAAACCAGTCCTATTCCCGCGATTATGTTGAAGCCTAAAGGGATTTCAAAGGTGCATTTTACCATTCCCAAGCCGCTGAAAAATAACGTCATAAGCGGATTGATAATCTGCGCGCAGATTAAAATTCCCACCGCCGCGGATATTATTACAGAAGGCATGAAGCTTACTGCAGTCTGCAAAACAAGCTGTCTTGTAGTGAAGCCGAGCGACTTTAAAATTCCGTAGTCACGCTTTTTTCCGTTTAAAAGCGTCCTCACCAGCAAATACATAACAAAAATAATTACAATACAGCTGATAATAAGCACGGCAATTACGATGAGCGTCATAAGCGAAACATACACTGCGCCTGAGCTCTCTAAAACCGATAAAATATTATAGACCGCGTTCACGTCGCTGCCGAAGCGTTCTGACATTTCGCTGTTAAAAGCGTCAATATCCTCCTCGTCCGTCAAATTTATGTAGTAGCTGACGTTTTGCAGCTCGCTTATTTTTTCGTAACCCTCGCGGGTCATAATACAGTCTTTTCCGAGATTATTGGTACTCTGAACAAGTCCGGAAATAATATAGCTATCCTCGGAGTTTCCGATTTTTAACGTAATCTCGTCACCGACCTTAAGTTTGTTATCCTTTGCGTATTTTGCGGCAACCGCAAACTCATTGCCGTACTTGGGAAAACGCCCTTCAACAATCACGCTCTTGTTATTCAGCTTAGAAGAATCCTCTATAACCGCCACAGCCAAAGAAGCTCCGCCGACATGCTGAATATCCATATTATTGTTGGTGTACAAATAAAACTTTTCCACGCGGCTGTCAGCCTGCAGCCCGGAAACGAACTCTTCCTCCCTGCTCAGATTCACGTTTATGCAGGAATCGGCGCGTTCTCCCGCAATCATATCCACAAGCGGCGCAATATCAACAATTACGTTTCTGAACACGATACCCGAAAACACAATTATAAGCGACAGCACAAGCATTGTAACACATACTGTAATATTCTGCTTAAATGCCGAAAGTGTGGTTTTCATCGCCAAAGCAAAATTAACAGGCAGCGACGTTTTTTCAAAGGGCAAATGATTTTTCTTGAAATTATGCGTGGCAATACCCTGTCGTATCGCCGTAATCGGTTCGATTTTTTTAATTTTCCCGGCGGAAACGTACACCGCCGCCGATACTGATGCCGAAATAAAAAGTACCGTGATTATAAACGGCAGCGGCAAAAATTTTACCTCGTAAGGAATACCCGTCTGAGCAATCATCATTTCGTTTACCGCAGGAAAAATACCGTAGGAAAGAACCGCTCCGAAAACGGCTGTGACAGCACAAATTCCGGAAAACTGCACAATCAAAGAGGAAACTATCTGCCTGCTCGTATATCCCACCGCTTTAAGCGCTCCTAAATTCTGCATATTCTCATGAATATAATTTGCGACGTTTGAGGATATTACAACCACCCCGATAAGCAGCACAAAAAAACCCATTGCGCTCATAACTCCCGCGCAAATCATCTGTGAAATATATCTTGACGTCGTAATCATCCTATAATCGTTTCCCGCAACAGTAACGTCGGGGAACTCCTCGGAAATCAGGTCCTGCAGTAATGTTCTGAACTCTTCGCCTTTTGTTTTGTCCTTGACGCGTACTGAAACGTACGAGGACTTCACCGCAAAGCTTTCCTCGGAAAATCCTTGAATTTTATCTTCCGTCAGCAAAAACGACACCAGTCCGCAGTTGTGTGAGCTTGACATCGTGTTGTTGAAAAATCCGCATACCGTATACTCAGACTTTTCGCCGAAAAAACTAATCTCAAACGTATCGCCGACGGAATAGTTATTTCCCGTCCCGTAAATCATGGGAAGATAAATTCCGC
>JAAVHB010000124.1 GCA_014799955.1 Butyrivibrio sp. | reverse complement strand
TCTGCATAGAGGAAAATTTTGATTTGAGCGGAATCCGTGAATTCACCGTGGAGGCAGGGCGTCCCGACAGCATTGACGCCGCAAAGCTCAGAACGCTTCGCGGGCACGGCGTTTGCCGCATATCCGTAAATCCGCAGACGATGAATCAGAAAACGCTTGATTTAATCGGCAGAAGACATACCGTAAAGCAGGTTGTTGATGCCTTTGAAACGGCAAGGGAATGCGGCTTTGACAATATAAATATGGATTTGATAGTCGGGCTTCCCGGCGAGGGTATGGATGATGTCAGGCATACTCTTGAAGAGGCGGCACGGCTTTGTCCCGACAGCCTGACGGTTCATTCGCTCGCGATAAAGCGCGCGGCGGGACTCAATATTTTTAAGGACATATACGCGGGCTACCGCATCGAAAATACCGACGAGATAATGGAGCTTACGCATGAGGCAGCCGCCGTGATGGGGCTGGAGCCTTATTATTTGTACAGACAGAAAAACATGGCTGGCAATTTTGAAAATGTCGGCTACGCAAAGCCCGGCAGAGAGGGACTGTACAACATCCTCATAATGGAGGAACAACAGTCTATCTGGGCTGCCGGAGCGGGCGCGCAGTCAAAAATAGTGCGCAGAAATCCCGCGCGTGTGGACAGGATAGAGAACGTAAAGGACGTGTCGGACTATATCGGCAGGGTTGACGAAATGATTGACAGAAAGAAAAAATATCTTGAGGCAGAAGGAAATGAATGAGGTTAATGATTCCCGTCAGATGGAAAAAACGCTGCTGACGGATTTAAAGGATAATCTGATTCACGGGATATGCGTCAGTAATCTGACGTATATGACCGCGTGTGAAATGGGTCTTGACGATACCGTCTGTTATGAGCTGGCGGTCGCGGGACTGGTGCACGATATAGGCAAGCTCAGGCTTTCGGGCTATCTTTACGGCAGGGCGCATGACAGCTTCGCGATGGAAAATATAAAATATATGAGAATGCACTCCAAATTCAGCTATGACGTACTGCAAAACTATGATTTTTCGCCCTTTATTCTGCAGGCGGTTCTGTACCACCATGAGAATTACGACGGCTCGGGCTATCCCGATAATCTTAAGGGTGAGGATATTCCGTTCGGCGCGAGAGTGATGAGGGTTGCCGACACGTTTACGGCACTGATTTCGGACCGCCCGTACCGCAAGGCATTTGACATTGACACCGCAATGAGTATAATGATTGAAGAGATTCACAATTACGACATGGAAGTGTTCATCGCCTTTCAGAAGGTGATTCACAGGCAGGAGGCTCTTGACGTAATCGCGCAGGGCAGACTTCTGATAAATTATGATATTACGCATTTTATAGGAAACGAGGATACGGTATGGCATTAATAAAAAAGCCCATGACGGGAATGAAGGATATTTTACCGAGGGAGATGGAGATAAGGGATTATCTCATTTCGCTTATAAAAGAAACCTACGGCGCTTTCGGTTTTACGTCAATCGAAACTCCGGCTGTCGAAAACATCGCCAATCTTTCCAGTAAGCAGGGCGGAGAGAACGAGAAGCTTATTTTCAAAATTCTCAAAAGGGGCGCGAGGCTCAATCTTGAGGATGCGCAGAGCGAGGAGGATATCACGGACGGCGGCTTAAGATACGATCTGACCGTGCCGTTGGTGCGTTTTTATTCAAACAATTCGGCAAATCTGCCCTCACCCTTCAAGGCGCTTCAGATAGGTCCGGTATGGCGTGCGGACAGACCACAGAAGGGGCGGTTCAGACAGTTTTACCAGTGCGATATAGACATACTGGGCGAGCCGGGCAATCTCGCCGAAATCGAGCTTATACTTGCCACGACGACTACAATGGGCAGAATCGGCTTCAAGGATTTCAAGATAAAAATAAACGAGCGCCGTATACTTAAAGCGATGGCGGCATACAGCGGATTTCCCGAGGAGGAGTACGACACCGTATTTATCATTCTCGATAAAATGGATAAAATCGGTCTTGACGGCGTAAGGGAGGAGCTTCTTAAGGAGGGCTATTCCGAGGAAAGCGTGGACTCCTATGTAAAGCTCTTTGAGGGTATAAAAAGCGCTCCCGACGGACTTTCGTATGTGTGCGGCGTGATAAAGGATTATCTTGAGCCGGATGTATCGGACAATCTGAAGGAGATTATCGACAGTGTGAGCGGCACTAAGGAATACGATTTTGAGGTGGTGTTCGACCCGTCGCTCGTGCGCGGAATGTCGTATTACACGGGTACAATTTTTGAAATTGAGGTGCCCGAATTCGGCAGCAGTGTGGGCGGAGGCGGACGCTATGACAAGATGGTGGGACGCTTTGTCGGACAGGATACACCTGCCTGCGGATTTTCAATCGGCTTTGAGAGAATCGTGACGATTCTTCTCGATAACGGCTTTGAGGTTCCGAGGAAAGCGGATAAAACGGCGTTTCTTATCGAGAAAGGAATCCGTTCCGACAGGCTCTGCGAAATCATCAGAGAGGCGCAGAAGCTTCGCGGCGAGGGCAGAAGCGTTCTTGTAGTGAGAATGAACAAAAACAAGAAATTCCAGAAGGAACAGCTTGAAAACGAGGGCTACGCCGATATAAGGGAATTTTATTTAAATCCAATCAATAAATAGGAGAACAAAACTATGGCAGAATCAATGAAGGGACTAAAAAGAACGTGCAGATGCGCCGAGCTTTCGGAGGCAAATATCGGACAGACCGTCACGGTTATGGGCTGGGTTCAGAAAAACAGGAACAAGGGCGGCATATGCTTTGTGGATTTAAGGGACCGCTCGGGAATTCTTCAGATAATTTTTGAGGAGGAAAAAATCGGCGCGGAGGGCTTTGAAAAGGCGGGCGCTTTAAGGAGCGAGTTCGTAATCGCCGTTGTCGGAACCGTATGTAAAAGAGCCGGCGCGGTAAACGACAGTCTTGCCACCGGAACGATAGAGGTCGTTGCCACGGAGCTCCGCATGCTTTCCGAATCGCAGACGCCTCCGTTCCCCGTAGAGGAGGATTCCAAAACCAAGGAAGAGATAAGGCTCAAATACCGTTTCCTTGACCTCAGAAGACCTGATTTGCAGAAAATAATCATGATGAGGAGCAATATTGCGACGCTTACGAGGCAGTTCCTTTCGGAAGAGGGATTTATCGAAATCGAAACGCCGATTCTGCAGAAAAGCACACCGGAGGGGGCGAGGGATTATCTTGTACCCAGCCGTATCCATCAGGGCTCCTTCTACGCGCTGCCCCAGTCGCCGCAGCTTTGTAAGCAGCTTCTGATGTGCTCGGGCTACGACAGATATTTTCAGCTTGCGAAATGCTTCCGCGACGAGGATTTGCGCGCGGACAGACAACCGGAATTTACGCAGATAGACATGGAGCTTTCATTTGTCGATATAGACGACGTTATCGACGTGAACGAGAGGCTTCTGTATAAGCTTTTTAAGGAAATACTCGGTATTGAAATCGAATTGCCGATTCAAAGAATGACATGGCAGGAGGCTATGGACCGCTTCGGCTCCGACAAGCCCGACATACGCTTCGGAATGGAGCTTAAGGATATATCGGATATTGTGAAAAGCTGCGGCTTCGGCGTGTTTACCGGAGCGTTGGAAAACGGCGGAACCGTCCGCGGAATCAACGCCGCCGGACAGGGCGCTATGCCCCGCAAAAAGATAGACGCACTCGTTGATTTTGTCAAGGGCTACGGCGCAAAGGGACTTGCGTGGCTTTCAATCAACGAGGACGGAAGCTTCAAATCCTCGTTCTCCAAGTTTATGACGGAGGACGAGCTTAGCGCGATAGTGGAAAGGCTTGAGGGAAAGCCCGGAGACCTGCTGCTTTTTGCCGCGGACAGCACCAAAATAGTTTTGAGCGTGTTAGGAGCGTTAAGACTTCAGATAGCGGACGAGCTTGGGCTTCGCAGACCGGACGAGTACAAATTCCTCTGGATTACCGAATTTCCGCTGTTTGAGTGGTCCGACGAGCAGAACAGACTGCTTGCTATGCACCACCCGTTTACGATGATGATGGAGGAGGATATAGAGCTTCTCGAATCCGCTCCCGAAAAGGTACGCGCCAAGGCTTATGATATTACTCTTAACGGCGTTGAGCTTGGCGGCGGAAGCGTCAGGATACATCAGGACGATATTCAGAAAAAAATGTTCAATATCCTCGGTTTTACGGACGAAAAAGCGGAGGAGCAGTTCGGTTTCCTTCTCAACGCTTTCAGATACGGAGTTCCGCCGCACGCGGGACTTGCCTACGGTCTTGACCGTATCGTTATGCTTATGGCGAAGACGGACAATATCCGTGACGTGATTGCGTTCCCCAAGATAAAGGACGCGTCCTGCCTGCTTACCGGAGCGCCCGATATTGTGGAGGACGTACAGCTTGAGGAACTTGGAATTGCTTTGAGAGAGGTTTGATTTGGATAAGCGTAAAAAAATAACGATAATAGCAGGAATATGCGCGGCTGTGCTTCTTTTGTGTGCGGGTTCTTTTTTCCTTGGAAAATATGTCGGAGGCAGAAGCGGCGGACAAAAAGAGGCGTCAGCTTTGCCGACAAAAGACGGAGCCCTCTCGGAGGCGCAGACACAGACAAAGGCGGAGGACGTTACAAAAGAGGACGGAACCGTCACGGATGCTCAGACAGAGAAGGATACCGAGGCAGAGCCGGTTGAGGCAAAAGAGGGTCTGACCGTCAAATACTCAATCTCAAATTCATGGGAAAACAGCGGCGTGACCATGTACGGTCTTGAACTCGGAATAGAGAACAATACCGGAGAGGCGATTGAAGGCTGGAAGCTTGAACTTGAGTTTGAGGGGCTGGCAAGCTGCGAGGGCTGGAACGCTTCATATTCGGTTTCGGGAAATACGCTGAGCGTAAGCAATGCGGAATACAACGGCGCGATAGGTGCGGGACAGAGCGTAACAATAGGCTGCAATCTCGGCGTTGAGGGCAGTCTCAGCGTGAAATCCGCAAAGCTTAACGGGATAATATGCGCCGTGAGCGAGGGCAGCGTTAATCAGAATAACAATCAGAACAATAACCAGAATAACAACCAAGGAGGCGACAATCAGGGCGGACAGGTCGATGTTTCCGAGCTCCTTGAGCGTTCCGAAAACGCCGTTCAGGGTGATGACTGGCTTTATACGGACGGGCGCAGAATTCTTGACAAGGACGGCAAGGAGGTCTGGCTCACGGGTATCAACTGGTTTGGCTACAATACCGGAACAAATACCTTTGACGGTCTGTGGAACAGTGAACTTGTGTCAACGGTAAAGGCGATTGCGGACCACGGCTTTAATCTGATAAGGGTGCCTATTTCGGCGGAGCTGATAAATCAGTGGGCGGCGGGCGAATACCCGAAAGCGAATTACAACAACGCCTACAATCCCACGCTTAACTCGATGAACAGCCTTGAGATTTTCGAATATTTTCTTAAGCTTGCGGAAGAAAACGGAATGAAGGTTATGCCGGATATCCACAGCGCCCAGACCGATGCGTCGGGGCATGTCGTCAATCTCTGGTACACTGACAGGGTTAGCGTTCAGGATTATTATTCGGCTCTTGAGTGGATGGCAGAGCGTTATAAGGACAACGACACAATAATTGCGTTTGACCTCAAAAACGAGCCGCACGGCAAGCCCAACGAGGGAAGTGCCGCCGCAATCTGGAACGGTTCAAAGTCCGAAAACAACTGGAAGTATACTGCCGAGCAGGCTGCCGCGAAAATTCTCGCGGTCAATCCCAATGTGCTTATACTTGTTGAGGGAACGGAGATTTATCCCATGGACATAAAAAATAACGGCGATTATTCGTCAACCGACAGTGCCGATTATTATTTTAACTGGTGGGGAGGCAATTTAAGAGGCGTTAAGGATTTTCCGGTCAATCTCGGAAAATACCAGAACAAGCTTGTCTATTCGCCGCACGATTACGGTCCTAGCGTATATGCGCAGCCTTGGTTTGAAGGCGATTACACCTATGAAAGTCTGACAAAGGACTGCTGGTACGACAACTGGCTTTATATTTATGACGGGGACATTGCGCCTCTTCTGATAGGCGAGTGGGGCGGCTTTATGCGTGAGCCGAATCTTAAATGGATGACTTATATGCGCGAGCTTATCAAGACCTATCATCTCAATCATACCTTCTGGTGCTTTAACGCCAATTCGGGCGATACGGGCGGAATGGTGCTTGACGATTTCGTCACATGGGACGAGGAAAAATACGCCTTCGTTAAGGAGGTGCTCTGGCAGGAGGGCGGTAAATTCGTAGGGCTTGACCATGCGATTCCGTTAGGCGAAAACGGTATTACGCTGACAGAGGCGGAAGGATTATGATAATCCGGTTTTTGTCTTGCGAAAGCAGTCCGACTGCGATATAATAAATTTAATTATTTTTATGGAGGAATAATAATGTATTCATTTGACGAAGTTAAGAACTTTGACCCGGAGATTGCGGACGCGATTACGCTTGAGACCGGAAGACAGAATGACCATATTGAGCTGATTGCATCCGAGAATTTTGTGAGCAGAGCGGTAATGTCTGCAATGGGCAGTACCCTTACCAACAAATATGCCGAGGGCTATCCCGCCAAAAGATATTACGGCGGCTGCCAGTATGTCGATATAGTTGAGAATCTTGCAATTGAGCGCGCCAAGAAGCTTTTCGGATGCGATTACGCAAACGTACAGCCTCATTCGGGAGCGCAGGCTAATATGGCGGTGTTTTTTGCGATTCTTGAGCCCGGTGACACATATATGGGAATGAATCTTGCGCACGGCGGACATCTTTCGCACGGCTCACCCGTGAATATGTCGGGTAAATATTTCAACTGCGTGCCTTACGGGGTAAACGATGAGGGATTTATTGATTATGACGAGGTTCTTAAGATTGCCAAGGAGTGCAGACCTAAGATGATTCTCGCGGGCGCGAGCGCATATGCGCGCAAAATAGATTTCAAGAAGTTCCGTGAAATCGCGGACGAGGTCGGAGCGGTTCTTATGGTCGATATGGCGCATATCGCCGGACTTGTAGCGGGCGGACAGCATATGAGCCCCATTCCATATGCGGACGTTGTTACCACGACCACGCACAAGACCCTGAGAGGACCCAGAGGCGGACTGATTCTCTGCAATCAGGAAGCCGCGGACAAATTCAATTTCAATAAGGCTATTTTCCCCGGAATTCAGGGCGGACCGCTTATGCATGTGATTGCGGCGAAGGCGGTATGCTTTAAGGAGGCGCTTGAACCGGAGTTTAAGACATATGCCAAAAATATAGTTGACAACGCGCAGTCTTTGGCTTCGGGACTTCTTTCTCGCGGCTTTAATCTTGTATCGGGCGGAACGGACAACCATCTCATGCTTGTTGATTTAAGAAGCAAGGGGGTTACCGGAAAGGCTACGGAGAAGCTTCTTGATACGGTAAACATTACCTGCAACAAGAACGCGATTCCCAATGACCCGGAAAAGCCCTTCACTACGAGCGGAATAAGGCTCGGCTCGGCGGCGGTTACGACAAGGGGCTTTAACACGGACGATATGGATAAGGTTGCGGAAGCTATTTCGTTGGCTGTTACGGACGAGGAGGCTTCTAAGGCAAAGGCGATGGAAATCGTGAAGGCTCTTACGGACGCGCATCCGCTTTACTAATCGAAATTAACAGCAGAATCCCTGTTTTGCGGGAATTCTGCTGTCATGAATTATTACGCGGGAACTCTTACGGGTTCCCGCGTTTGTGAATGTTCGGGCAGAGCATTTTTTCGTAGATAAGTCCTACGGCAAACCATAAAGGCAGATAATCAAGCCTTACAACGCCCTTTATATTCAGTTTTGCCTTGGAGTAATCCCACGGACAGCAGTTGTTTTTCTTAAGTATCGAGCCGCTCAGGAATTCGGTTGCGAAAATCATCAATGAATAGATAAAGCCGCGGCAGATGGTGTTTTGTTTGCGGCTGCACATTTTTTTGCTTATCGGCTCGATTATAACCGCTGTTGCGTAAATGGGAAACATCCAGATGGAGGTATTGCTGGTTAGTTTCTTGTCTTTTCTTATGGCGGAGCCCATTCCGGTCCAAAACACCTCCATACACCAACCGGTGAGGCCGCACAGTAAATATTTTTTAATCATAATGATATAGTTTCTCTTGTTGAACAAAAATTATGCGAAAGGATTTGCAATGACAAAAGTTTGGATAAAAAAAGGCGAGGGCCGCTCGTTTAAGGCGGGAGGGCTTTGGATATACGATAATGAAATAGACAGAATAGAGGGCGGGTTTGAAAACGGCGACATTGTCGAGGCAGTGGATTTTGACGGATATTTTCTCGGAAAAGGTTTTATAAATACAAAATCAAAAATAACCGTGAGGATTATGACAAGAAGGCGTGATACCGATATAGACAGAGCCTTTATTGACAGCCTTGTGAGAGCGGCAGTGCAGTACCGCGTTGATACCGTGGACACCTCATCGTGCAGGCTTATTTTCGGAGAGGCCGACGGCTTCCCCGGGTTTGTGGTCGATAAATTTTCGGATGTGCTGGTTGTCGAGTCGCTCGCGCTCGGAATAGACCTTATGAAAAATGAGATAATCGAGAGCCTTAAGACGGAGCTTGAGGAGCGCGGAATGCATATAAGGGGAGTGTATGAGCGGAGTGACGCAAAGGTGAGGCTGAATGAGGGAATGGAGCGTGTGAAGGGCTTCATCGGAGAGCCCTTTGACACAAAGGTTGAGATTTGCGAAAACGGCGTCAGATACATGGTCAATGTCGCTGACGGACAGAAAACGGGATTTTTTCTTGACCAGAAATATAACAGGGCAGCAATCGGCAGGCTCTGCAAAGGAGCGAGGGTTTTGGACTGCTTTACCCACACGGGTTCTTTTGCGCTTAACGCCGCGGTATGCGGAGCCGGTTCGGTGCTCGGCGTTGACGCCTCGGAGCTTGGAATCGAGCAGGCGCGCGAGAACGCGAGGTTAAACGGTGTGGAGGACAGGGTGAACTTTGTATGCCGGGACGTGTTTGAGCTTCTCCCGGAGCTTGTGGAAAAGGGCGAGCTTTACGACGTGGTGATTCTGGATCCGCCCGCCTTTACGAAATCAAGAAGCTCCGTCAAAAACGCCGTCAAGGGCTACCGTGAAATCAATATAAAGGGAATGAAGCTCGTGAGGGACGGCGGCTATCTTGCCACCTGTTCGTGTTCGCATTTCATGGAGCAGGAGCTTTTCGCAAAGACAGTCGCGGAGGCGGCGCGCGGAGCGCACAAAAGGCTGCGCCAGGTGGAGTTCAGAACGCAGTCGCCCGACCACCCGATATTGTGGGCGGCGGATGAATCGTATTATCTTAAGTTTTATATTTTTCAGGTGGTAAATGAAAGATAGGGAAAGCTTATTCCTGCGGTTGAATGTACAAGGTCTGTACGGTAGGCTCGCCGAAGGTGGGAACGCGGTAGAGCGTGGTTGAACCGTACATCTGAAAGAAGGTGTACTGCGAGGTACAGCTTATGGTAGTAATATCTCCCTCAATAATCTCGGTACGGTCGGAGCCGTCGGTTTTCATGCGGTAAAGAGCGTGGCTGCCGTTGTTTTCCGCCTGATAGTAAACGACGCCGTTGTAAACATTATAGAGTATGCAGCGGTCTCTTGAGATTACAGTCCGCAGATTGGTTGACAAGTCCACCTTGGTCAGCGCATAATTATTGTCAAGGTCAATGTAGTAAAGATTATTGTCCACATAATTTGCCATATATGTGTTTCCTGTCATATATAGAGAGGAAAGACCGTCGGATATGTCCATATTGTATATTGAGTGGGAATTGGATGCTCCCGAATAAAACAGGCTGCCGTTGAATACGCTGGCGTGGGAAATGTTATAGTCGTTAATCACGCTGATTTCCCCGCCCCTTATGTCGATGGTGCAGGTTACGGCTTTGGAATTGCGGTTGGCATTATATATAAGAGTGTCGCCGGAAATTGCCAGATCCGTGCAGTAGCCCGCTACAAGCGTGTGAAGCGACGAGCCGTCAAACTTGCAGCGCGCAAGCCCGTACATATCGCCCCTGAAAAGAGAGGAGTCGTCGTTGAAGGAGCCGTTGTCCCTTATGTAGTATACATATTTGCCGGCAGCGTTTATGTAGCATACGCTGTCATCGGATATGCAGCGTATATCGGCGCAGTCGGGCGTCATTGAGTAAAGCTTGTTCTGGTCATAAGGGTTGGCAAAAAACACCACCCCGTCCGCTTCGCAGAACAGACCGCCGCTGTTAAGATTTCCGGCGGTATTTCCGACAAGGTCGGAAGGGTTGGATGGGATTTTATTGGATATATTGATATAAATCATAATCCCGGCGAGTAATCCTACTATCAGTCCGGTAATTATTAAAAACAGACCTTTTTTCATATTCAACGCCACCTGTATCCGTATAGTATTATTATCCGATATTTTTTCATATTTTTCAAGCAAAATATACGGAAATATGATATTATTTATAGAGGACGGGGACAACCCCTGATTTCATAACGAGAAATTTTATCCGGAGGAAAAAATGTTTGTAGATTTACAGGAGTCAAGAAATCAGATTGACGAAATTGACGGACAGATTGTTGATTTGTTTGAGAAAAGAATGTTCGTGGCATCCAATGTCGCGGACTATAAAATGGCTACGGGAAAGCCTGTTTTTGACAAGGACAGGGAGAATGACAAAATCGAAAAGCTGGTGGATATGACAGAGGACGGCTTCAACAAGAAGTGTGTAGCCGAGCTCTTTACCCAGATTATGGCGATGAGCCGCAAGCTTCAGTACAAAAAGCTAGAGGGCGGCGCCGAGGGCTCCATGCTTGAACCCTACGAGGTTATGGAGGAAATTTCCAGAACCGGAGTAAAGGTCGTGTATCAGGGCGTTCCCGGTGCGTACAGCCATGAGGCGATGACAGAATTTTTCGGCAGGGACGTGGACTGCGTGAATGTCGAAAGCTTCAGGGAGGCGATGCAGAAGGTCGCTTCCGGAGAAGCTGATTACGGAGTGATTCCGATAGACAATTCCTCGGCGGGAATGGTGAGCGATACCTACGATTTGCTTCAGGAGTACAGCAATTATATTGTGGCTGAAACCTTCCTCAAAATCGAGCATTGTCTTCTGGTTAAGCCGGGTACGGATACGGACGGAATAAAGCGGGTCTATTCGCATCCTCAGGCGCTTATGCAGTGCGCGAAATACCTTGACGGACACGGCGGCTGGATCCGTGAAAGCTATCCGAATACCGCGATGAGCGCGAAAAAAATAGCGGAAGAGGACGATTATACTCAGGCTGCAATCGGCTCGCCCAACTGCGCGAGGGAGTACGGGCTTGAAATCGCGGCGCGCGGAATAAACTCCGCAAGCGCCAATACGACGAGATTCGTAATTGTCAGCTCAAAAAGGGCGTTTGTCCGTAACGCTTCCAAGGTGAGCATATGCTTTGAGATAGACCACCGCGCCGGAAGCCTTTATAATGCGCTTTCGCATATAATGTTCAACGGGCTTAACATGACCAAAATAGAGTCGCGCCCGATACCCGAGCATAACTGGGAGTTCAGGTTTTTTATTGACTTTGAGGGAAATCTCGCGGACGCGGGAGTTAGAAACGCGCTCAGAGGAATCGCGGAGGAGTCGAACGCGCTCAAGCTTTTGGGCAATTATTAATAAAGGAAAGTCAGTGCTTTGAGGGAATGTAAAGGAGAACGGATATGGACAGATACGATTTGATTTTGTACGGAAAAGAATGGCGGACAGACGTTATCGACACGATGTTTGAGGTGGCGGGCGGACGTTTCGCTTCAAAAGGAGACTTGCAGGCGGCGGTTAATACCTGTATCGGACATATACTTGAGGTTTCCGAAAAAATGGGATTTCGTGGGAATCTCTGGCAGGATTATCTTGCGTACCTGATTGCCTTTGACGAGAACGCATTCAGCATTTCATGCGAGCGGAGAGGCTATGTGCCCGGCGGGATAAACCGGGCGGCAATGCTTGATTTTGAGGTGCTGCGTGAGCTTTTTGACGTGAATCTGCGCAAGTTTGACAGTCAAAACGGCACATGCCTGTCGATTTTGCTGGATTTTGAGAATAATAATGAAGCGGAGAAGTATTTTAATAAGAGAATACGCGACAGGATAACCGAGTTGGCGGCAGCGCTTGCGGAATCGGAGAGCACGGAAAAGTTTTTTGACTCGGTGTGTGTTTTCTATAAGGAAATCGGAGTAGGGTGCTTCGGAATGTTCAAGGCGTTCAGAATCGGTCAGGACGGCGCGACGCTGGAACCTGTTATAAGCACCGAGCATATAAGGCTCTCTCATCTTATAGGCTATGAGATTCAGAAAAAGAAGCTCACCGACAATACTGAGGCGTTCCTTGCCGGAAAAAGCGCGAATAACGCGCTGCTGTTCGGCGACAGCGGAACGGGCAAATCCTCAAGCATAAAGGCGCTTTTAAACGAATATTATGACCGGGGACTGAGAATGATTGAGATTTACAAGCACCAGTTTAAGCAGCTTTCGTTGATTATCAACCAAATCAAGGACAGAAATTACAAATTCATAATTTTTATGGATGATTTGTCCTTTGAGGAATTTGAGATAGAGTATAAATATCTCAAGGCGGTTATTGAGGGCGGATTGGAGAAAAAGCCGGATAATGTTCTGATTTACGCGACCTCCAACAGAAGGCATCTGGTGCGCGAGAAGTTTTCGGACAGAGAGGAAGGGGACGACGACAAGCATTCAAACGATACCGTGCAGGAAAAGCTTTCGCTTGCCTCGCGCTTCGGAGTGTCGATTTATTACGGCTCTCCCGACAAGAAGCAGTTCAATGAGATAGTAAGAAAAATAGCTCTGAGAAATAAGATTGAAATGGACGAGGAGGCGCTTCTTTCGGAGGCAAACAAGTGGGAACTGTCCCACGGCGGGTTGTCTGGAAGAACGGCGCAGCAGTTCATCAATTATCTCGGAAGCAATTATGAAGTATAATTTAAGAGGTGTGACATATGGCGGTTACGACATTTGCGGCGATAGATATCGGCTCCTATGAGGTGGAGATGGTAATCTATGAGATTGGCACGAAGGGGATAAAGCAGCTTGACCATGTGCGGCATATTATCGCGCTTGGCAGCGACACCTACAAAAACAAGTCGGTAAGCTATAAGTTTGTGGACGAGCTCTGCGACGTGCTTTATGATTTCGTTAAAATAATGGGAACGTACAGGGTGCGGGATTACAGGCTTTTTGCGACCAGCGCGATAAGAGAGGCAGGAAACGCGGTAAATATAATTGACAGGATTAAGGTCCGCACCGGACTTAAGGTGGAGATACTCAGTAATTCGGAGCAGCGCCTTATTATGTACGAGGCGGTGGCTTCCCGAAAGGAAGGCTTTAACTCGCTGATTGAAAAGGGCGTGGCGATGGCGGACGTGGGCTCGGGCAGCTCGCAGGTGTCGCTTTTTGACAACGGCTCTCTCATCACGACGCAGAACGTGCGGCTCGGGGCGATGCGTGTAAACGAGAAGCTTGAGGATATTCTTCAGAATTCGGCAAGCGATTTGTCAATTATGGAGGAGTTTATCGATACGGATATAGAAGTGCTTAAGCATCTTTTTATAAAGGAACGCAAAATAGAGTGCCTTGTGGCGGTGGGTGACGGAATCAATTGGTTCATGAGCCGCATAGGAGAAAACAAGGATAAGGAGTATTACACAAGGGACGAGTTTATAGAAATATATCACCGCTTCTACCTGATGGGGAATTCTGCTGAAAAGCTCGGGATATCAAAGGAGTTTGCGGAGGTTATTCTTCCGAGCATAATGATATACAAGAAAATTCTCGACGCAACCGACGCTCAGATGCTGTGGATTCCGGGCGTCAGGCTTTGCGACGGAATGGCTGCCGAGTACGCAGTCAAGGTAAAGAAGACCGAGGTTTTCGACCATGATTTTACGGCGGATATTCTGGCGGCGGCACGCAATATTTCCAAGAGATATTCGTGGAACAAGGAGCATGTAAAATTTGTCGAGAAGCACTCGCTCGCCGTTTTTGACGCCGCGAAAAAAATCCACGGCTTAGGCAAAAGAGAGCGCCTGCTTTTGCAGATTGCGTGCATACTGCACGACTGCGGACAGTATATCAGTATGCTTTATCCTGCGGAATGCTCGTACAATATCGTTATGTCTACGGAGATAATCGGACTGTCGCATCTTGAGCGCGAGATTGTAGCCAATATAGTAAAATACACCACGATAGATTTTGACAGTAATCATGAACTGGCGGCTTCAATGGACAGCGAAGCCTATCTTACGGTATCAAAGCTGACCGCGATAATAAAGCTCTGCAACATGCTTGACCGGGGACACAGACAGAAATTCAAAAACACCGTGTACGATGTAAAGGGCAGGGAGCTTCAGATTACGGCGCGCACCTTTGAGGACATCACGATTGAGAAGGGGCTGCTTTGCGGCGGCATAACTTTGTTTGAACAGGTATACGGTCTTAAACCGGTTATCATACAGAAAAGAAGATAGGGGGAAGGATAATGGCAGAGAATCAGAAAGACTACGGTCCGGAATATTTTTTTAACAGGGAACTGTCATGGATAGAATTTAATGCGAGGGTTCTGGCGGAGGCAAGGGATAAGTCCAACCCGCTTTTTGAGCGTCTGAAATTCTTAAGCATTACCGCCTCTAATTTTGACGAGTTCTTCATGATAAGAGTGGCGTCGCTTAAGGATATGGTGAACGCCGGCTACGACAAAAAGGATTTATCCGGAATGAAGCCGCAGAAGCAGCTTGACGCGATTTTGTCAAGGGTGCATGATTTTGTGAACACGCAGTACTCGACCTATAACCGCTCGCTGCTGCCGCAGCTTAAGAGCAACGGTCTTACAATACTCGGCGGCTTTGAGGATATGACCGAGGAGCAGAAAGTATTCTGCGACAGATATTTTACGGAGGAGGTTTATCCCGTACTCACGCCCATGGCGGTGGATTCCTCAAGGCCGTTTCCGCTGATACGCAATAAGTCCCTCAATATTGCTGCGCTTCTTAAGAAAAAGAAGGGCGACGATGAGCTTGAGTTTGCCACGGTTCAGGTGCCCCAGGGACTTCCGCGCTTCGTTGAGCTTCCCGAAAACGACGGAATGCGTTGTGTTATTCTGCTCGAAAACATCATAGAGAGGTATGTTGATAAGCTTTTCCTCAATTACGACATCGTTACCTATTCTCCTTACAGGATAATGCGTAACGCGGATTTGGACATAGAGGAGGACGAGGCGGCCGACCTTTTAAAGGAAATCGAGCGTCAGATAAAGAAGCGTCAGTGGGGCGAGGCAATCAGGCTTGAAATTCAGGATAAAATGGATAAAAGGCTTCTTAAAATACTCAAGAAGGAGCTTAAGATTGAGGACAACGCGATTTACGAGATAAACGGTCCGCTTGATCTGACTTTTCTTATGAAGCTTTACGGACTTGAGGGCTTCGATTCGCTGAAGGAAAAGCCGCATAAGCCTCAGTCTGTTCCGGAAATCGGCTCGGGCGAGAATATTTTTGACGCGATAAGGCGGGGCGACATTCTGATGCATCACCCCTACCAGAGCTTTGAGCCCGTGGTGGATTTCGTGCGTCAGGCGGCAAACGACCCGAAGGTGCTGGCAATCAAGCAGACGCTCTACCGTGTGAGCGGTAATTCGCCGATTATCGCTTCGCTCGCAAGAGCCGCGGAAAACGGTAAGCAGGTGTCGGTGCTTGTGGAGCTTAAGGCACGCTTTGACGAGGAAAACAATATAATCTGGGCGCGCAAGCTTGAGCAGGCGGGATGTCATGTAATATACGGACTTGTCGGTCTTAAGACACACTGCAAAATAACTCTGGTGGTGCGCCGAGAGGAGGACGGAATCAGGCGTTATGTGCATCTCGGAACGGGAAATTACAACGATTCCACCGCGAAGCTTTACACCGATCTCGGTATGTTTACCTGCAGTCAACCCATAGGCGAGGACGCGACGGCGGTTTTCAATATGCTTTCGGGATATTCCGAGCCGCTCGGCTGGAACAGGCTTTCGCTTGCGCCGTTGTGGCTGCGTGACCGCTTCCTTTACCTGATTAACCGTGAAAAAGAGCATGCCCTTGAGGGAAGGGATGCTTATATAACCGCCAAAATGAATTCCCTCTGCGACAAAAAAATCATCACCGCCCTTTACGATGCCTCCAAAGCGGGAGTAAAGATACGGCTTATCGTCAGGGGAATATGCTGTCTTGTTCCCGGAATCGAGGGAGTAAGCGAGAATATTGAGGTCCGCTCAATCGTCGGAACCTTTCTGGAGCACAGCCGTATTTTCTGTTTCGGAAACAACGGCCAGGAGGAAATATATATGGGAAGCTGCGACTGGATGCCGAGAAATCTCGACCGCCGCGTGGAGATTCTTTTCCCGGTTGAAAACAAGGCGCTTAAGGAAAGAGTGCGCCATATCCTTGAGGTTCAGCTTTCCGACAACGTAAAAAGCCGTTTCCTCAACAAGGACGGGGGCTACGAAAAGCAGCCCCGTACCGGAGCGCAGAAAATAACCTCGCAGAAGGTATTCTGCGCGGAGGCGGACGCCCTTGTAAAGAGCGACAAGAATGCGGAGGAAAACTCGAGAGTTTTTATCCCGCTTGAAAAGTAAATATTCAGAAAAATCTATGCCGCACCGTTCTCGGCAAGAGAGCGGCGCGGCATTAATGTCAATCTGAATTCTTCTTTATAAATCTTTTGTACTGTATAATGGCGACAGTCACCCATATAAAGCATATAATTACATCAAAGGTTCCGAGAATTTCGTTTCCGCCGGCGAAAAAAATTATTGCGATTACTGCCCACAATGCTGCTGAAACTAAAGAAATGACAAAAGGAATCCTGTGATTTATCCCGGATTCTGTGCCCTTGGGCGCGCCGGATTTTTCGTTTGAGGCTGTTTGGGCAGCTTCTGTATCCGCTGCGGAATTTATTCCCGTATAATATGTGTTGTTTCCAACGAGCTCGTCAATGCTGATTCCGAATACTCCCGATAATTTTATAAGCTGCTCGGGGTTGGGAGAGGTTTCGCCAAGCTCCCAATTGGAAATGGTCTGTCTCGTCACGTTTATCTTCTCTGCAAGCTGCTCCTGTGAGAGCTTTTGCTTTTTTCTCAATGTGTAAATATTTTCGCCCAGTCTCATTTTGCAATCTCCTTTTGTATTGTTTGAAAATATTATAGCCTTCTGACGGTCGGAATTCTACCAAACGGCTTTTGAATAAGGCGCAAAGCTTTTTAACATTCCGAAAAGCCGCGGCTTTTTGCCCTGAGCGCTTCCATATATGACGCGCTTATGCGCAGATTCCCGCATCCGCTGCCGAGGCTTATATGGGGCTTGTTGGCGCCGTGAAAATCGGAGCCGCCGGATTCAAGAAGTCCGAATTCGTGAGCGAGCTTACGGACATTCAGCTCGTCGAACCCGCGGTAGGTGGAGTACATTGTCTCTATCCCGACAAGTCCGAGGCTTTTAAGCTCCGCGCACAGTGAGCGCAGCTCGCCGGATGTCAGTCTGTAGAGAAGGGGGTGCGCTAAAACGGCGACACCGCCCGCAGAGCTGATAAGCCCTATGGATTCGTCGGGTTTTTTGAGCTCCTTCGGAACGTAAAGAGGCATTCCCTGACCGAGATATTTTGAAAAAGCCTCATTGTTATCCTTTACATAACCCTTTTTAACCATGTATGAAGCAAAATGCGCTCTTGTAATTATACTGTCGGGAAACATACTGCAGATTTCCTCGGCGCTTACGGCGAAGCCGTATTCGTTAAAACGTCGGATAAGCTCAAGGTTGCGCCGTTCGCGCCGCTTTGTTTCACTTCCGAGGGCATCCGTAAAGCCTTTGTCCGTATAGTCGAGAAAAAGACCGACAATATGGATTTCCTTATCCTTATAGCAGGTGCTTATCTCGATTCCCGGAATTACCTCTATGCCGCAGGAAGCGGCGGCGTTTACAGCCTCCTCAACACCCGATACGGTGTCGTGGTCCGTCAGGGCAAATGCGGACAGTCCCGCCTTTGCCGCCTCCTTTACGAGGGCGGAGGGGCTCAAGGTGCCGTCCGAAGCGTTCGAGTGTACATGCAAATCAACTATATTCATATAAAATCTCCTTAAAAAAGCGCAAAAATTGTCGAAATTTGCTATGGAATAAAAATAATCGGTATGCTATAATATGTAAGAAGGTTGCGGAAGGCAGATTATTCGCGGCCCTATACGCAAAGTTAATATTTATACTAGAATTATAGAAGCAGCCTGTGTTTTTTTCAAGACATGTTTTTAATCCTTAGCTCGTTTGCAGGCTGTATGTTTGATTTGTGTAACTTTTTGATTGTGTTTATTGTCCGGGTCGGTTGATATCGGCCAGAGGTTTGTATATATGTTAAATAGAAAATTGTTTACTGCTGCTGCAACGGCAGTATTATTCAGTTGCTTTGTTTCTGCGGCTTTATCTGCCTGCGGTAACGGCAATTCTTACAGTGATATGAGTGAATCGGAGTCATATCACGTTCTTGATTATTCTTATGGGGATACGGATGAAAGTACCGAAACGGTTCCCATAACGGATAATGCGGTGACGGATGGGACCGTTCCTTTGACAGACAGCAATAGTCAGACGGAAACGGTTAGTTCCGACGGCACAACTCCCAATGTAACGGAAGAATTTACGAGTGATAATCAAATCGCGCCTACTGACGGGACTTCTTTAGGTGTGCCAGAAGACCAGAAGACAAGCGCAGACAATACGTCCGCGCCTGCGGAGGATAAGACGACAACCGCCCCCGAGCCTGTGACCACATCCGACGGTACGGGCAGTACCGAGGCTCAAAGCTCAGAGGCGTTTCAGGTGCAGAACCCAATTCAGCCGATAGACCATTCCGTGGATTTTTTCTTTAAGGTTCCGGGGTATACCGGCAAAAGCTATTATGATTTGTATCTGAACGACGGTTTTGTACCGGTTGACAGCACTGAAAAGCTTGCCGAATACTGTAGTAAGAACCTGCTTACCCTGGCGCACGGAAAGAAATCTGTCAATTACATAATCACTCCTTTGGGTCTGTTTGACGATATGACCGCGGGACTTGCGCGGTTGGACGAAAAGGCGGCGTCGGACAAAAGCATAGCCGACGTATACGCGAGGGATGCGTATCTTTACGAACAGCTAGGTCTTGATTACCAGACCTATTACAGCCGCGGGCTTGCTATTTTCAAAATCAAAAAAATGGGAGACGTGGGGAGCAAAAAGCACTCGATTTATGCCATTTACTATTATTCATATGAGGATTCAGATCAGGCGGAGCAGGTTGACGGCATCGTGAGCCGCGCCACGGAGGGCTTTACGGGAAGCGATTACGAGAAAATCCTTTCGGCATACGATTATCTGTGCGGAAGAGCGGATTACAATAATCAGAGCGATTCCTATGAGGCTCATTCGGCATACGGGGCTCTGGTATCCGGCAAGGCAGTCTGCGAGGGTTACGCGAAGGCGTATAAGCTTCTTCTGGATAAAATGGGAATTCCAAATTACATAGTTATCAATTCCACTCATGCGTGGAACGTGGTAATGTACAATGGGGAATGGTATTTTGTGGATGTGACGAACGGGGATTTCAACAGCTGCTATGCGTATTTTATGTTGGGCGGCGACGTGCTCTTCAATAAAAAGGATTTGTTGGTTGACAGATATATTTTTACATCGGAGGCGATTGCGTATTACGGCTATACCGACGGGAGCAATACCGACAAGAACACTCTTGCGGGCTCGTCGCTTCCCGAGCGTGACATCGTATACAGATAGAGGCGGACAAACCGCGTAAATGCCGTTAAATTTCCCTTGCCTCCGAAAATGCCTTATAGTATAATTCTATGGACAGGGATAAGATGTATCACGGAGGATTTTATAATGAAGTATTGTGCTAAATGCGGTAAACAGATGAACGACGGGGATAATTTCTGCCCGGGCTGCGGAACCCCGCAGACAAACGGATTATCGCAGCAGGCTCCGGAGTATACGGACAGCTTTGCCGGACCGTCCTATACATATGACACGTCGGACGGCTCGCGCCCTATGTACACATATGACTCTTTGAGTGCAGAACAGCAGCTTCAGAATATGTATTCACAAAATCCTTCTGCGGACGGCAAGGTCGGAAGGGTTAAGAAAAAAAAGCAGAAATCAAGGCGCAGGCTTATCCCTTTATTCGGAGCCGCTGCAGTGCTTATAATTCTCTTCCTTGTGTTCTTTTTCAGGTATGTAACCGGAAGCGGAAGCCTCACGAAAAACGGAGCCGTAAAGGCGTATTATAACGCGCTTTACTCAAAGGACGGAGAGGCGCTGCTTGACGCTATGGTATCCGACAGTCTTCTCAAGGCGATAGAGGAGGATTCGGGTTTTGACAAGGAGCGTATAGTCCGTCTTATGAGAGCTTCAATTACGGCGTCAAGCACAAACTACAAATACAGGCGCATCAGGATTACGGACAGCGAAAAGTACGATAAATCCGAAGTCAGTGATTTTGTCAGAAAAATTAACAGACAGATGGGATCAAGCGTAAAAATCAGCGATATGTGTGAGGCGGAAGTGACATATGAAGTATGGAACTCCTATTATGAAGAATGGCAGGAAAGTTCTGCGCCGCTTGTGCTGTACAAATCAGGCGGCAAATGGTATGTGATGCCCGATAATCTGGAATTTTAAAAAGTATAATTTATGTTAAAAAACAGTTGACAAATTTATCCGGCAGTGTTAGCTTTATTAAAGGCGCTGTTTGGTTTGGCAGCATCAAATAAGCTTAAGGAGGTAGGATTTATGTTTAAAACCGTTAAATATATAGTCGATTTTAATAATTCTTATAGCATTGTTGCAGCCTGCCTCGTAATACGCTGTTAAGCTTATTGTCGGATAGTTTCTGAATATATAAGCCCATCGGTAATACGCCGCAGTCTGTAACAGGACGGCGGCTTTTGTTTTGCGTTTGTATGCGCGAAACGCGGGTTACCGGTGGGCTGTTTTTATATAAAAAGGAGGAAATATGAGCAGGAGTAAAGAAAAGGTGAACAAAAATCCAATCGGAAAATATGTCGGGCGCAACTGGTGGAGATACCTGATTGCCCTGGCGGCGCTTTTGGTTTCCGTGGCGCTTGACGTGTGGTTTCCGCTTGTCACAAAGTCAATCGTTGACGATGTGCTTGTGGGCGGTAATATGGAGATTCTGAAAAAGGATTTGGTTTTTATTCTTATTATAGGCGGCGGCAGGGCGGTAGCTCAGTATGTCAAGGAATTTACATGCGATATATGCGGAAGCCGTGTCGCGAGCATGAGCAGAAAAAACCTCTTTAACCATATACAGACGCTGTCACGGTCATATTTTAACAAGAATAATACCGGAGAGCTTATGGCGAGGGTAAAGGATGACGTTGACAGGATATGGGATGTTTTCGGTTTTGTCGGAATGCTTATCATAGAAGCGGTTCTGTACCTTGTGGGAGTGGTAATATGTATGCTCAGGCTTAACTGGCAGCTCAGCCTTATTCCGATTGCCGCAATGCCGGTTATGGGATTTATGGCGATAAGACTTGAGCGAAGGCTCGATAAGGTTTACGACGACATAAGCGAGCAGAATGCGGTGCTCAACACCGTGGTACAGGAAAATCTTTCCGGCGTGAGGACGGTCAAGTCCTTTGCCAGAGAAGATTACGAGCTTGAGAAGTTCAGGAAGAACAACGAAAAATATTCCGAGCTTAACGTCAAGCAGGCGACAATCATGGCAAAATTTGACCCTAACATGGGCTTTGTGCCGAAGGTTATGCAGCTTGCCGTGCTTCTGATCGGAGGTTACGCCGTTATATACAGGAACGTGTCGTTGGGCGTGCTTACTGCGTTTATACAGTATGCCAACAATATCGTATGGCCCATGGAGAATATGGGCTGGCTTACCAACGCGCTTGCGGCTGCGTTTGCCTCCAACAAAAAGATTAACAAGATACTGGCGGAAAAGCCTGAGATTTACAATGCACCCGACGCGGTGACACCCGACAAGGTGGAAGGAATCCTTTGCTTTGAAGATGTGTCCTTCTCAATGAATGACAGCAGAATTCTTGACGGCATAAGCTTTGAACTTCCGAAGGGCAAAACTCTCGGAATAATGGGAGTTACGGGCGCGGGCAAGAGCACGATTGTCAATCTTATAAACCGTTTTTACGATGTAAGCGAGGGAAAAATAACGATAGACGGCACGGATATAAGGGAGCTTTCCCTTGAAACTGTAAGGGGCTGCACCTCTGTTGTAACGCAGGATGTATTTCTTTTTTCCGATACGATAAGGCAGAACATAAAGCTCGGCAGCAGAAGCACGATGTCGGACGAGAGAGTAAAGAGCGCGGTATCCGCCGCGCACGCCGCGGAGTTTGTCGATAAGCTCACAGAGGGCTACGACACGGTAATCGGCGAGAGGGGCGTAGGTCTGTCGGGCGGACAGAAGCAGCGACTGAGCATTGCCCGCGCGCTTGCCAAGAATGCGCAGATTCTTATACTGGACGATTCGACCTCGGCGCTTGATATGGAAACCGAGTATGAAATACAGCAGAATCTGTCGCAGATGAAGGATACAAGCAAAATAATCATTGCGCACAGAATTTCCTCGGTGCGTCATGCCGACGAGATTATTATTCTCGAACACGGGCATATCGCTGAGCGCGGAACGCATGAGGAGCTTATGGAGGCGAAGGGATTATACTATTCGACCTACGAGGCGCAGTACGGTGATTACCGTAAGGCGCTGGAAATTATCGGAGAGGAGGAACTTATATGTCAATAAATTCCGTGAGAGAAGACGAAGAGCAGAAGGATTCCGTCAAAATAAAGGTAATCCTCCGTCTTTTCAAATATATGCTTGCGTACAAGAAACAGATTATTCTTGTGCTTGCGTGCATGTTCCTGTCGCTCGGAATTTCCGTAATCAACCCGCTGCTTCTGGAGCGCGCGATTGACGTGGAAATAAAGGGCGGCGACTGGAACGGACTTGTGATTGTGGTGGCAATATCGCTTGCCATCAGCGTTATATATATGCTGGTTGCCAAATATTGGATGAAAACAATGGCAAAGGTTTCAAACAATGTACTGCTGACCATAAGGGACAATCTGTATTCGCATATACAGACGTTAAGCTTCAGCTTTTTTGACAGCCGTCCCACCGGCAAGATACTTGCGAGGGTTATAGGCGACGTAAATTCGCTTAAGGACGTTATACAGAGTACGGTAACACAGCTTTTGCCGGATTTGCTGACGGTAATCGTAGTATTCGTTATGATGCTTGCGCGAAGCCCGTGGCTTACGCTCTCGGCGGTTGCGGCATTGCCGATAATAATCGCCGGTATGTATGTTGCGGAGATTCTGGCGCATAAGCGCTGGCAGGTGCTGCGCAAAAAATCCTCCAATATTTCCGCTTTCGTGCATGAGGATTTTTCCGGAATCGGAATCGTTCAGAGCTTTAACGCCGAGAAGGAATCAAGGGAGGAATTTTCGGAGCTGGTTGACGAGCACCGCAAGGCGTTCCGCGACGCCGTTGTCGTGGCTGACGCTTTCAGCCCCACGATTGAGATTTCATGGGGAATCGGAACCTTTTTACTGTATTATATAGGAATACGCAAGCTCGGACTGGATGCGGTAGGCGTCGGTACTTATACGGCGTTTGCGATTTACCTGTCGATGTTCTGGGGACCCATCCGTAATCTGGCTTCCTATTACAACAAGCTTGTCACCAACATTTCGGCTGCGGAGCGTGTGTTTGACATACTCGACACGCCCGCCGAGGTTGCCGACACTCCGGATGCGTATGAACTGCCCGATATATCCGGCAAAGTGGAGTTTGAGAACGTTTCCTTCGCGTATCCCGACGAGCCGGAAAAATATGTCCTGCACAATGTGAGCTTCACGGTAAATCCCGGCGAAACCGTGGCGCTCGTCGGACCTACCGGCGCAGGCAAAACAACGATAGTCAGCCTGATAAGCCGTTTTTACAATTCTACAGAAGGGCAGGTTCTTGTGGACGGTCACAACCTTATGAGCGTGACGATTAACAGTCTGCGCCGTCAGATGGGAGTTATGACGCAGGAGAATTATCTTTTCTCGGGAACAATCCGTGAAAATATCAAGTACGGAAGGCTTGACGCCTCCGACGAGGAGATGATTCAGGCAGCGAAGGCGGTGCACGCGCACGAGTTTATTATGAAGCTTGAAAAGGGATACGATACCGAGATAAGCGAGCGCGGTTCAAGCCTCTCAATCGGGCAGCGGCAGCTTCTCGCCTTCGCAAGAACGATGGTGTCAAATCCGGCGATACTTGTGCTTGACGAGGCGACCTCAAGCATTGATACGCATACGGAGATTCTTGTTCAGCAAGGCATAGAGTCGCTTCTCAAAAACCGTACTTCCTTCGTAATCGCCCACCGTCTTTCTACGATAAAGAACGCCGACAGGATTTTTGTAATTGATGACGGCGGAATACAGGAGGCGGGAAACCACGAGGAACTTATGGCGGAAAAGGGAAGCTATTACGAGCTGTATCAGGCTCAGTTTAAGAACATACGCTGATAAGGCATTAATAAGAGGTTATAATGAAGAAAAAAGATAAAAGCTCCTCAATGTCAAATGTAATGTATATGCTCAAAATCTTGTGGCACGGAAGCCGCGGATATGTTATCTATACATTTATAAAGGAATTTACGGAAAATGTATTCTGGACATTTTTTTCGGTGTACCTGACAGAGTGGATATACAAAGCTATAGAAAACGAAACGCCGTTTGCGGCGCTGGTTTCATTTGTCGGAGCGATGTGTATCGGGCACATCTGTATTCATATCAGCGCGGCGCTTCACCAGCTATGCGAAAAACAGTTCCTTCCGAAAATGTATCAGGATTTTTACAAACGGGTCATCCGCAAATCAATTTCAATGGAATATACCCGCTTTGAGCAGCCCGATTTTTACGACAAGTATACCCGCGCGCTGAACGAGTGTCAGTGGCGGGGAAACAATATTCTTTACTATTCCGCGCATCTTGTTGCTGCCATTGCCTCGGTAATTGCGGCAACTGTGATTGTTGCGGATGTTGACCCCGTGCTGCTGGTGTTTATTGTTCCTATGGTTGCGGTTTCATTGTATTTCGGCAAGAAAGAGGGAGATTTATACTACGCTCTCGATTTCTCCAACACACGCGACGGACGTATCGGCAGCTATGCCAAGCGCGTGTTCTACGAAAAGAAATACGCCGGAGAGTTACGTCTTTTCGGTATCGGAAAGCTGCTTTTGTCCCGTCACAAAAAAGCATATGATGAAATGCAGGAAAGAAACCGTAAAATACGCAGAAAGCTCAGTGTTATCGAACCTGCCAAATGGATCATCTACAACCTTCTGTCAACGATACTGCCGTATCTTTACATAACTTTTGTGTTGAGTACAAGCGCACCTCAGACTGCCGCTTACGTGGCAATGATACCCGCGCTGAGTACGCTTTCGTGGCGCACCTCAGACGCTGTTGAGCTTATTGTTTCGCTTGCAAAGGAAAGCGCATTTGTTGCAAATCTGCGGGATTTTCTTTCCTACGAGCCAAAAGCCGACAGTTCCGGGCTTATCAAAGCGCAGGAACTTTCAGATATTGAGATAAAAAATATGAGCTTCACTTATGAGGGAGCCGAAAAGCCTACTCTTCATGATGTAAATATAAATGTCCGCAAGGGCGAAAAAATTGCGATTGTCGGTCATAACGGCGCGGGAAAAACAACCTTCGTAAAACTTCTTATGGGTCTGTATAATGTGACCGAGGGAGAAATCACTGTAAACGGAGTGAATATAAACGACTACGAGCCGAAATCGCTTCACCGCTGTTTCGGTACGGTGTTTCAGGATTTGCAGGTTTTCGCGCTTCCCCTTTCACATAATGTGCTTATGAGAAAGCCCGCAAACGAAGAGGAAAGAAAGCTTGTTGAAGCTTCTCTCCGTAAGGCGCAGTTCGGCGATAAACTGGATTCCCTTGAAAACGGTATCGATACGATGGTCACAAAGGAATTTGACGAAAACGGCATGGGTCTTTCCGGCGGCGAGGCGCAGAAAATAGCCATTGCAAGAGTTTTTGCACGCAAGCCCGATATAGTTATTCTTGACGAGCCGTCCTCGGCGCTTGACCCGATTGCCGAGTACAATATGTATAAAAATATGCTTGATGCCACCGAAAACGAAACGGTGATTTTTATCAGTCACAGACTTTCTGCAACGCGCGACGCCGACAGAATCTATTTGTTTGAAAACGGTACGGTCATCGAACAGGGCAGCCACGAAGAGCTTTTGAAGCTGAACGGGAAATACACCCGGATGTGGAAATTGCAGGCGCAGAACTATTTAGCGGAGGGGGTAAAGCCGTGAGTGAAAAAAAGAAAGAAAAAATCGGTATCAAACGGCTTGTTTCCAATGTGCTTTACATTATGGAATTTGCTTTGCGTCACGACAGAACAATGGCGCTGTCCTACATTGCAGGAAGATGTATTTTCTTTGGCGCGGGCGCTTTTATGAATACGTTCCTCATAAAACAGATCATCGACATTTTTACAACTACGGCAGACTTTGAAAGTGTTATTAAAGTTCTTGCCGTTATGTTTGCTATGGAGATAGTCCGTTTCGCGATTTTCAGATTTTGCGAACATTTTTTCTGGACAAGAATGGTGGGATTTTCGGGAGCAATTCAGCGTGAGCTTATGTATAAGGCGCAGATGATGGATTTGAAGTATTACGACATTCCCGAGTATTTTGACGACTTCATCATTGCTGCCTCCCAATCGGAGGAAATGGCTAAAAAGGCTGTTATGTGCGTTGCGAATATTGTTTCAAACATAACTGCCATGCTTATTGCGGGAACAATGATAATTACCGTAAATCCCGTTATAATGATTTTCCCCGTAATAGGCTTCATCATTAACATTGTCACGCGTTTTATTATTACAAAGCTGGAATATCAATACAATCTTGAAAAACAGCGTATAGGCAGAAAGGCTGACTACTCAAAGCGTGTATTCTATCAACCCGAATATGCCAAGGAGATAAAGCTGACGGGTATTGAAGAGGCACTTATGGAGCAGTATGACGAGGCAATCGCAGAGGAGCGTAAAATGGCGCTGAAATATTCGCTGAAAATTATCCCGCCAACGCTTATAAACTGGATATGCACTTTTACGTTATGCCAGTTTTTCGCGGTTCCGGTGAGCCTCGCGTATCTTGCGATAGAAAAAAAATCAATTCGGCTCGGGGACGTTGCCTCGTTAAAAAACGCTACCAATGACATCAAAAGCCGTCTTGACGGAATGAATTATGCGCTTGTGGATTTTCAGCAAGTCGGTCAATACGCGGAAAAATTCCGCCGTTTTATGGAATACGAAGTGAATATCGAGGGCTGTGAGGGAATTGAACCCATTCCGGAAAACGACTGCACACTTGAACTGAAAAACGTCAGCTTTAAGTATAAGGACAGCGAAAAGTACGTCCTTAAAGATGTCAGCATGACCATACGAAAGGGAGAAAAGCTTGCGCTTGTGGGTGAAAACGGTGCGGGAAAAACCACGCTTATCAAGCTTATCATGCGTTTGTACGACGTTACGGAAGGCAGCATTACGTTCGGCGGCGTAGATATACGAAAGCTGAATATACGGGCATACCGTGAAAAAATCGGCGCGGTATTTCAGGATTTCCAGATTTACGGCGCGACCCTTGCGGAGAATGTCAAAATGGATTTTGTAAACGAAGGCGACGGCGGCGAAAGAGAAAAAGTACTTACGGTTCTGAAAAGAGCCGATTTCGGAAATAAGCTGGAAAAGCTTTCCGACAGCATTGACACGGAGCTTACAAAGGAATTTTCCGACAGCGGAACAATGCTTTCGGGCGGCGAGTCGCAGAAGGTGGCGATTGCGAGAATGTTCGTCCGCGATATGCCTGTTGCAATCCTTGACGAACCTTCGTCCGCTCTTGACCCGATTGCCGAGTACCGCCTTAACAAAAGTATGCTTGAAAACGCAGAAAATCAAGCTGTAATTCTGATTTCTCACCGTCTTTCCACCACAAAGGACGCAGACAGGATTATTCTTCTTGAAAACGGAAGTATTGCCGAAAGCGGCACCCACTCCGAACTTATCGCAGGCTGCGGAAAATATGCTGAGATGTGGAATGTACAGGCAGAGAAATACTGTGCGGAAATTTACGCGTAATGTTATCCTTCCGGGCGTTTTTCCCAAGGATCTTATGGCGAAAAAGAGCGGCATTACTGTAGTTCCCATAAAAAATCTCAAGCAAAGTTTGTATTGCATAATGGCTCACAATATGCTATGATTTTTTATTATTAGAATTAAGGAGCATAACGTATATGAGGATGAAAAAAACATTAAAATTCGCGGCGCTGTTTTTAGCGGTACTGACAGCGCTTTGCGGCTGCGCCGGAACAAATACAAAGGAATCTTCCTTAGACTTCAACGAAAGCACCGGCGATAATAATAAGGTAACGCTTACGTTCAATGCGACCGCAAAAGATGGGATTCCGCAAGGGGCGAACGTTTCTATCGGTTCGAGTCTGAATGCGTGGAATCCGAACGATGCCGAATGGCGTGCGGCTCGGATTGACGAAACGCACTTCAGTCTTACCGTATCGGTTGATAGTGAATATATCGGACACGAAATAGAGTATAAATGGGCAATCCAATATTCGGACAGTGCGGGAGACGGCTGGGAGTACAGCGAGGACGTCAAAGGTGCGGAGCTCTCCGAAAACAGAAAATATACGGTAAAAGAGACGGATAACGTGATAAACGATACCGTGTCGTTCCAAAACAAGCCGGAAGAAACGGCTGAAGATACGCTGACGCTTACGTTCAATGCGACCGTGGAAGACGGGATTCCGCAGGGGACGAACGTTTCTATCGGTTCAAGTCTGAATACCTGGAATCCTAAGGACTCCGAATGGTTTGCAGTTCAGCTCGATGAGACGCATTTCAGTATTTCCGTATCGTTGGACAGGGAGTATATCGGGCAGGAAATAGAGTATAAATGGACGCTTCAATATCCGGATAGCGATGGAAACGGCTGGGAATTCAGCGAGAATGCCGCGGGCTCCGGCTTATACGGGAACAGAAAATATAAGATAAAGGAGACGGATAATGTGATAGACGATACGGTTTCGTTCCCGAGCAAACCCGAAGAAATCAAGAGTACATTGACCTACGGAAAGCTTGAAACAATCGAAATGAGCATGCCGCAGTTCTCCGATGGGCGCAAGCGTACGATACGCGTTTGGCTGCCCGAGGGGTACGACGCGGAAGACAGCGAGAAGAAATATTCTGTTTTGTATATGCACGACGGACAGAATTTATTTGACGCAGCTACTTCGTTTTTGGGCGAATGGGAAGTTGACGAATCGCTTACAAAGCTGATGAAAGAGGGGTATGAGTCCACAATCGTGGTCGGTATCGACAACGGAGAGCTGGAAAGATTCAACGAGCTTTCTCCCGGATGGGAATTGAGCACGTTGGGCAAGGGGTACATTTCCAATCCTGCGGGAGAAAAATATGCGGACTTTATCGTAAACACCGTTAAGCCCTATATAGACGAGCATTTCAATACGAATCCTCAGCGCGAGTACACGGGCATCGGCGGCAGTTCAATGGGCGGCATCATGTCTTTGTATATGGCTATGGAATACGCTGACGTATTTGACTACGGCATTATTTTCTCGCCGGCAATGCATGTTTATCAAGACGACGTGTTAGAGAAATTCTTCGGCAAATATGATTTTGCTTCCATGCAGGATTTGCCCAAACTCTATCTGTTTGCAGGAGCAGAAACGGGCGGCTCGGAGCCCGGAACTCCCTACGACGAAGCCTGCATAACGAAATACGTTGAGATCATCAAAAATTATCTTACGGATAGAAATTATCCCGAGGGAAATATCGGTACGCTGGTCGATCAAGATGCGTATCACATCGAAAGCGACTGGGCAAAAAAATTCCCGATCGCTCTGCAATGGCTTAGCAAGGTTCGCGAGAATCACGGTTAAGGTGAAGGGCGGACTGCCGAATTGCATTCGGCAAGCCTTGATAAAATTCTTATATGAAAAGAGGGTGTCCAAAAGGTCATGAAAAGACTTGAGGGACACCCTCTTTTTATTTGTCCGGAAGCCTTTTGCCGTGCCGTCTCGTTATGGTATATTTTCGGGGAGCCTAAGGAGGAAAATGGGGAACATTTTTATTGTGGTAGACTGACGCTTGTGATATAATTTTAGCAAGTTTACAGTTATTAATATTAATGCATTGGAAGGTATACTCGTATGGAAAATGAGATTAAGTATCAACAGGCGCTTGAGTTGTTTGAGCGGGAGGATTATGAAGGTGCGGTAGAGCTTTTCATACATTTATATGAGGCGGGCTACGAAAAAGAAGCAATTCTTCAGATTCTGTATGACTGCTTTGTGACGCCGAATGAGGCTGAATTCGTTAAGAATTATCAAAATAACTGCGAGAATCTGTGCGATAACGATTATAATAGTCTGCTTCTGGATTTTATTCCCGTATCGGATACAAAGTATTATATATTCCATAAGGCGCTCAGGCAGTTTTTCGGGAGCATTGATATTTCGGGAGAGGTTGAGGAGCCGAAGGAGGCGGAGATACACAGCGTATTGATTGCGGATATATGGGATTTGAGGGAAATGATTCCGTATATCGGAATGCGCGGGTGGAACACCTGCTATATTTTGTTGGGAGAAAACAGGAATGAGTTTTTGTCCTTTTTAAAGCTTCCGGATATACAACGTAAATATCTGCGTAATTCCATGGTATTTACCGACGTTGAAATAATGAAGCAGTTTTTTATCAAATATCCCGAACATTATATTCCGAAGCAGATTATATCCGGACATCCTGCGGAGTACCGGGAAATATTATACGAGCTGCACAGGATTCGTCTGGAGGATACACAGTTGGAAAGGAAAAATATCCTGCTGTCCGTCTGTATACCGAGCTACGGACGCGGCAGTATATGCCTTGAGAATGTGCAGAATATTCTTCAGGTCGAATACGATGCCGAGATAGAAATCGTTGTGTCAAACAACGGCTCAACGGAGGATACCGAAGGCTACGAGGCAATAAAAAATCTGCGGGATTCAAGAGTTACATATCATGAGTTTGATGAAAATCAGGGATATGGAGCCAATGTGTGCAAGGCGCTCGAGCTGGCAAAGGGGCAGTTTATCGTATTTACCAGCGACGAGGATTTTATGAAGGTTGAAAATCTTCACAGCTATATGAATTATCTTATAAATAATAAAACCGACGGGGTTATACAAGCTGCGGGAATCGGACCGAATTTCAGAAAAACGGAAGAAATGCATTTAAAAAGCGGTATAGATACTTTAAAATATATGATAAATAATAATTATCTTACCGGTGTCACATTGAACAGCTTTTGGGTGCGTAATAATAATGTGCTGCAAAGAGTCGCACAAAATCGGGAAAATAAGTTCGTCAGCATTTATGTACATATAGCACTGGCGCTTTTGACGGCGGAGCGGACAAGTGCGAGCTTCAGCGATATTGTGTTGTGGGTATCCGTGACAGAACAGGATAATGTAGAGGAGAGCAGTCAGGAAATTTTATCCTATATGCATTACAACAGCCGGATTGAACAGCAGAATTCCGCAATTGAATTCGTTGAAAATGCTATGAACCTGAATTCAGACGAATTGCTATCCCTGATAATGGAACGAATCGGCAAAACTTATATTCTGTGCAAATTAGCATATATGACCAGGATGGAGGCATACCGAAAACTGATAGACTGGAGGGCGCTGTGCACCCTGCTTCACAGAAACAATATGAAGCTTTTGGAGCGTTACGAAAATGAAAGAGTAAATTTTAAACAGTTTATAGATGGTATCTTTTTTAAATATGTAACAGATAATCCTCTGAAAACCGTGCTTTCACAGCGTGAATTGGAGGATTATGAGATGGTTGAAAATATTGCAATGTATTTGTTTAATCACGGAAAGCCGATTTCTGAGATAGACTATCCCGAGCTGGAGAGAAAATGGCGTGAATTCGCGGAAAAAATTTAGGTACAGGGTGATGAAGATATGAAAGTAGTATTGTTAGCGGGCGGATACGGAACAAGAATAAGCGAGGAGAGCAGCATAAAGCCTAAGCCTATGCTTGAAATAGGCGGAAAGCCCATACTGTGGCATATTATGAAGGGCTATTCCTATTACGGCTATAACGATTTCATTATATGCTGCGGCTATAAGCAGCATATGATTAAGGAGTGGTTTGCGAATTATTATCTGTACAACAGCGACGTAATGTTTGATTTTGCAAATCATAATGAAATGACAGTGTTCAACAACGTGTCGGAGCCCTGGAGGGTCACGCTTGTGGATACGGGTCTGAATACGATGACGGGCGGACGTATCAAGCGCGTACAGAGATATGTGGGTGATGAGCCGTTCATGCTGACCTACGGCGACGGCGTATGCGACGTTAATATATCGGAGCTTGCCAAATATCACAGGGCATGCGGCAAGAAGGCGACGATTACCGCAGTGCAGCAGCAACAGCAGAAGGGTGTGCTGGATATCGGCGCGGATAACGCAGTGCGCTCGTTCCGTGAAAAGCAGTCCAGGGATTCGGCGTTGATTAACGCGGGCTTCATGGTTCTTGAGCCGGAGGTTTTCGATTATCTGGACGGCGACGGCTGCATTTTTGAGCAGGAGCCGCTTCAAAGGCTTGCGAATGAGGGCGAGCTGATGTCGTACAAGCACATAGGCTTCTGGCAGTGCATGGATACAAAGCGGGAGATGGACATGCTTGAAAAATACTGGACTGCGGGTAACGCGCCCTGGAAGAAATGGGAGGATTAACGGAAATGTTTGACATCTCGTTTTATTCGGGTAAAAAAGTATTCGTAACGGGTCATACCGGATTTAAAGGCTCGTGGCTTTGCAAGCTTCTGGCAAACGCGGGCGCGCATGTGACCGGATATGCGCTTGAGCCGCCGACATCTCCGTCGCTTTTTGAGCTTGCGGATATCGCGGGCGATATTAACTCCGTTATCGGGGATATACGGGATTACGAAGCGCTTAAAAAAGCTTTTGACGTGGCAAAACCGGAGATTGTACTGCATCTGGCGGCACAGCCGATTGTTCGGGAAAGCTACAAAAACCCGGCGTATACATACGAAACCAATGTGATGGGAACGGTCAATATTCTTGAGTGCGTACGCAATTCCGACTGTGCGAAATCCTTTCTGAACGTAACTACGGACAAGGTTTATTTGAATAAAGAATGGGAATGGGGGTACAGGGAGAACGAGGAGCTGGACGGCTTTGACCCGTACTCCAATTCCAAATCCTGCTCCGAGCTTGTAACTCATTCCTATAGGAACAGCTTTTTCGCGGACGGAACGGTTGCGGTATCTACCGCGAGAGCGGGAAACGTAATCGGAGGCGGAGATTTTGCGGCGGACAGGATTGTGCCCGACTGTGTGCGTCAGGCGGTTAAGGGCGAGGCAATTGTTGTAAGAAATCCTTTTTCAACAAGACCGTACCAGCATGTGCTTGAGCCCGTGTACGCGTATCTGATGATTGCCGCGAAGCAGTACGAGGACGGCAATTACGCCGGTTATTATAATGTCGGGCCCGACGATTCGGACTGTTTTCAGACGGGCGCGCTTGTGGATTTGTTTGTCGGCAAATGGGGCGAAAATTTAAAGTGGATTAACCGTTATGACGGCGGTCCCCACGAGGCGAATTTTCTGAAGCTGGACTGCTCAAGGCTCAAAACTACATTTGGCTGGAGACCGCGCTGGGGGCTTGAAACCGCTATGGAGAAGGTCGTGGAGTGGAGCAAATGCTGGATTGCGAATGAAGATATAAGGGCATGTATGGACAGGCAGATTGCCGAGTTCATGGACAGATAATTGACAGGAGTTAGCGGAAAGTCCCGTTCGGCGCAAAACGCCTCGCGGGAATGTTAAGGAGAAGCGGATTATGGCTGTTTGGAAAAATGAGGAAGAGGCGAGAAATCAGATTAAGGAGTTGGTAGCACAGTACTATCATGACTTTAAGGAAAAGAAGGAGCCGTATCACGAGGGGGAGCGTATCAGCTATGCGGGGCGTGTTTTTGACGAAGAGGAAATGTGCGCGCTGACGGACGCCGCCCTTGATTTCTGGCTGACGACGGGAAGATTTTCGGACAGGTTTGAAAAGGAGTTTGCGGAGTGGCTCGGCGTTAAATACGCGCATCTTGTAAACAGCGGTTCTTCCGCGAATCTGATTGCGTTTACGGTGCTGACCGCGCCGGAGCTTGGAGAGAGGCAGATTAAAAGAGGCGACGAGGTTATTACGGTTGCCTGCGGATTCCCTACAACCGTAACGCCGATTATTCAGTACGGCGCCGTTCCGGTATTTGTTGACGTTTCTATACCGCAGTACAATATTGATGTATCCGTGCTTGAGGAGGCACTAAGCGATAAGACGAAGGCGGTAATGCTAGCCCATACGCTCGGCAATCCTTTTGACATAGAAGCGGTTAAAGCTTTCTGTGACAAGTACGGGCTTTGGCTTATCGAGGATAACTGCGACGCTCTCGGAACGAAATACACGATTGACGGCGTTACGAAATACACCGGAACATGGGGCGATATAGGCACCAGCAGCTTTTATCCGCCGCATCATATGACGATGGGCGAGGGCGGGTGCGTATATACTGATAATCCGATGCTGCACAGACTGATTCTTTCCTTCCGTGACTGGGGGCGAGACTGCGTCTGCCCTTCCGGACATGACAATTTCTGCGGACACCGCTACGACGGAAAATACGGTGAGCTGCCGCAGGGCTACGACCACAAATATGTTTACAGCCATTTCGGATATAACCTTAAGGTGACGGATATGCAGGCGGCAATCGGGTGCGCGCAGCTTAAAAAGTTCCCTTCGTTTATCGAGAAGCGCAGGCATAATTGGGAGAGGCTTCACAGTGCGCTGGAGCCGCTTTCGGACAGACTTATTTTGCCCGAGCCCGAAAAAAACAGCGTTCCGTCGTGGTTCGGCTTTTTAATCAGTGTAAGACCGGAAAGCGGGCTTAAAAGAAACGACGTAACGAAGTATATAGAGGAGCATAACGTACAGACAAGGCTTCTTTTTTCAGGAAACCTCGTGAAGCAGCCCTGCTTTGACGAGATGAGGGGCACGGGAGGCTACCGTATAGCAGGAGGTCTTGAAACGACGGAGTACATTATGAACAACACGTTCTGGGTGGGTGTGTACCCGGGAATGACGGACGGTATGATTGATTATATGGCAAAGGTGATAACCGAAGCCGTTTCTGATTAAGCGAAGATTAAATCACCGCTGTCTCAGAGCTTTCGGCAGATGCACACGGATTTGCAATAAATAAAAAGGAGCTGGTATTATGTATTATTCTTTATCGGATGCGGCAAATCTGCTCCAAGGTCAGCCTATGTTCAAAATACTGTCAAGAATCAAGGAAATGGAACGGGCTGGAGAGCATATAGTACATTTTGAAATAGGTGACCCGGATTTTTCAACGCCGAACAATATCATTCAGGCGGGAATGCGCGCGTTGGAGGGCGGAAGCACCCATTATTCCGATTCCATGGGCGATTATGAGTTCAGGAGGCTGATTGCGAAAAACAATATGAATTCCCGCGGATTCGAGCCTGATATTGAACAGGTGCTCGTAACGCCGGGTGCAAATATTATGATATATTATGCTGTGCGCTGTCTTGTGAATCCGGGAGATGAGGTAATAGTACAGAATCCGTGTTTTCCCACATATCTGTCGGTATTCAGCTTCTGCGGCGTGAAGCCCGTGGCGGTTCCGCTTAAGGAGGAAAACGAATTCAGACTTGACCCCAAGGATTTGGAGGCGTGCATCACCGATAAGACAAGACTTATTATTGTCAACAGTCCTCATAATCCCACAGGGGCGGTTATGCGTAAGGAAGAGCTTGACGCGGTTGCGCAGATTGCGATAAAGCACAGAATATATCTGTATCTTGACGAAATATATTCGAGAATGAATTACGGTGAAACCCCGTTTTACAGTCCCTCAATCATTGATAAGTGCAAGGATTATCTGATTCTTGCGAACGGTTTTTCAAAGGCGTTTGCAATGACGGGCTGGCGTCTGGGTGTGGGCATAGGGCCTAAGCATGTTATGGAGAAAATGGGACTGCTTTTACAGACAACCTCCTCGTGTGTGCCCAGCTTTATACAGAAGGCCGGTATTGAGGCAATACTCGGAGACCAGAATCCGGTAAAGGAAATGATGAACACCTACAAGAAAAGAAGGGATTTGCTTGTTGCGGGATTGAACGGAATCGACAAAATAGAATGTCTTAATCCGGGCGGTGCGTTTTATGTATTCCCGAATATAAAGAAAACAGGTCTGTCAAGCAGAGAATTCGCTTACAGGCTTCTTGAGCAGGGAAAGGTCGGAGTATGCTCGGGCAGCGATTTCGGAAGCTGCGGAGAGGGCTATATCCGTCTTTGCTATGCCGTATCGGAATCGGAAATCATTGAGGGCATTAAGCGAATAAAAGTCTTTGTGGAGCAGTTATAGAAGGAGAGCTTTATGAGAGTATGTGATTTAATAGCAAAAAAGATATATGAAGAAGGAATAAATGACGTGTTCATGGTGTCCGGCGGAGGTCTGATGTATCTGACGGACGGACTGGCGTGTAATACGAATTTGCGTAAAATATGCTGCCATCATGAGCAGGCGGCGGCAATGGCGGCTGTCGGATACGCGAAATATTCGGGAATGGGCTGCGCGTTCGTTACTACGGGCTGTGGCGGAACCAACGCGATGACCGGACTTTTAAACGCGTGGCAGGACAATGTTCCCTGTATTTTTGTATCGGGACAGTGCAAAAAAAAGGAAACCCTGGGCTATATCGGGCTGCCCATCCGTCAGGTGGGAGTGCAGGAGGCGGATATTGTGACCTTGGTTTCTTCCATCACAAAATATTCCGTAATGGTTGAAAGACCGGAGGACGTGCTTTATCATCTGGAAAAGGCGTTCTATCTGGCAAGGAGCGGAAGACCTGGTCCCGTATGGATTGACGTCCCGATGGATGTGCAGTCTGCGGAGGTTGAGCCCGACACGCTGAAGCATTATTCCCCGCTTGAGCAGACACAGGCAAAGACGGAGCCTTCTGACTGGGAAATCGCGGACTTAGTCGGTGAGCTTACAAGGGCAAAAAGGCCCGTCATTGTGGCAGGACACGGCATTCGTCTGGCGGGAGCGGTAAAGGAATTCGGCAAGCTGGCGGAAAGCTTGGGCATACCCGTGGTCTGCTCCAGAATGGGAACGGACGTGCTGCCGACCATGCATGAACTTAATATCGGAAGGATTGGCAATAAAGGAACGCGCGCGGGAAATTTTGCGGTTCAGAACGCCGATCTGATAATAGCGATAGGAAGTCGCTTGAGTGTGAGCAGCACCGGACAGCAGTATGAATATTTTGCGAGAGAGGCAAAGGTTATAGCCGTCGATATCGACCGGTATGAGCATATGAAAAACACGGTTCATGTGGACCAGGTAATTGTTGCCGACGCTAAGCGCGTAATCGAAAGGCTGAGCGGCGAGGACGCGCTTAAGGCGTGCGATTATAAGCATTGGGCGAAGCGGTGCCTTGAATGGAAAAATAAATATCCGGTATGTCTGGAGGAATATTACGACGACACGAACGGAATCAATATGTACGTATTTGTCGAGGAGCTTTCCAAGGCAATGAAGGACGATTCGGTTCTGGTTACAGACGCAGGTTCGGCGGTATATGTTCCCGCGCAGGGAATTAAGACCCGCAGCGAGGGGCAGCGCTATATTACCAGCGGAGCGCAGGCGGAAATGGGCTTCACGCTGCCCGCCGCCGTCGGAGTGTGCATGGCTAGAAACGTCGGGCAGACCTTGGGAATTACCGGAGACGGAAGCCTGCAGATGAATATTCAGGAGCTTCAGACATTGGCGCATTACCGTCTGCCCGTTAAGCTTTTTGTGTGGAATAACGATGGCTATCTGTCGATTCGCGCGACACAGAGAAAATTCTTCGACGGCAGATTTATAGGTACGGATTCGACGTCGGGAGTGTCGTTTCCCGATTTGGAAAAAATAGCAGCGGCTTACGGAATACGCTATTACAGAATGGACAAAATCGACAGAATGCAGGAGCAGTTTAAAGAAATTATGGCTGATGACGAGCCTGTTATCTGTGAGGTAATGTCAGTCCGCGACCAGGCTGTAATGCCGTCGGTAAGCTCAAAGCAGCTCGAGGACGGAAGGCTTGTATCCGCGCCGATAGAGGATATGTTCCCGTTTTTGCCCAGGGAGGAATTTCTTGAAAATATGATTGTCAAGCCGGTAGAGGAATAGCGCAATGGAATCAATAATTGTAACCGGAGCCACGAGTATGCTCGGAACCGCCTTGATTAAGGCGGCGCTGAGGGATTGCGGAATCAGGAAAATTTACGCCGTCGTCCGTGAGGATACGCAGAAAACCGACAGACTGCCGAATGACGGCAGGATTGAGCTTGTGCGGTGCGGAATTGAGGATTATAAAAGCTTACCTGATAAAATACGGCAGAATGCCGATGTGTTCTACCATTTTGCCTGGAAGCTGACCGGAAGTCAGCGCAACACCGATATTCACGGTCAGTCTGACAATATAGGCTATGCGCTGGACGCGCTTTCGGCAGCCAAAAAGTTAGGCTGCAATAAGTTTGTAGGAGCGGGCTCGCAGGCGGAGTACGGCGATACCGCTTCGGAAAAAATGTCCCCCGATACCGCGGCGAATCCGACGGACGCTTACGGAGTCGCCAAATTCTGCGCCGGAAAGCTTGTAAGGCTTGAGTCCGAAAGGCTTGGCATGGACTGTTTCTGGGTGCGGGTACT
>JAAVHB010000123.1 GCA_014799955.1 Butyrivibrio sp. | reverse complement strand
GCTTCCTGCTCGGTATCGGCTTTCTTCTGCTTCTGGGTACGGTGACTCCCCACCTTCATCTTGACAATCCAAAGCCCGAAGGTCCCAAAACCAATCTAAAAAAAACGACTATGCTTGTCCTTGCCGTTACGCTCCACAATATACCCGAGGGCATGGCTGTCGGCGTCACCTTCGCCGGCGTTCTGGCAGGCAATTCGGGTATAACCATGGCGGGAGCCTTCGCGCTCTCAATAGGCATAGCAATACAGAATTTTCCCGAAGGAACAATAATATCCATGCCGCTTCGCAGTGAGGGAATGTCCAAATCAAAAGCCTTTCTCATGGGTACATTATCGGGAATCGTGGAGCCGATAAGCGCTTTTATAACAATTCTCCTGACCGGAATAATCGTCCCGGCGCTTCCGTATCTGCTTTCTTTCGCGGCAGGAGCGATGATATATGTAGTAGCCGAGGAACTGATACCGGAAGCCCAGTCGGGCAAGCACTCCAACATAGGCGCAATCGGTGTCGCGGCGGGCTTTGTCGTGATGATGGTTCTGGATGTAGCCCTCGGATAGCAGCAAATTATGCCTTGTATCATGTCACAAAATATGCTATAATTTCCATTATTAAAATTAAGGAGTATAGCGTATATGAGGATGAAAAAAGCATTAAAATTCGCGGCGCTGTTTTTGGCGGTACTGACGGTGCTTTGCGGCTGCACCGTAACAAAGACAAAGGAATCTTCCTTGACCTTCAATGTAAACACCGGCGACCGGATCAAGGTCACGCTTAACCGCATTGACGGCTACAAAATGGACTCAAAGACTCCGTTTACGGTTTCAAAGGACGATAAGGACATTATAACCGGAAGCTTCCTGACCAAAGACGGCTACGACCAGTATTACGAGTTGATTAAAGGCGGCGATTCGGATGCCGAGGTCATTAAGGAAAGCACTAAGGACGGCAACTCATACATTATGTATAAGGTTACCTCCAACGGCAAAACGGAATACGACTTTATAGTAATGATAACGAATTCTTCTACCGGAGTGCTTATGGGCTCTCTGGAATCCGAAGAAGACGCGGCGGCATGCTTTGAAGCGTTAAAATTCGAGCTGATAAAATAATATGCTCGTTTAAATAGGAGGTAATTTATTAGTAAAATTATAAGAAAAAAAATAACAGGAATCGTATCGGCGCTTTTGCTGATTTTAGCGCTTTGCGTTCCTGTCAGCGCCGAAATAGCCACGGATTATACTTACGCCGAAACCGAAGACTTTGATTTCTGCGTATTCAATATCTGGGGAAACGTTGAAACGGGCGTTGACCCGATAGTTCCCACTATCGAAAAAATAACCATGACCATTACCGTATCGGATTTCAGCGGTGAACCAATCGAGGCAAAGCTTTACAGCCGCGAGCAGGTCACCTGGAAAACATGGGCGACAGAAGCTCAGACCATATCCGGCGACGGAACCTACACATTTGAGCTTGAAATGGGCGAAAATGCCTTCCCTACGGAATCTCTTGCCACCATCTACATAAAGGATGTAAGATGCACCGTTCCTCCCGAAGAGGACCCCGACGGAGAATCTCTCAGCGGATCCGGCGTAACCTGCCGTGTTGTTCTTGATTCCATTGAATTTAACAAAGCCGCAGTCACGGGAAGCGAAGATTCCACATCCGCAGCAAACAGCGAAAACACTTCTTCCGCCGACGCTGCATCGGGAGCCGTGAAGCCGTCCGATGAAGTCCCCGGCTCAGGAATTCAATGGAACTTTCCTACCGCTCTCGTACTCGGAATCTCAGCGGGCGTGTTGCTTATCGCAGCGGCTATTGTAATATTTGCCGTACAAAAGAGAAAGAAAAAATAAACGCTGATTTTCTCACAAAACAGCTGATAAGGACCCGGCACACGCCGGGTCCTTATCTTCCTTATCCGTATTACTTATCGGATTTTTCCTTATACATTTCCTCAAGCTCCTTCATACGCCGCTCCTGATTGCGCGCCATAATTTTGCGCACCAGTCCGAACAGGAAAATCACGGTTTCCGACAGAAGGATTACGGCAAACGGTATCACCGCGTAGAATATCGCTAACACCATATATTCTATGCCGTTTAAATCCAGAACAAACTCGGGGCGCTGATAAATAATCCACTTATTGTAATTCACAAGAACACAAATCGGTATTCCGAAAACCGCCGAGCAGCCAAGCCACATTCCCGCGCCGATAAGCATTTTCTTCCACCACGAAAGAGCGCTTTTTTCCCATATTTTTTTCCTTAAAACAAGATACACAACCGCCGCAAGCGCGGGTCCCGCAAAAAACAGTATAAACGCCAGATCGGATTCGGTTGTTTCGTCAAGATAATCCGCAACTGTAAAGATTATCCACGCCGCGATATGAGCGGCTGTCACAAAAATAACAGGACGTTTCATAACATACTCCTCATAAACCTTCTACTGCGCAATTTCTATCATAAGCCTCGGCACAATCTGCTTCTTGCGCGATACGACCCCCGGAAGCATTGCCGCGCCGTCCTTAGGCGCAACGCCGAGCGCGTCCTCGACAAGCTGCTCCGAGCCTTCTCCGACACACAGAAGCTCCGTACAGGGCTGCATAATATCCGTAAGCATGAAAAACAGCATACCCACTCCGAGGGATTTGTACTGCTCCTTCATATACGCGAAAACCTTCTTCTTGACCTGCGCAAGCTCGTCGCTGTCCATGCAGGAAACCTGACCGATTCCGAAAGTAACGTCGCCGATTGAAAATTTCTTGTAATCTCCGGTAAAAAGCTCCCTCGCCGACTTCTCGCTGATATTGCTTCCCGCAAAAAACATTTCGTGCGCGTATTCCTTTATGTCTATTCCCGCAATTTCGGCAAGTTTCTGCGCCGCCTCCCTGTCCTCATCGGTACAGGTCGGCGAGTTGAAAAACAAAGTATCCGAAATTATCGCAGAGCACATAAGCTTTGCGGTTATCTCATCTATCTCGATATTCTCGGATCTGTACATTCCGTAAATTATGGTCGCGGTGCAGCCCACCGGCTGATTCATAAACATAACCGGCGACATCGTTTCTATAACTCCCAGACGGTGATGGTCGATAATCTCCGTTATTTCGGCTGCCTGAATTCCCGGAACCGCCTGTTTAGCCTCGTTGTGGTCAACGAGTATAACCTTCTTCTGGGGCGCGCCCAAAAGACTGCGGCGCGAAATCATTCCGACATAATTTCCGTGACGGTCAAGCACCGGGAAATCCCTATGTCTTTTCTCCGTCATGACCTTTCGTATATCGTCCACATAATCGTCCAGCTTAAAGCTTATAAGTGCCTCTTTTTTCATTACATAACCGATGGGAATGCTCTGGTAAATAAGTCTGGACACGGTAAACGCGTCATGCGGCGAGCTTATTATCGTACAGCCGTTATCCTGAGCAAGCTTTGAAATCGTCATGGACACAGGAGCCTTTTCGCACACGACAATACAGCCCGCTCCCATCTCTATTGCGCAAAGCTGC
This sequence comes from Butyrivibrio sp., assembly GCA_014799955.1. GTDB lineage: Bacteria > Bacillota > Clostridia > Lachnospirales > Lachnospiraceae > Eshraghiella. Next base: position 26,270 of record JAAVHB010000123.1, on the reverse strand, counting down.
GCCTCGTAGCGGTTTCCGAGAATCACTATATCCCCGGCCTCAATATTCTCCTCCATTATTTCGGGAGTAGCTACGGCGGTAATAACCTTTCCCGTGACCACGGTATTTTTGTCGTTTCCGCAGGCAATCCTCCCGTCAAGGGTTTCGGCTATCTGCTTGTAGGTCGTTTCGGAAAACGCCAGAATATGATTGTCATACACGTCCATATAGGAGGTCGCTATGTCGGTAATCGTGATTATTCCTTCAAGCTTCTTGTTTTTTACTACGGGAAGCGTGACCACTCCCGCCTCCTTCATCATGTTCCAGGCCTTTTTTATGGAAATGGCGGACTTGACACTCTCCGTTTCACGTATATGCAAATCGCTGACCTGCGCGCGCAAATCCTTCAGAAGCGGCGGCGCGGAAAGCCCGCATTTTTCAAGGACAAACTGTGTTTCTTCATTCAGATGGCCCGCCCTGTACGGATAAAAGTCGTCTGTTCCCGTAATTTTATTTTTAAAATTGGCATACGCCAAGGCCGAACACACCGAATCCGTATCGGGATTGCGGTGTCCGACCACATAAACCCTGCTCATTGAAGGCACCTCTCTGTTTTACAAAAAATACAAAATCCACATAACCGCCAGAATCACGACCGTGAGCGCGTTAAAGACAAGGCTCACAATCAATCCGCTGCGCAGCGCGCTGTTGCCGCTGCTGTTTCTCTTCTTTAAATCCTCGAGCTCATCCTTAATGGTCTTGTACATTATGAGGTTATCCTTATGTATAACCGCCTCAAGGCTCTCGCTTGCCTTCGCGGCATTCCTTGCCGATTCGTCGATATGCTCAAGGCTTTCGCTCATAGCCTCAACCCGCTTAATCGAGCGGTCAATCTCCTCAAAGCGTTCCGCTGCCTCGGCGACCTGCTTAACCGACCTGTCCATCTCCTCTATGCTTCCCGTCATTGCAGCGACGCGCTTAACAGACTCGTCTATTTCCTCTATGCTTCCCGTCATTGCAGCGACGCGCTTAACAGACTCGTCTATTTTTTCTATGCTTCCCGTCATTGCAGCGACACGGCGCACCGACTCGTCTATCTGCCCTATGCTTCCGGTAAGCTCCACGACGCGCTTCACCGATTCGTCAATCCGCTCAAGCTTTTCGGAGTTGTCACTGTTTTGCACGGTATCCTTTATTATCGCAAGACTGGTTTCAAGCTCTTCCTTAAGCTCGGTAAGCATAGCCTCGGTGCGTACGCTGCTGGCGGCAATGCTGTCAAAATAACCTATCACCTGATTTTTGGCGGTTGCGTTATTCATCTCACGGCTCACGATACCCCTGACCTCCTCCGCCGTCAGCGGCTTTTGCTCCTTTTGCGGTCTCGGTTCCTTATATTCTCTCGTATCTTTTTCGTGAGGTGCTTTATTTTCCTTAGAATTCAAAAAATCAAATTTGAACGCCATTAAAATTCCTCCTTAGCATTTCCGTGAAGCTCTGTAAGCCCGACGGAACTTCCCTCTGTCTTATATTTATATATTACGATAAAAAGCTCCGCAAGTCAAATTGATGAAGTCAGTTATTTTTATGTTAAAATAAATAAAAAGGCCGCCGCTTCAACGAATTTACTTCCGTTAAGCGACAGCCGTCTGTCCAATCCCGCAAAAATATCAGGTTTCCATCTGTTTTCCCAGAAATCCCGCCGCCGACGAGGTGAGCTTCTGCTCCGTTTCCCCGAATTTTGTCTTAGGCTCCTTGGTCGTTATTATTACCGAGCCGATTGCGTCCCCCTCGCAGATAATGGGACTTATCGCCTGCGCCTGAAATTCCTCCTCGCCTTGCGTAATGGGAATGAACTTGCGTTCCTCCCTTGTCGCCATGACGTTTTCTCTTCCGTCAATAACATTTTCAAGCTGCTGGCTTATCGGCTGCATAAGCATATCCTTTTTGGAACCGCCCGACACCGCGATAATCTGGTCCCTGTCCGTTATACATATAACATTTCCGGTGGTCTGCGCGAGCGCCTCCGCGTACTGTCTCGCGAAATCACCGAGTTCTCCTATTGGAGAATATTTTTTAAGAATAATTTCGCCTTCCCTGTCGGTAAATATTTCTAACGGGTCGCCCTCCCTTATTCTCAGCGTCCTGCGTATTTCCTTGGGAACAACAACCCGACCGAGGTCGTCAATTCTGCGAACTATACCGGTTGCCTTCATAATAAAAAATTCCTCCGTTTTCCACGCTAGCTACCAATCCCGCGCATAATGACATTAAGCGCAGTCGCATAGTTAATCGTTTTGTTTTTGTCTGTGCTGCTAGTATCTGTAAGAAATGACGAATTATACACACAAGTCGGTTTCAGAATTTACAAAATAATTATAACTATTTTACAAACTTTATTTCTTAGGCGCCGTTCCGTATAATGTATAATACGTAAAAACAGGGCTGCGTTCAACTAAACCGGCAGTTGTTTTTGTTTGTTTTATCAAGTTCAAGTTGTTTTATTAAACTTTGTATACCTTGTATTCAACTTTTAATTGCGTTATTATAAAACTGCAAACATTTCGGAAGCATCCGCCCGGTATGTCATTACGCGCCCAAAAGCCGCACTATTCAAAGAAAGGTGAAAGCTGCATGGATAATCTATTCAGTATCAATCTGCGGAAAATACGCAAGCAGAAGGGAGTCACACAGGAACAGCTCGCCGACGCAGTGGGCGTATCCGCGCAGGCAGTATCCAAATGGGAAATATCCAGCTATCCCGATGCCGGACTGCTCCCGGCAATTGCCGATTTTCTCGGTGTTACAATAGACGAGCTTTTCGGAAAGATACCGGAAAAGGAAGTCAGCATTTATCAGAAAATTATAAATTATATCAAAGAGCTTCCGTATGACGAAAGAATACGGGAAATATTTGAGATATGCCGCGCCTGCACTATCGCTTTTGTCGGCGCTGACGAATATGTCCCGATATTCAAATCCGTACTTGAAGCCAAGGACTGGGAAACCCACAGCCAGATCACCACGGAAACCGGCTGGCTTCAGGCAAGACTCAACGGAAATCTTCAATATTTTCTGCTGATGCCTTCACCCGAATGCGGTTATGATTCCGTTCTGAAATATGATGAGAAAATGCTCCGGCTTTTTGAATTCCTCACAAAGCCGGATGCCCTGAGAGCAATGTACTTTCTTGCGGGGCGCCCCACAACAATGCTCTTTACGGTAAACGCGCTCGCCGCGGAGCTTGGCATTTCCGGGGAAAGGGCAAGAAGCATTATCAATGATATGCTTGAGCTGAATTTTATATGGGAGGCTGACCTTAATACCGGACAGTCCGAAAACGAAAAAATATGTCAATGGCTCGTGGACTGCAATTTCGTATCGTTCATCAACTTTACGAGAACTCTGCTTTACCGCCCGGACGCGTTCAATTATCAGACAAACAATAAATTTACTCCGTTTTTCATAAACGATACCTACAGAAAGGATTGCGATAAAGGTAAATCAAATGAGGGCAAAAAGGAATAAGAAAAATGACAATCCGCTCCACACCGAATACGGGGTTTTAAGCAACTCATTTTATATTCTGCGAAAAATACACCGATACCGCCCGTCGGTTATATGGCTTATGCTTCTGGGTGTGGTTGCCGGCTCGGCAGTGCGGTTTATGTGGAGCTTTATAGGCAAATTTGTTATCGACATCATACAGGCGCAGTCACAGACCCCCGACAAGGATATAAAGCCGCTTTTATCCTTGTTGGCAATTACTACAAGCGTCGAGCTTGTGTCCGTACTTTTGAACACTGTAGCAAACAACAGGCGGTGGTTCTATTTTATTTACATGAGGGGAAAGCTTATCACCGAACGAATAAAAAAGGCGCTGACAATGAGCTATCAGCAGCTCGAAAAGCCCGAGATTCTTGACATGAGTGAAAAGGCGGTACAGGCGACCGGCGGCAACAACAACGGCGTAGAAGGAATGATGCACTCCGTCTATGAATTCGGCGGACAGCTTGTGCTTATGGTCGTTACGGTTTCGGCGGTAATGGTACTTGATTGGCGGCTGATTATAATTCTCGCCGCGGTTGCGGTAGTGCAGTATATTTTTTTCCGCTACACGGTAAAAAAAGACAAGAAGGAAACATGGGACGCTCTTGCTCCCACCTGGAGAAAAATAAATTATATGGTTCGCGTGACGCAGGATTTTGATTACGCGAAGGACATCCGCCTCTTCAATATGAGGGGCTGGCTTTCGGACAAACAGCACGGCATCCTCATGCAGAAGCAGGAGCGTATGCTTCACAGCCGGAATCTGTGGATAGTGAACTCGGTATTCGCTCATTTTATGTCAATAATATCAAAGGGCGCCGTATACGCAATCCTTATAGCCGCGGTTGTCGGCAAGGATCTGTCAATAGGTGATTTTACGATGTTTCTGGGACTTACGGCGACTTTTTCCGAGACACTCATGCTGTTTTTAAACTCGCTTGTGGAATTTAAAAAACGCTCCATGCAGACCGACGATTTCCGTTCCTTTATGGATTTGCAGACGGATGAGGAGGGGGATTTTATTCCCGTTCCCCGTACAGGCAAATATGTTTTTGAATTTAAGAACGTATCCTACAAATATCACGGAGCGGACGGTTACGCCTTAAAGGGGCTTAACCTTACCCTTCAAGCCGGAGAACGCCTTGCCGTTGTCGGACTTAACGGAGCCGGCAAAACCACCTTTATCAAGCTCCTTCTCAGGCTCTACGATGTTACCGAGGGTGAAATTCTTCTGAACGGAACGGACATAAGACGCTTCAAACGCGACGAATACTACGAGCTTTTTGCTCCCGTGTTCCAGAACGTGGAAATATTCGCCTTTCCGTTAAGTGAAAATATTTCCATGAAGCGCTCTGAGCAGACGGATAACGCCTATTCCGAGCAGTGCGCCCGCAAGGCCGGCTTAGGCGATAAGCTTGACAGCCTTACAAACGGCATTTCCACGGAAATGCTCAAGGTTATCCACGAGGACGGCGTTGATTTTTCAGGCGGCGAAAAGCAAAAGCTTGCGCTGGCAAGGGCATTGTATAAGGACGCGCCAATAATCGTTCTGGACGAACCTACCGCTGCGCTTGACGCGCTTGCGGAATATAAGCTTTACAAAAATTTTGACGGAATAATCCAAAATAAGTCAGCAATCTATATCTCCCACAGACTTTCCTCCACCCGCTTCTGCGACAGAATCGCTATGTTTAAATCGGGAGAAATGGTTGAATACGGCTCCCACGAGGAGCTGATAAGCAGAAGCGGGGCATATGCCGAAATATTTGAGATTCAGGCACAGTATTACAAGGAGGGCAGAGATTATGCGGAAAGCGAAGAATGACAACAACGCAAATACAAAACCGTTTTACAAAATATCCGCTTCGCTTAAATATTTTGTTCCTTTCGCATGGCGGACGCACAAGAGTTTTTTCTTCTGCGGATTACTGGAAATAATTTTCGGCGCACTCTCTCCCTTCGTCGCCATAATCACTACGCCGCTCATTATCAATGAGCTGCTGGGAGCGCGTGATATTAAGCTTCTCGTAATTTACGCCGCGATAACCGTCGGCGCGGAAGCCGTCTTAAGCCTCGCAAACTCCGTTATCGGAGTTATTATGGAAAAATATGCCGAAAAATTTGACAACCTGATCAGTGAGGAATTAAGCCGCCGCGTCATGGAGCTTGATTTCCAGCTTACGGAGGATAAAAACGCTCTCGACCAGATAGAGAAGGCGAAAGAAGGTATTTCGTGGTATTCGGGAGGAGTTTCAGGAATCATCCGCCCTTTTATGACTATGATTTCGGCATTAATTGCCATTGCCGGAGTGATCGTCATCATACTTATAAACGCACCTCTGCTGTTTGCGGTTACGGGAGTAATACTTGTCATTCAGTTTTTTATCAGAATCAGGCAGAACAAAATTGAAATCGAGCATTACGAAAAGCTTTCAAAGCTGAACCGCGTTTTCGGTTATCTGGGCTTTCAGATTACGGATTTCCGCTACGGAAAGGATATCCGTCTTTACGACGCGTCGGACATGATGGCAAATAAATGGGACGTTTATAATACCGAAAGCATGAGGCATTGGAAGGGTCAGGCGGACCGCCAGCTTCCGCTGGGCATTCTTAATACAATCGCCGATGTCGCAAAGGATTTCGGCTACTATCTTTATCTCGGAATCCTTGCGGTTATGGGCAGGATTACAATCGGCGTATTTTCGCAGATGCTGACCGCGGGCGCGACCTTTCACTCCAAGATGCAGCAGGTGACCGAATGCTTGCAGGACATAGGCAAGCGCAGCAACTACGCCTATGAATATATAAAATTCATGCAATATCCCGCAGCCATTGAAAAGGGCGAGCTCCATATCGTGGATAAGCCCCACACAATCGAATTTCGCAATGTTTCGTTTACCTACCCCAACACGGACGTTCGCGTTCTCGACGGAGTAAGCATCACCTTAAAGCCCGATGAGCATCTGTCGGTTGTCGGGCTTAACGGCGCGGGCAAAACAACCTTCATCAAGCTTATGTGCCGTCTCTACGACCCGACAGACGGAGAGATTCTGCTTGACGGCATAAACATAAAGGAATACAACTACACGGAGTATATGTCGCTGTTTTCTCCCGTATTTCAGGATTTCAAGCTTTTCGGCTTCTCCGTAGCGGAAAATATCACGCTTGACAGCGAATGCGGCAGCGACGAGCTTGACAGGCTGACCGCACAGGTCGGAATTGCAGATAAAATCGGCTCCCTTTCAAACGGCGCCGATACAATTATTTTTAAATTCTTTGACGAAAACGGCGTGGAGCCCTCGGGCGGAGAACAGCAGAAAATCGCAATTGCGAGAGCCTTATACAAAAAATCGCCCGTCGTAATCCTCGACGAACCCACCGCCGCGCTCGACCCCGTAGCGGAATACGACATATACCGCCAGTTTGAAAATCTCGTGGGCGGCAAAACAGCCATCTACATTTCCCACAGGCTTTCAAGCTGCCGCTTCTGCGACAGAATCGCCGTCTTTTCCGATGGAAAAATCATGGAATACGGCACACACGACGAACTTGTCGGAAACGAAAACGGAATATACGCCGGAATGTTTGCGGCTCAGGCGCAGTATTATAACTGATATAACAAAAACACGGGGCAGGGAATCGCTCCCTGCCCCGTTAGATTTATCCATGTCTGTTATTATTTCAGCATATCGTAAAACACGGTTTCTCCCGTAAGCACGTTGACGCGAACTGCGTAACCGCCGATTGTTTTCATACATTTCACATCCCAATATATGCCATCTTTACCTGTAACCTCTACCGCAACGACTTCTCTCCAATCGCTTTCGCCGTATTCTTCCAACAGTAAAGCTTTTGCCTTCTCTATTGCCTCCTCCTCGGAAACATATGCGGCAAAATCGCTGCTGTCCAGAACGGAATCGTAATTTATATGCGCAAACAGAAAATCTCCGTCCATATCATACAGAGCGCTTGCCAGTATTACGGAAAATTCGTCATTCAGCACCTGACACATTTTTATTCTTGTTATTCCTGTTTCATCCGTTTCCGTTCTCCACTCCACCTGAGCCTTTTCATCGTCGTTAATCCACTTCTCAATGCGCTCCTTTGCATTTTCAAGCAATGCCGTTCCGTCACTGTAGGGTCTGACATTTTCCGTCGTCAAACCGGAATAATCTTTTTCATCCATAATCATCGTATTGTCAATAACGCAAAGCCTCTGTGTATCGGCGTCAAAATAATAATAATCTCCGTCGGCATTCCTGTATGCTATTTTGTCGGAATACAATGAATCAACCTCATTCGGGCTTACATAAAAAAATTTCTCTCCTTTAAGCTCAAAATCCTTCTTTGCCATTATCTGATCCATCTCTCCCGTGCTGTCCGAAGCTCTTAATTTCATGGCAATGCCAAAAGAAATCCCCGCCACAAGAACGATTGCGAACGCCGAAAGCAACACCCTTATTGTTTTTTTGTTCATAATACATCCCTCCCGTTTATATTTAATTTATTTTATGGGATTAATCCCAAGTTACCGAAATACTGTTCCGAGGAAATAATATCACTATACTCTCCCCCTAGTTCATTCTCAGTCGCAACCCTAGCCTCATGTACCGTTTTTCCCCGTGCCAAATATTTATAAAATGTTTCTTCATAAACCCGCGATTCACTCACCTTCACTGATGTATTATATCCCACAGCCGCCTTATATCCGCTACTTATTAAAGTGCTGCACAAATTTTTACCTGTAACGGTATTACTTTTTGCTCCATAGCATACACTGATATATGCAAATTTGCAATCCATGCCGCCGGGTACGTCAGATTTCCAAAAGTATTGAATGACCGCTTGCCCTGAAAAACAAAGAAAGCTTATTTACAAATGTCTTATCTCCCGAAAAATAGTCATCACTGTATAAAAATGTGCTTGTGTTTCCAATTGCAGCGCCAACACTTGTTGTTTGAATCCAAAATACAGAAGCCAGTAATATTAATAATATTTTTTTGAAGAGTTTCTTCATATTCGTTTCTCATTATGTTTAAAATAGAGTATGTTATAATTATACAATGGCTGTAAATTATTGTCAAATGCTTCACCTTATTATTGGCAAATGACCAAATACAGATATGTCTCAATAAAAACAAAAATATATATGAGATTACTATTTTATAGCTATACCGATTAAAGCATTTTTTGTATTTGTCACCGTTCTTACAAAAAAAGCCTCCCCATATCCTCACAATACATGAGTGATATGAAGAGGCTTTCCTCTTTATGATGGATTCAACTTAATTACTCTCTTGCAGACCTGACTATCCGCTTAACAATCTCGTCCATATCAATATTTTCCGCTATCTGCTCAGATATTTCGTCCATATCGATATTATCCGCGATTTGTCCGGCTATCTCGTCCATGTCAATGCTTCTCACTATCCGCCTCGATATTTCATCCATATCGATACCATCCGCTATCTGCTCCGCAATATCGTCGGTATCGATGTTTTCCGCGATTTGCTCCGCTAAACCGTCCATATCAATAAGCTTTGAAAACGGAAAAGAAGCTCCGCCGCCATGATTTCTGCCCGAACCGTCCGACTCGCCTTTGCCCTCCGCTATTGCCGCGAGAACCTTGGTTGCATACCTCGTGTTTGTCGGCCATCCGTCCTCAAACACAATGTTGTGGCGCTGAGGTCTTAAGCCTTCATATTCGTCGGGAATATTTTCAAGTCCGGCATAAGCATCGGGCCCGTCCGCACGAAGCAGCGCCATGGGCGCATACTGCGCAACAAAACGAAGCTGCGCAAACTCATCGCCCGCCGTAAACGGAATCGAATACAGCTCCCAGCCCTTGTATTTCTTAAGGGGCTTCGTGTAGCCGCGGTTAAGCTTATAGCACTGTCTCTGCTCCCAGTCCCGATAGCTCACACCTTCGGGACGGTCCGTAAAAAGAATGTGAAGCTCGCAGCGTTCATTGAACCGGTCATTTTCGCCTCCGTTAAGCCAAAAGACGAAACTGTATTTCGCTCCCTTGTCAAGCGGCAGGTTCCTGCTGATGATTTCGCACCACTCGCCCGACCATGCGCCGAGCGAAAGAACCTCTTTCATATCCCCGTACAACGGCGTTTCCATAAAAAATCTTTCAAATTTCGTCTGGTTCTCCGTATCAGGATTGACGCGCCATTCTCTCGACTCCAGATAAATGTAATTTATCTGCTCCTCACGCTTTACCTCCGCTGCTGTTTTTGCATTCTCACCGTAATTAATTTTTTCATTTATTTCCATCGTATGTTCCTCCGTATCATTATACATCGGACAGTCTGCATACAGACGGATTGTATCGTCGGAAGCATATTCTGCCCGACATTTCTTTACCAATCCCTTTGCTCGTCTGGGATAAGTTCTTCCGATAGGCGTTCCGTTCCGGTCAAGGACAGTTACTGTCTGCCCAGACGCGTCCGCGGACGCCGCCTTTCTGTTTTTGGTCATGGGTGTCTCCCCCTTCGGATTCTGCTTCGTTTTTTATTATGGGTGTCTCCCCCCGCAATTTAATTTTCTCATGCAAAAACTGCTTTGTCAACGAAAAAACATACTTTATAAGACCGAATTACAGGCTCTTTACGGCATTTACGACATTCTCAACCGTAAAACCGAATTTCTCGAAAAGCTTCTCCGCAGGAGCGCTTGCGCCGAAGCCGTGCATGGTCACATAAGCGCCGTCAAGTCCGACGTATTTGCCCCAGCCGAAGTCCGAAAGCGCCTCAACGGCAACTCTCTTGCGGCATTCCTTGGGAAGAATGCTTTCCTTATACTCGTCGCTCTGACGCTCAAAAATATCCATTGAAGGCATACTTACCACTCTTGCATCGATTCCGTCCGCAAGCAGGGCTTTTTTTGCCTCAACCGCAAGCGATACCTCGGAGCCTGACGCCATAAGGATTGCGTCGGGAACAGCCTTTGAGGAATCGTCTATTATATATCCGCCCTTTAACGCGTCGCGGCTTGAACCTGCCATCTGAGGAAGGTTCTGGCGCGAAAGCACCAAAGCGGTGGGAGTGTCCTTGTTTGTAAGGGCAAAATACCATGCCGCAGCCGTTTCGGTAGCGTCGCACGGACGGTATACCGCGAAACCGGGCATTGCGCGGAACATCGCAAGCTGCTCAATCGGCTCATGCGTAGGTCCGTCCTCACCGACACCGATGCTGTCATGCGTGAAAACAAAGGTGAGCGGCAGCTTCATAAGCGCCGAAAGCCTTGCCATGGGTTTGGTGTAATCGCTGAATACGAAGAAGGTCGATACAAAGGCTCTCAAGCCGCCGTGCAGCATAAGTCCGTTGCCGATTGCCGACATTGCAAGCTCCCTTACTCCGAAATGGAAATTGCAGCCCGTGTAATCATTCTTCGAGAAATCTCCCGCGTCGTTCATATATGTCTTGGTAGAGGGTGCAAGGTCCGCAGCGCCGCCCACAAGATTAGGCATGAGCTTCTTTGCCTTGTTGAGCACCTTGCCGGATACGCTTCTTGTCGCCTCAGCGGCATCGCCGTGAGCCCAGAAATCCTCGTTGTCAAGAACCCTTGCCGCTCTGTCGGCGTCATGATACTCGTCCCAAAGCTCCTTCATTTCGGGATATTTTGCGCAGTAATCGGCAAAAAGCTTATTCCACTTTTCTTCCTTTTCCGCGCCCGCCTTTGCAAGCTCCTTATAATTGTCATATACCTCGTCGGGAACAAAGAACGGCTCCTTTGACGGCCATCCGAGATTATCCTTGAGAGCCTCGATGTTTTCGGCGCCGAGCGGCTCGCCATGAGCGCTTGCCTTGCCCTCCTTTGCGGGACAGCCGTAGCCTATTTTGGTTTTTACCGTGATAAGAACGGGCTTCTGTGTCTCAGCCTTAGCTATCTTGATAGCTCTTCCGATTAAATCGATATCGTTGCCGTCGTCAACCGTGATTGTGCGGAAGCCGAAGGACTCAAATCTCTTATTAACATTCTCGGTAAATGCAATATCCGTACCGCCCTCAATCGAGATGCTGTTGGAATCGTAAATCACGATGAGCTTGTTTAAGCCCAGCGTTCCCGCAAGCGACATCGCCTCGGAGGAAATTCCTTCCATCATACAGCCGTCACCGCCCAGTACATATGTGTAATGGTCAACAACGGGGAATCCCGGTTTATTGAAAACCGATGCAAGATGCGCCTCTGCGGCAGCCATACCTACCGCCATACCCATTCCCGCTCCGAGAGGTCCTGTGGTAGCCTCAATTCCTACCGTGTGACCGTACTCGGGATGTCCCGGCGTGAGAGAGCCGTCCTGTCTGAAATTCATAAGGTCTTCTTTGGTAAGTCCGTATCCGAAAAGATGAAGCAGGGAATACAGAAGCGTCGAGCCGTGTCCTCCCGAAAGTATGAAGCGGTCCCTGTTCGCCCACTTGGGATTTGCAGGGTTGTGGGCAAGGTGCCTTCCCCAAAGCTCATATCCGATTGCCGCACAGCCGAGAGGAAGTCCCGGATGTCCCGAATTCGCCTTCTGAACCGCATCCGCCGCAAGAACTCTTATGGCGTTTACCGACATATTATCAATATTTGTGCTCATTTTATTTTTCCTTTCACTGTTATTGTGCTGCTTTTCAGCACATAATGGTATACCCGTAGGGTGTTTCATTTCATTAATGTTACTTTATTTTCAGTCTCCGAAAACCTTGCGGTAATCCGCAACGAATTTCTCGATTCCCTGATCCGTAAGCGGATGCTTTGTCATCTGCTCGATAACTGCGTAAGGAATCGTCGCAATATCCGCTCCGGCGAGCGCACAGTCCGTAACATGAATCGGGTTACGGATGCTTGCGGCTATTATCTCGGTGTCAATTTCGGGATAGTTAAGGAAAATATCGGAAATAGTCCTTATCAAATCGATTCCGGGCTGTGATATATCGTCAAGTCTTCCGAGGAAGGGAGATACATAAGCCGCTCCCGCTCTTGCCGCAAGAAGCGCCTGATTTGCCGAGAAAATAAGGGTTACGTTTACCTTGATGCCCTCTGCGGCAAGCGCCTTTGTAGCCTTAAGTCCCTCGACTGTCATCGGGATTTTAACAACCATATTGGGATGGATTGCCGCAATCTCGCGTCCCTCAGCAATCATGCCCTCCGCATCCTGCGTCGTTGCCTTTACCTCTCCGCTGATGGGCCCGTCTACGATTGACGCGATTTCTGCGATAACCTCCTTAAAGTCCCTGCCCTCCTTGGCAATAAGCGAAGGGTTTGTGGTCACGCCGCAGATAACCCCCATATCGTTTGCTTTTTTGATGTCCTCCACCTTGGCGGTGTCGATAAAAAATTTCATTGTAAAATTACCTCCTGTAATGTTTTTTGATAATTTATGTATGTCAAATCATACATTTTTCACATTAAAACCCGGGCAGTAAACCCAATACGCCTACTTCTGTCCGTAATATGCGTCCGCGCCGTGCTTCCGGCTGTAATGCTTATCCAGAAGATACTGCGGTACGCGCTCCGCCCCGGAATTAAGCGTCCTTGTGCGGTACGCCATCTCGGCGACATGCTCAAGCACGGTCGCGTTGTATACCGCGTTTGCGGGGTCTTTTCCCCACGCAAACGGACCGTGGTTACGCACAAGAATTCCGGGCGTCGCCATTATATCCTCGCCCTTTAAGGTCTCGGCAATGACATTTCCCGTATTGCGCTCATACTCTTTGCTCACTTCCTCCTCGGTCAGCGCGCGCGTGCAGGGTATATCCTTATAAAAATAATCCGCATGGGTCGTTCCGTATGCGGTTACCGGCATTCCCGCCTGCGCAAACGCAACCGCCCAGGGCGAATGTGTATGCACGATTCCGCCCGGTTCCGAAAATTCGTTGTAAATCACAAGATGCGTGGGCGTATCGGACGACGGATTGTAATGCCCGTCAACCACGTTTCCCTGTAAGTCCACAACCACCATATCCGACGCCTTCATGGAGCCATAGTCAACTCCGCTAGGTTTTATCACGACAAGTCCCTTTTCGCGGTCGATTCCGCTGACATTTCCCCATGTATAAATCACAAGTCCCTGACGCACAAGCTCAAGATTGGCGTCAAACACTTTTTCCTTTAATTCCTCCAGCATAAATTCCTCACTCTACAAAATCTTTTTCCTTAAGACGGATTAACGCGCCCGATTTCTTGGGCTTTTTCCTGCTGCGCTCAATGGCGTTGTCAACGATACGCCTTACGCCGTCTACCTGCGCGCCGTCATCATTTGCAACAAGACCGTCAATCATAAGATAGAGCTTCAAAAGCGCCCTGTCCGTTATCAGATAACCCTTAATCCTTGAATATTCCTTTGCCATGGCGACAAACTCATTTACGGTGTACTGTCGGATATGCACGGTATAGTCAAACATCTCCGCAAAATCGGGATTCTCGGTAAAAAGACGCTTTACGGCATAATCCTCGCCCGTGAGCATAACCAGCATCGATTCGGTATCGCCCTTCATAAATTCGCAAAGCTCGCCTACGGATTTCCTCGTCAGCTGGTCCGCATGCTCCACAATCAGCGTCATGCCCTTTATCTTGTCGGCCACCGAATTTATCCCGTTCCGGTTGATAATCGCCGCCGCCGTTCTGGCAATTTTGAGCGAGCCCGCCCCGTCATGCGCGTGCATTGCTTTAAACAAATCAATAGCAAAATTCTTCTTGTTGGTTTTGGCTTTGCCCAAAATAACTATATTGCCTTTTGACGATGTTCCGTCAGGGATTTCCCTTTTCTTACTGTTGATAATCTGAGCCGCCTGCGCCTCAAACCCGTCCATAAAGAGGTACTGGCGCAGATATTTACGCTCCGCCTCCTTGAGCACAAAATCATTGCCCTCGTCGTAGCAAATATCGGTCTTTATCTCATTTTCGGCTTCGCTGACCTCATCTTCCGTATCCGGTTCATCCGTCACGGCGCTTTCAGCAGCCGCGGCAGCCGCCTGCTTCTCTGCCTCACCTTCATCCGATTTATCCTCGCTCTCGGCTTCCGAAGTCGCGATATATTCTTCTTCACTTATTCCGGTGGGCTTCTTTTGTTTTTCTCTCTCCTCTATATCCTGTGTCACTTCCGCCATGAGCATACGCGTCATCTCGTCCATGACCTCTTCAACGGATTTGTCCTCCTCAGTTTCGCTCTCGGGTTCCTCTATTTCGGGAAGAATTTCCTCCTGCTGCGGCTCCGCTTCTGTTTCCGCTTCTTCCGCTATCGGCTCCGGCTCGGATTCCGTTTCCGGCTTCGTCTCAGGTTCTGCTTCCGACTCCGTTTTGAATTCGGCTTCCGACTTCGTTTCGGCGGCGGACTCCGCTTCCGGATTAGTTTCCGTTTCTTCCGTTGTTTCTACGGTTTCTGAGCTTTGGCTGTCTGATGAAAGCCAAGCCAGCAAATCTATCTGACCGTCTATTATTTCACTGTCTTCCGCATTGTCCGCCGCTGTCACTGACACAGAAGCGGGCTCCTGCGCTTGCTCTTGCGCGGCAGACTGAGGAACGGGCTCCTGCTCCGTCTCTTTTTCAGCGGGCTGCACAGCGGATTCCTGCGCGGTGTTTTCTTCCTCCGTCGGTTCTGCCGAAAGTTCTTCCGACGGTATTTCTTCTTCAACGGGCTCTTCTGCTGCTTCTTCGGGCAACACTTCCTCTGCTGCCGATTCTTCGGCCACTTCTTCCGGAACCGTTTTTTCTTCGGTTGCCTCATTAGGTGCGGATTCCTCGGGCGCTTCTTTCGCAACCGGCATCTCCTCAGCTGCCTCCTCCGACGCGTCATAACTGTCCGTTTCTTCCGATGTCGGCTCTTTTGCCTCCAAAGCTTCGGTTACGGCTTCATCGTCAATGCCGACCTCAACAACCGTTTCCAAATCCTCTATAATAAATTCCGGTCCGGTTACGGACTCTGCCTCGCTCTCGCTTTTTTCTACAAGGTATCGGGGAAGCGCGCCAACGTTCTCCTCAGACGGAGGATTCGACGCTTCGGGGCTTTCGTCCTCCACCATATAGCTCTTGTAGCGCTTCCAGTGATGCGTATTTATGCGTATTTCCTTGGTCGGCTCGTCCACCGGCATATCGTCAAAGCCGTCATAAGGCATATCCGGGCGATAGGGATTATCTGTGCCGGTCGGCTCCGGTTCGCATGACGCTTCGCTGTCCAATGATTCAACAAAAGCCTGTGTCTCGTCGGGCAAAGGAGCCTCCGGTATTTCCTCCGGCTCGGCATCATAAAGCTCCGGCTCCTGCGCAACGCCGTAAAACTCCTGCGGACTGCTGTAAATCTCCGCCGTCCTGCCGTAATAATCCTCCATATCGACAGGTTCGGTCTGTACAAACCGTTCATCGGCGGCCTGCGTCCGCTCTTCCTGAGTTTCCTGTATATTTCGTTCGGCGTAGTCGGCACGTTTTATGCCCTCAAGTATTGCCGCCATGTTTTTGGCAAGCTCCGCCTGCACGTTCTGCGTATCGTATATACTGTAATCCTTTTCGGGAATCCTGTATTCCTCGTCGTATATTTTGCCGGAACCCGTATATTCAGCGGAGGGGCGGCTTTGGACAGCAGGCGGCTCGGGTATATCCGGCTCGCTTTCGTAGGCGGGCAGCACGGACTCGTACTCAAAGCCCGCCGCGCGGAATTCCTCCATGGTCTTAAGCTTCGCCATCTGCGCCTTGGTAAGCTCGGCAT
Organism: Butyrivibrio sp.; assembly: GCA_014799955.1. Taxonomy (GTDB): domain Bacteria; phylum Bacillota; class Clostridia; order Lachnospirales; family Lachnospiraceae; genus Eshraghiella. The sequence continues at coordinate 10,054 of JAAVHB010000123.1, read as the reverse complement.
GCTTTGCCTTGAGCCTGAGCGCCTTCTCGACGTATTCGCCCTCGTTGAACCACAGAATCAAATCGTCGCATTCCCTTATGCAGTCGTCAATTCTTCCGGCATTGGCATAAAGCTCGGCAAGCTCATACTCGTACTGCTCGTCCAGCTCATTCTGCTTATATTCCTCAAGTATATCTATAAGCTTATTATTCCCGGCGCCGCGCGCCTTGTTAAGCTTATACAAAAGTATGTATCTCTCCATGTCACGGGGGGCGGTTTCGACAAATTCCTTGTACAAATCGTCCGCCTCTTCGAGGTCATTTATCGCAATGGACAGTTCCGTAAGCTTAAACAAAAGTCTTTTGCCTCCAAGGCTCCTGTTATACGCGTACACACAGATATTGCGGGAGTCCTTCATTCTGCCCGCCTTTTCATAAACCTCCTGAGCCACCGAAAGCTCCGACCATTTCTTAACCCTGCGCCAGTCTATGGTGTCGCATACCTTTGCGGCATCGGCATATTCGCTCTTCTCCCGAAGTTTGTTTATCTGGTCAAGTTTTATTCCAAGCTCTACTCTGTCCACACTTTTCACCTCTTCTTAAACATGAAGCTCCTAATAGTTAATTTTAACACAGTGAAATATCAATGTCAAAAACATCATACGAAATCGAAGGTCGCCTGCTCAAATTCAAGTCTGGTATAATCCATTTCGCCAGCCTGCACCTGACTTCTGTAATCTGTCACCACGGTCTGCTGTCTTCCCGACACGAATTTCTGTCCCAAAATATAGTTGACATCGAACATCCGGGTTATAGCCGGAGTTACGCCGCGCGCCGGAACGATAAGCTGTACATGGTTCGTCGCGAGCATTCCGAAAATCGGCTCCCAGATATACACATCCTTTGCGGCACCGAATGGATTGTCGATAAAAATCGTTTTGCCGGTGACGGACGTATCCTTTCCCGACGCGTTGATGCTCGCGATATAATTGATTATCGCGATAAGGAACTGTATATAAATTCCCTGTGACTGTCCCGTACTGCCGACCGCCTCCTCATAGCGCAGGTAACGGCTCTGGTCCTTGATATGCTCGCGCTTGTAAAGACACAGCCTTATGCTGTTCATATCGGTGACAATAACGGAAAATAGCTTTTTCCACGAGAGTCTTCCCCTGATATATTTAAGCTTGCTTTCCCTGTCCTCAAAGGTTTCCGCGCCCGACACGGTTTCGTTAATATAAACAGACATCCGCTCCTTGTATATTTCCTCTTTGATATACGGAACCGCCAATGTCACAATCGGAACCACCTCGCCGTCTAAGGTAATCCGTGAAAGCTTCGGGAAACGGTCAAGCTCGGTTCGGATATTCGCGCATATCTGCACGCACCTGTTCTCAAAGCTGTCCTTTATCCTCTCCATATCGCCGACGGTTTTCTCAATGCGGTCCTTTTCAAGCAGGATGCATTCGTTGGTGTCGGAAAGACCTTTCAACAATTCGTCAACTTCCTGCGTATCCGCCGGAAGCTCCACGCCCGCACGGATTTCCTGAGCCAGCTCATAGGCGCGGCATCTGTCAAGCTCCTCCGCAAGTGCCTGCTTATCCTTATAGAATTTGGTTTTCAGCCTGTTTTCTTCCGCCAGAATCCTCTCGTAGCCGCGCCATCCCTCCTCGTATGCCTCCGGAGTAAGCTTTACTCCGTCTCCTACGGCTTCCGCTTCCGACAGCTTCGGCACGGCAAGCCCCGCGTTTCTGACAAGCCTCTCCAGATCCTTTTCCATAAGAAGCCCGTCTCTGCCCGACCTTTCAAGCTCCTTAACCTTCCTGTCCAAATCTATACGGCGCCCTTTAATTGCCGACATTTCCCTGCGGTATTTGAGCAAAGTATTCTGCGGATTTTCCATATTCTGCCGTGTAAAATTACCGAACTGCTCCTCATATCTGCGCCTTCCGTGCGCAATTCCGCCTTCAATACGGTTTTTGTCCGCATTACGCTCATCAAGCGACGCCTTCAGCTTGTCAAGCTTTGTTTCCAAAGCGGAAATTTCGGCTTTAAGCTCAAGCATATCCTCAACGGAGCCTTTTATAAGTCTGCCCTCTTTGTAAAGCTTCTCCGCTTCATCAATTCCAAAGCCTGCATAAAGCAGCTTTTGCGCGCATTTTTGCATGGACGCCTCGTATTCCGACAAAAGCTTCTCCTTGTCGGCGGCATCGCCCCGTCCGTCGTTCAGCAGGCTTTTGAGCGCGCCCGCTCTCGCGTCAATCTGCTCCTGTGTCATATCTCTTACGGGCTTTGCCTCCTCCGTGAGATACTGTCTGAAATTATCCGCAAAATCCTGTCTGAGCCCCGCAAGACGCGCGCCCGCATCTCTTGCTTTGACGGAATTTTCCTCTGCGCGGCGTAAGCTTTCATCAAGCCTTGCTTTGACAAGACCGTAATCCTTCTCCGCCTTTTTCCTGCGCTGTACGGTATCAAAAAGCTGCGCCGCCGCCGTTTCCGCCGCGCCGTTCTGCTCATTTATACGGCTGTATATATGAAATACGCGCTTAAGCTCATCCAATGCGCGGCGTTCCCCGTCCAGACTTTCCTTCAGCTTTGAGATTCCCGCCCCGCACTCCGCACTCTCGTCATAAAGCGCGTCCAGCCGCTCATTGTAGGAAGAAATCCGATTTTTAGCCTGAAATATCTTTTCTCTTACCAAAGCCGGGCTTTCGGCATTCCGCAAAAGCTGCGCCGCCGTCAAATCGTTTCTCGCAACCTCACATTTGCCCTCAAGCTTTTTTATACTCTCCTCAAGTACCGCTATGTCCTCTCCTGTCTTTTCAAGCTCCGCCGCAAGCGCCGCCCCGTCCCACAAAAAACTCATGTTCTTATATGCGGCGGCACATTTTATGCCGTCCCGCCACGAATCTGCGGGAACTATCGGAATCACATACGAGCCGGTGTTTATGGCGGTCAGAACTTTGTCATTCACAACGGTTTCATATTCCGCTCCCGCAAGAATGACATATGGAAGCTGAGGAAAATCGTTCACGGCTTTCGCCGCGTCCTCCTTTGTCATGCTCTCTATAAATTCCCGTCCCGACTGTATGCCGTCGCCGTAGCGTCCCTTGAGGTATGAAAGTACCGCCTCAAAGCCCGCGTCATATGCGGGAAGGCTTTGTTTTCTAATATCGGCGCGGTACGAAGCAAGACGGTCATGCTCCTTTTTCGCGGCTATTTTTTCTCCGGTAAGTCCTGTGTATACATATTCAACCGTTTCGGCAAGCATTGCGCCGTCGGAAACGCCGTAAATTTCCATAAGCCGACTCTGCTTTTCTTCCGCTTCAAGCGCTTCCGAAAGCGCATCCTCCAGACGTTTTATCTCGTTTTCGGTGGAGGAAGCAAGCGCCGAAAGCTCCGCCTGCCGCCTTCCAAGGTCAAGCTGTTTTTCGCGCCCCTGCTCGATTGCTCTCTCAAGGTCCGCGATTTTTATATTTGCGGCATCGCTCTGCTCACGGTTCTCCTCCAGAAGCCGCCCGGCGTCATCCGCCGTGAGTATTCCCAAGCCCTGCATAAGAAGCTCAAGCTCCGCGTCTGCCTTTTCTTTTCTGTCGGAAAGCTCCGTCTCCATTCCCTTGCAGGAATTGATTTCGGCAAAAAGAGCCTGCTCCTCCTCTTTTTCGCGCTCGGATTCCGCTTTTGCGGCGTCTGCCGCTTCTTTTGCCAGCTGAGCCTCCTCCTCAAGCCCTGCGCTTTCTTTTTCAACATACTCAAGCTTAGCAGCCGCAAGAGCGGAAAGCTCTTCAAGAAGCTCCTTCTTGCCGATATTCCCGCTGTTTAAAAGCTCCTTTATCTCGTCGTATTTATGCTTGTATTCAATATAATCCGCGTAATCCGCCGCCGCTTCGCTCAGAGCCAAACGCTCGGAAAGCTCTTTTTTTGTCGCCTCAAGCGCGTCATGACTTGCCGAAGCTTCGGCTATCAGCTCCAGAACGCCGTCAAGCCTCGCAAACTCCGTTTCAAGCTCCGCAAGCGCGGCGGTGCTTGCCGCATCCATGTAATCTGCGTCAAGCTTTTCTCCCTCAGCCGCAAGCGCCTGCGCCTCGCTTTTTTTGGCGGCAAGCATTGATTTGCACGCAATAAGGCAGTCTATAAGCCTGTTTTCCGCTTTGCGCTTGTCTGCGTAAAGAGCCCGAAGCTCCTCCAAGCCGCCGCCGAAGCCGGTAAGCAGCTCGGTCTGCGTATCGTAATTATGTATCTCTTCCCTGCGGCGCGCCAGCTCAATAAGCTTATCCTTTATATCAAGAAGCGTCTGCGCCATTTCCTCGTCGTCGCTCTCGCCCCTTCGGATTCTGTTGTTGTAGGATTTTTCTATGATTTCCTCAATAAGCAAATCCTCGACTATTCTGCGCGTGGTCTTGTAATTGCTTTCAAAATAAGCACGCACATATCCCTCGGTGCGGTTGATTCCGCGCACTATTTCCCACTGGCTTTCGTAAAGCCCGTATTCTCCGATAAAATTCTGATAATCGCCCTTTCTGTCAAAAATGCGGATTTCCAGCCCTGAATCCCTTTTCTCAAGATTGCGCAGATATGTTTTTAAGCCGCCGTAGCTTATTCGCTCCCCGTTTGAGACAAGCGGCAGGTTTTTAATATCGTTCTCCCCGAATTCCTTATAAAAAATACAGTAATTGAAATATTCTATGCTGGTGTTTTCCGTATCCCGCCGCTCCTCATCGCCGCCGTCCTTTGCCTTTCTGGCACAGAAGCCCGTGGTCATATAGCGGAAACCGTCGCGCATATCGCAGGTGTCAAGCTTCCACTCCACAAGCGAATGAATCACGGTATTGTCGTTGCCGCTTCTGAAGAGCTTCTCAATCGGCTGCTTGTCGTCAAGCGTGCAGTTCGGAATAAGATTCTGCATGAGAAGAAGCATGAGCACGCTTTTTCCGCCGCCGTTCGCAAGGTCATAGAGCGAGTTGCGGCATGAAAATCTCATCACGAAATCGTCGTAGAACTGCGTGCCGAAATTATATTTGATATTGTTTACCCTTATTCTGTTAATCTGCGGCATCGGGCTTTTCCTCCTTAGGCGAATTCATTATTTCATAAAGCCTTCCCCTGTTGTTTTCAAAATAATTCTCTGCTACCGCCCTGAAACGGTCCGTCGGATAATACCGCTCCTCCGACTCGGTAAAAAGCTTCTGCTCCGTAAGAAAATTAAATGTCAGCTTAACATAGCCGGAGCGGGAATTTCTGGCGGCGCGCACCTCGTTTCTGTCGTCGGCGCTGACGTCGGGAAGCTCATCCCACAAAAGAGCTATCGCCTTGAACGAATCGCTCTCCGCCTCCTCCATAACGATTCCCGCGCTGTAATCAATCATTCCCGTCAGGGAAGCGCCTACCGAGCGAATCACATCCTCAATCCGCAGATATTCAAGATAGGTACTCCCCGCCGAGTCCTTATAAAATCCGGTGATTATATTGTATATAATAAAATAGACTAGAAAAAGCTCCCTGTTAAGGCGCAGTCCCATAATCCGCTTAAGCTCCTCATTGGAAAAGCCGAAAACCCTGTTGGTGCTGCCGGGGCTTATAAAAAGAGAGTTATTGTATTCGTACAGGCTTATGTCAAGCTTTCCGAGTATCTGCATGAGAATATCATACACCTCGGGATTATGACTGTATTCCTCATACAGCATCGCGTTGCTGCCCCTTCCTCCGACCGTTTCGCCCATAAAAAGAGCGGACGCAATATCCAGCGCTTTCTCCAGATTCCTGTTTTCCATCACATACCCTCAGACTTTCTTTATCACAAAATTCGTCACGGCGCAGCCGTTTCCCAGTTGGATTTCGTCCTCATCGCCGCCGCAAAGCTCAAGCACAAAATGCAGCCCCGCGTAGCGCGCAAAGCGTTCTTCCCCCATAAAGCCCCTTATAATACCGTCAAGAAATGTTTCGTCCTCAGCCGCGGCAGTCTGCGGCATATATTCCCTCTTGCCGCACAGATGCACGAGAAAGGCGTAGTAATCGCCGTTTGCGAATACCTCAGAGCCGAAAATTTCCTCAATCCGCGCATTGTATTCACGGAGCGAAAGCTCATTTTTTGACATAAGCATATCAAAAAGAATAAGCAGCAGCACTCTCACGTTACCCGCGAATCTCTCCTCTGCAAGCTCGTCCTCAAAAACGATTTCCTCCTCGCCGCCGATGTCTGCCTTCTCCGCCTTTTCCCCGGACTGCGGACGGCAGTTCAGCATATCCTCAATCTTTTCAAGGTTAAAGCTTTTATGTATATTCAGGCATAAAAAGGGCTTCACAATATGTTCAAGCGCGTCGGGACGGTTATTTTTTATCATGGAATCAAGCGCGCCCTTAAAATCAAACCTGCCGCGCAGCCTTGAAAGCTTGGCTTTGCGGATAATCTCGTCCGCCCTTATTCCAAGCTCCGTGCAGGCGCGCAAAAGCTCGCTGTGATTGTGCATCGCCATTTTAAGCTCCGTGTCCAGCCTGTAAATTTCCTCAAGCGTGCGGTAAAGCTGCGCAGAATCGCCGGAAGTCCGCTCGTTTTCCGCGCGCTTTAAGGCGGCGTCGATAAGCTCCTTATTTTTTACAAAAAGCTTCTGCTCCTCGTCGAACCATTTCATTCCCGTATCAAAAAACTCCGTGTAGGCGTCCATTCCGGCGAACACGTCAACAGCAAGAAGCTCCATAACCTGATTCTTGCGGTGCTTAAGGCGCTCGACCTCCTGATTTATGCGCCTTACGACCTCGGCTCCGCCCTTGAAATCCTTTGACTGTATCATTTTTTCAAGAAGAAGCTGCTCGACGCTTATACGGCTCTCGTCCTTTATTTCCTTGGTATCAAGATAAAATTCAATGCTGTCGGGGCTTATCGAGTACCATACCGTGCCGTCCTGAATTCTGCTTTCTAGAAGCTTCACGCGCGACACCTTTTTTACCCTGTCCACGGGGTCGTAATATTCAAATGAAAAAGGTCTGCCGTCGTTTTTTAGCTTATCAAAAATATAGTCCACAAGAACTTTATTTTCACGCTCCTCAAGCACTATGCCGAAATCCCTGCGTATGCAGTCGCTCATGAAATCATAGTACATGGAGTAGGTTACGTCCCTCTCCTTGAAATTGTTTTCCTCAATAAAAAAGCGCAGCACCGCCATAAGAATATATCCCATGTCAAGTTTGTCGCAGGCGCCCTCCATAAACCATGAAAAGGACACCTCCGACAGCTTGAAAAACGGATAGTATTTCTTAAGGTTAAGCATACGCTCCCTGTGGTCCGTAATTATATCGTTGACTAAAACCTGCTCCTTCGGCATAATCCGCTGTTCCTTCTTCGCCGCGCGGCGTTCCGCTTCGGCGCGCAAAATAGGCTCCGGCTAAAGCTGTGTGCGTCCCTCCAACGCCCGCAAAAGCGTAACCTCGTCTATGTATTCCAAATCGCCTCCGACCGGAACTCCGCTCGCAATCCTCGTAACCTTGATTCCGGTGGGCTTTATAAGCTTTGAAAGATACATCGCCGTCGCCTCGCCCTCAAGGCTTGAGTTGGTGGCGATGATTACCTCGTCCACGTCCTCCTGAAGCCGCACCAGAAGCTCCTTTATCCGTATATCGTTAGGCCCGATTGACAGCATCGGCGAAATCGCCCCGTGCAGCACATGGTAAACGCCGTTATATTTGCCGGTTTTCTCGTACGCCGCCAAATCCCTTGCGTTCTCCACCACCATAATCTGCTTATGGTTGCGCTGCCCGTCGCCGCAAATACGGCATTCCTCCCTGTCGGTCAGCGTCTGGCAGGTCTTGCAGTAGCAGACATTGTTTTTCGCGTCCACAATCGCCTGCGCCAGATTTTCCGCTCTGTCCTTCGGCATTCCTATAATGTGAAAAGCAAGGCGCTGCGCCGTCTTTGCGCCGACGCCGGGAAGTGCCGCGAGTTCTTCAATCAGTCTGCTGATTTGCTTTCCGTAGTAATCCATCAGAAGGGAAATCCTCCCCCCAGACCTCCGGTAATCTTGGACATGGTTTCCTGCGAAAGCTCCTCAATCTTTCTGATTGCCTCATTGGTCGCCGCCACAATCAGATCCTCAAGCATTTCTATATCGTCCGGGTCAACTACCTCGGGCGAAAGCTTTACCTTGGTAATCTCTTTTTTGCCCGTAATGGTCACTTCAACCGCGCCGCCTCCGGCAGTTGCGGTAAACTCCTTTTCCTCAAGCTCCTTCTGGGATTCCTCCATCTGGCGCTGCATTCTCTGCGCCTGCTTCATCAGGTTGCTCATGTTGCCGGGCATCGCGCCGCCCGGATATCCTCCGCGTTTAGCCATTTCTATATCTCCTTTAAAATTAGTCCTCTACGGTTATATTCATTTTAACATAATCTTCGACATTCGTAAACGTATCCTCAAACACGGCGTTCTCCTCAAGAAGCCGAATCTCAAGCTCAACGCTCTTGCCTATCGTGTTTTCTATGACGCTCTTCAGCGAGCTCATACATTTCTCAGTGGCAAGAAAATCATGAGTGAATTTATTGTCCGCGACAAGGCAGAGCTTATCGTCCACCACGGTAAGCCGCGCCGCCTTAAGGAAGGTTTCGTATACATTATCCATCTGACCGACTATCCCGCGCCAGTTCGTCACAACCTCACGTAAATCGTCGGACAGCGCCTTGATTTCATATTTCGGGGGCTTTGCCGCGTGGGGTTTCTCCTCAGCCGCCGTCTGTGTATATACGACCGCGGGAGACTCCGGTCTTAACGCCGTCAAAGCTATTATATCCTCTTTTTCTTTGACAAGCTCCTCAAGCTTTTTAAGACGTTCCGTCACGGACTCCATGTCCGTTTCCATCTGCGGCCTCGCAAGCCTTATCATCGCGACTTCAACCTGAACGCGCTTCTGCGTCGCGTATTTTAATGAGGAGCCAAGCTCGGAAAGTATGCGTATATAGCGCATTATAACGGCTTCGTCAAGCATAAACGCCTCTTCCTTAAGGCGCGCCAGATTTTCAGCAGACATATCAATCATGCTCTCGGCGCTGTCGGATGCCTTGAGCATCAGCAGATTTCTTAAGTACCATGTAAAATCCGCCACGAACTGCCCCAAATCCCTGCCGTCCAGAATAATTCCGTCAACGGTCCCGATAATCGAAACCGCGTCCTCGTTGATAATCTGTCTGAGCAGCGAAGAAAACACGTCCGTATCGACTGTTCCCAGAACCTCAAGAACATTCTCGTACTTAAGCTCCCTATCCATATAAAACGCCATGCACTGGTCCAGAAGGCTCAACGCGTCACGCATTGCCCCGTCAGCCATTTTGGCTATATAGCGCAGGGCTTTTTCCTCCGCATTCACGTTCTCCGCCGCCGTCAGCTCCTTAAGCCTTCCGGCTATCGTTTCGACGGAAATCCGCCTGAAATCGTAGCGCTGACACCGTGACATGATTGTTACGGGTATCTTGTGCGCCTCGGTCGTAGCGAGTATGAAAATAACGTATTCCGGCGGCTCTTCAAGCGTCTTAAGGAGCGCGTTGAACGCCCCTATGGAAAGCATATGAACCTCGTCGATAATGTATACCTTGTAGCGTCCCTCGGTCGGGCGGTAAACCACCTCGTCGCGAATCTGCCTTATATTATCGACGCCGTTGTTGCTCGCCGCGTCAATCTCGATTACGTTAAGCGAGGAGCCGTCCGCAATCGCCCTGCATACCTCGCATTCGCCGCAGGGATTCCCGTCCTGCGGATTCGCGCAGTTGACCGCCCTCGCGAGAATTTTGGCGACGGTGGTCTTACCCGTTCCCCTGGTTCCGCAAAAAAGATAGGCATGTCCGATTCTGTCATAGCGTATCTGATTTTTTAAAGTTGTAACAATGTGGTCCTGCCCCTTTACATCCGAAAAATTATCAGGGCGCCACTTTCTGTATAAAGCCGTATATGACACGATTCACTCCTGTACGGGATTAATCGCCGAAGCTGATTCCGAGAATCTTGGCGTCCCTTATTGTCGAGCATTCCGGGTCAACTGTTTTAAGCTTGCCCGCAACCTCGCAAAGCGGTATATAGGTAATCTCGTTGTTTTTCATTG